>MHDY01000191.1 GCA_001803705.1 Nitrospirae bacterium GWC2_56_14 | reverse complement strand
CTGTGGCCTTCCAGTGAACGGTACCCCCTGCTTACGGGTACCGTTTTTTAATGCTCTTTCTGTTGGGGAAACGGGCGGTAGGGTTAAAAAAAGAGACAAAAGAGACAAAGGATAGGAGCTTTTTTGGGCAAATCATCGCTTAGCCGCGCAGCATGCGGATAAATTTCCAACTGCCTCTACCATAATGTGCAGGACTGGCAGTTCTCCACCCTCGTCTAAACACCGCGCTCGCAAATACAGCAAGAAGACTTTTCCATTGGCCTGCTAGGCTTTTCCCAACAGCTCCTGCTGCTTTTTGATAAGGGCCTTGACCCCCTTCTCACCAAGAGCAATAAGTTTGTTGAGCTCGGCCTTTGAGAAGGGTTCGCCTTCCGCCGTGCCCTGCACCTCAACGATCCCGCCCTTGCCGGTCATGACCAGGTTCATATCGACCTCGGCAGTGGAGTCCTCGGTGTAGCAGAGATCGAGCATGGGCTTGCCGCCTACGATCCCGACGCTGATCGCCGCAAGGTAGTCCGTGACGGGTATGGTCGTGATCATCCCCTGTTTTTTTGCGCGCCGGAGCCCGTCCACCAGCGCAATATAGGCGCCTGTAATGGAAGCCGTTCGGGTGCCGCCATCCGCCTGGATCACGTCGCAGTCGATGAGCACAGTCCGTTCGCCCAGGGCCTTCATATCCACGACCGATCGCAGGGACCGTCCGATGAGCCGCTGGATCTCATGGGTGCGGCCGCCGACCTTGCTCCGCTCGCGCGAGATCCGCTGGGTCGACGAGCGGGGAAGCATGGCATATTCCGCCGTGACCCATCCGGTCCCTTTGCCCTTGAGAAAAGGAGGGACCGAGTTCTCCACCGTGGCCGTGCAGAGCACGCGCGTATCGCCGAACTCGATCAGGACCGAACCCTCGGCTGTTTTGAGATAATTTCTGGTGATCTTCAGTTTGCGAAGTTCATCCGCTTTTCTGCCGTCTGCGCGCATTGCTTTCTCCCGTTCTCAGATCTTGTATTTTTTCAGTTTGTACCGCAGCACCCGCTCACTGATGCCGAGCCGTTCTGCGGCGCGCGTCTGGACGCCGTTGGACCCTTTCAAAGCATCCAGGATCAGCCCCCGTTCTACGGTATCAAGCGTTTCATTGAGCTGTCCTTGTGACGGAACAGCGGGGACCGGGTCATCGTTGCCGGCGCCCTGGAGATGCAGCGGAAGGTCTGCGCTCGTGATCGTCCCCCGTTTCGCCAGCACCACGGCGCGTTCGATGAAGTTTTCCAGCTCTCTCACGTTTCCCGGATAGGCATACCGCATCAAGAGGTCCCGTGCCTCCGCTGCCACGCCCGAGATCGCCTTTTTGTTCTCTTCCGCGTATTTCTTGATAAAGTGCTCCATCAATGCCGGGATGTCTTCCTTCCGGTCGCGCAGCGGCGGAATGACCACGGACACCACGTTCAGCCGGTAGTAGAGGTCCTCCCGGAACTTCCCCTCGCGAATGTCCTTTTCGATGTCGCGGTTCGTTGCCGTGATCACGCGAACGTCGACCTTGATGGTCTGGTTGCCGCCGATGCGTTCGAACTCCCGTTCCTGCAGCACCCGCAGCAGCTTCACCTGCATTCCCGGCGTCAGTTCGCCGATCTCATCGAGAAAGATGGTCCCGGTGTCAGCTGCTTCGAACCGTCCGATGCGCTTTGCCGAGGCGCCGGTAAAGGCTCCCTTTTCATGGCCGAAGAGCTCGCTTTCGAGCAGGTTCTCGGGGAGCGCTGCGCAGTTGACCTTGATAAGCGGAGCGTTCGCCCGCAGGCTGTGGTAATGGATCGCCTTGGCTACCAGTTCCTTGCCCGTACCGCTCTCTCCCCGCAGCAGCACCGTGGCATTGCTTGTTGCCACGCGGCCGGCGAGGTTCAGCGCCTCTTCCATGGCGTGGCTGGTGCTCACGATCTCGTCGAACTTATACCGTTCGCGCAGCTGTTCTTTCAGTTCAGAGTTCTCGCGGATAAGGTTCTGACGCTCCGAGATTCGTTCGACCAGGAGGGCCAGCTGTTCCAGGTCGATGGGCTTGGGAAGATAATCATAGGCCCCGGCCTTGATCGCCTTCACCGCCGTCTCGATGGTGCCGAAGGAGGTCATAATGATGACGGCCATGTCGGGATTGAGCTTGCGCGCTTCGCCCGACGTCCTGAGCGCATCGACGCCGGGGATATTACAATCGGTAAGGAACAGATCGAACCGCTCCCGCTTGATCGTTTCCATGGCCTCGGCAACGCTGCCGACCCCCAGAACTTCGAATTTCCTGTCCGCCAGGAAGGTTACGATCCTGTTCCGCTCCTGTGCTTCGTCATCCATGACCAGAATGCGTGTTTCCTGCATATCGTTCCGTGTCCTTTATGTTTTTTATTGATGCGTAGTTCTCCGCCTCTGCGGCCGGCGGATAATGATCCGCACAAATGTATCACGATCGTCTTGTCAAGAGGTCCACGATAATGCCTTCACGCAGGCCCCAGTCGCTGACCAGCATTTCCCGGTATGCGTAGCGTTCCATTATTTCCTGCGTGATGATCGCGCCAGGGAGAATGATGTCTTCGCGCCCGGGTTCCAGACCGGCCAGCGTGCGCCGTTCTGCCGAGGTGGAGCGGACCAGTGTTAGCACGATCCTGTCCACGGCGCCGCGCGTAAGGACCGATCCATTGATCCTGGCAGGATCATAGACGGTCATGGCCTGGTCCATGGCGGCCAGGGTCGTGATCGTGCCAGCGGTCCCGATGAGCTGTTGCGGCCGATCCCCTGCAGCGTGCGGCAATGCCGGTCCGCTCTGCTCTGCCTTGTCCAGTTCGCTCCGGACGGCCTGCCGAATCGCAGCAAGCGCGTCCGCTCCAGTCGGATCAGCGGTACTGTATCGTTCGGACAGATAGACCGCGCCCAGGGGCAGACTCTGCACCAGGGGCTTGCTGCCTTCGCTGGTAACGATGAACTCGGTGCTGCCGCCGCCGATATCAATGACCAGCGCCGAATCCAGCGCATCGGCTTTCATCCCCTCCTCCTGCAGCGCGCTCTTTACTCCCCGGAGGGTGAGCCGCGCTTCATCCTCGCCGCTGATGACGCTGATATCGATACCCGTTCGCTGCCGCACGTCCGCAATGAAAGTATGCGCGTTCGAGGCGTTCCGGAGTGCACTGGTGCCGATTGCCGAGGTTTGAACGGCTGAAAAACGATGAATACAGGCGCTGAATTCGATGAGGGCGGATAGGGACCGCGCCATGGCATCGGGCGACAGCATGCCGGTGCGGTCGAGGTCTTTGCCGAGGCGGGTGGTCCTGCGCGTCGAATATAACTGGCGGAACGCGCCGGGGCCGGTTTCGGCAATGAGAAGACGGATACTATTGGTACCGATATCGATCCCCGCAAGGATCATGCGGTAAGCAGATTCCTAAAACGGTCGCCGTAGGCCCGTATGCGCATTGCAAGCAGCTTGGTGATCGTCATCAGAAGACGGGAGCCGGTCCGCGGGTCCAGGTCAAGCAGCGCCTGAAAGTCCTTCCGGGTGAGCGTCAACAGTTCCGTTTGCCCTTCGGACTTTGCCGTCGCCAGACGTCCTTCTCCCTGTATCAGCGCAAGCTCGCCAAAGAACTCTCCCGGCGCAAGCAGCAGCAAACCTCGCTCGTGCCCGTCACCGGCCATGACCGAGATCCTGACGCTTCCGCTCTTGATGATGTAGAGCGCCTCCGCGGGCATGTTTTCCGTAAAGATGGTCGTGTTCGATTTTATCTGGCGTTCCTGGAAAAGGCCCAGCGCAAGTTCAAGTTCCTCGTCGCTGCATCCCTTGAACAGCATGGTATGGTGTAAGAGCTCCAGATTATCCATAGAAAATAGTTGCTCCGGTTGTTGCCGGTCCTCAGAAATAAGGCCCCCGAAGCGGCCTCGTACTGTCCTGATTATAAACGGACAGCTGATTTTGTCAAGAAACAAAGCACTTTTTTGTCAGGGGACCTGCAGCATCAGGTGCACTTGCGGGATCACCCGCACGTCGTTCAGTATCCCCATCGCTGTTTCCTGGAAAGCAAGGAGCAGGGCCGGCTCCGGTGCCGCGTTCCCGGTGGCCGGCTGGAGGATAAGAGAAATTGAGGGATCGACCCCTGCAATGATCCCGGCGGCAGTAATGATATCGGCCTCGGAGGTGTCGCCGGTAACGACAGCTTTTACAAAACACTCCTTCCCGCGGCAGGCGGCAAGGAACTTCCGGTGTTCTTCCCAGAAGGGATGCAGCCCGGTGGCAGAAGGAAGTTTGATGTCCATGCTCACCACATCGATGAGATCGACGACCTGCTGCAGCGCTTCGAACAGGATGCCGTTCGTTTCAAGATAGATCCTGAACAAAGGCCTCATCCGCGGAAGCCATGCTGATAAAAAATCCCGCTGGAGCAGCGGTTCGCCGCCGGTGAGGCTCAGTACCTGCCGGGACCGGCCGGGAACAACAAGACGCGCGCATAACTCCGAAAGCTGTTGGGCGGTCATCGGATTGTCAACGGCTTCACGTTCAAAAGAGACGAGCGACCGCTGCGGCCGGCAGACAGCGCCCTTTGGCTGCAGTGCGGCCGGCGTGTCGCAAAAGCGGCATCGGATATGGCAGCCCTGAAATCGGACGAAAATATGCCGCTCTCCGAGCCGGGGCCCCTCACCTTGCACAGACGAAAAAACTTCATCAACAAAGGCGGTCTTCATAATGCAGGATAATACAGAACATGATGCAGAATTACAAGAACAAGGAAAATAAATGCCTGTACCATTTTACCTAGTCGAATCAGGCATTTAGACGTAACAGCTTGATCAATCAGGGTTTTTTATCAATTTTCACTATTGACAATTAAACATGAATAGGGTAATACTAAAGACAACGGAGGATTCATGCAAAGCGGTTTTATCCAATTTTTGGTCGTTATGCTCGCGGTACTGTCGTCCGCCTCGCTGCAGGCCCAGACGCTTGCAAATCAGGCCCCCCAGACAACGATCCCCTCCCAGCTTAAGCCGCCAACCGAAGACATAGCACAGCTTGAAGAGCTCGTGGATGAGGATGCTGAAGAGAAGCCCTATCACATCCCCATGATCCTGAACGACAGCGTCGAGAACCATCTCGAGTATTTCAAAACCCGCGGACGGGATACATTCCAGCGCTGGCTCGACCGCTCTGCGCGGTACATTCCGGTCATGAAGGATATTTTCAAGGAAAAGAACCTCCCTGAAGACCTGGTGTACGTGGCCATGATCGAAAGCGGATTCAATCCCTATGCTGTTTCCTGGGCCAAGGCCGTGGGCCCCTGGCAGTTCATGCCCGCCACGGGCAAACTGTACGGTCTCAAGATCGACTGGTGGATCGACGAGCGCAAGGATCCGATCAAGTCGACCATGGCGGCGGCAGAGCATTTGAAGGACCTTCACAACCTCTTCGGGTCCTGGCCTCTTGCCTTGGCATCGTATAATGCCGGCGCCGGAAAGGTCCAGCGTGCGGTGCTCCGGACGCGATCCGATGATTTCTGGGACCTGAGGGCATCGCGCTACATACGCAAGGAGACCAAGAACTACGTTCCCAAGTACATGGCCGCGACCATCCTTGCCAAGAATCCCGAGGCCTATGGATTCAGCGTCACCAGCATCGAACCGTTCAATTTCGACGAGGTTGTGGTCGACCAGTCCACGGACCTCCGTTTGATCGCCCGGTGCGCCAACTGCACCTATGAAGAGGTCAAGGAATTGAACCCCGAGATCAAACGATGGGTGACGCCGCCTCAATATGCCCGCTATGTTCTGCGGATCCCCAACGGCAGAAAAGATATTTTTCTTGAGAATTATGCGGCTATCCCTGCTGAACAGAAGATCAAATGGGAGCGGCACCTGGTGCAAAAAGGAGAGACCCTGGCCGTCCTTGCCAGGAAATACAATACGACTCCCGAGGCGCTCCGCGACATCAACGGGCTTAAAAAAGACCGCGTCATTCCAGGCAAACATATCCTTATCCCGCTCGACCTGAACAGCAAAACCCAGGACTTAAGCTACCTGACCATCAACCAGGGCAGTAAACTGCAGGACATCCTGTACCGCGTCCGGAGAGGCGAGACACTTGGCGGCATCGCACGAAATCATAATGTAACGGTCTCGGATATCAGGGAGTGGAACAAGGGCCTGGGGAGATCGGTGCGGGCGGGCCAGAAGATCAAGCTCATCGTCGACTCTGATCAGATCTGAAAAGAAGAACGTTTAAATGAAAAAAGGCCGGGAGCGATCCCGGCCTTTTTATTTGTCTCAATCCGTACAATCAATGACTCAGACGGTCTGCAGGGTCCCCTGGTTCATGCGGAGATGCTGTTTTGTCTGCTTCGCCAGGTCGGTATTATGGGTGACCATGATGAACGTGACCCCTTTGGACTCATTCATGGTCTTAAAAAAACGCATCATATCCCCTTCCGTCTCTTCATCGAGGTCTCCCGTGGGCTCATCGGCCAGCACCAGGGCAGGGTCGTTCATAAAAGCCCGGGCGATCGCGACCCGCCGCTGCTGTCCGCCCGACAGTTGCGCAGGATAGACATTGATCTTTTCCGTGAGGCCCACCAGATGAAGCAGTTCCTCGGCTTTCGCCGCTTCCCGCCCGGCTGGACGCGGTCTGAAGACTGTGGGCAGCAGAAGGTTCTCCTTGACCGTGAGTATGGGAAGAAGACTGGCGAACTGGAACATAAATCCGATCTTTTCACAGCGGTATTCAGAAACCCGGTCGCTTGCCAGCTCGTAGATATCCTCGCCTTCGAACAGGATTTTTCCCGAGGAGGGGCGGGTAATTCCACCGATCATGGACAGCAAGGTCGTTTTGCCCGACCCGGAATGTCCGACGATCGAGATGAAATCCCCCTTCTCGATCCGCATCGAAACGGAACGAACGGCATCGATGGGAGCTGTATCCACCAGGTAGGTCTTGGTAATATTTTCAACAATGATCTGCGGCACGAATTACTCCTGTTTGATCACGAGCAGGGGTTCCAGTTTTTTAAGCCGTTGCACCGGCGACAACGCACCGAGCACGCAAATGCCGGTTCCGAACAACAACCCGGCGAAAGCGATGACCGTGCGGGTGAAGTTCGTGAGATCTACCGGGAGGTTCTTCAGGATCGAAAAACTTTGCGCCATGATGAGCGTCAGCGAGGTCCCCGCGACAATACCGACAATGCTCCCTATGGCGCCGAGCACCAGGACCTCGAAGAGGAACAAGGTGACTACGTGCTTTTCCTTCGCCCCCAGAGCGCGCATGATGCCTACCTCACGCGTCCGCTCGTTCGCAATGGCGGTAAAGATCGCCCAGACCAGGAAGAGCGAAAGGATTGTTGAAAGGACCATGGTGAGATAGAAGATCTTGCTGATGTCCCCCAGGGTCGTAATCAGGCTCTTGCCGATGTCCTTGCGCATCACCACGTCCAGCTCAATGATGTTGTTCTCGATCTCGGACATGACCATATAGGGGTCCGCGTCTTTTTTGAGCTTGGCAAAGATCACCGATATCTGGTCGGGCTTGATATCAGCATCGCTGTTCTTGACGATCTCTGCGATATTCTCATCGCTGATGAACACCGCCGTATCGAGGCCCGAGCCGGTTTTGTCCAGTACGCCAACCATGCTGAACACGCTGCCGAACAGCTTTGCCTCCATCTCCACCAGTCCGAGATTGATATTAAAGGCCGATTCGCTGCCGACTATGGCCTCCCCTTTTCGCAGTTTCCGCCCCAGTTTGTCTTTCATCCAGGGCGAAACAATGAAATCGGTCTCCTGGTTAAAGGCAACGACCATGGAGGACGGGACGGAGCAGCAAAGGCCGGTGAGCGTTACCAGATAGGTCTGCGCGGAAACCTTATCAATCCCCTCGATCTTTTTGATCCGGTCCACGAAGGACTTGTTCATATAGAAGGACGTGGCACGGTTCTCTACCAGGATGTCCTCAGCCCCTCCCCGGGCTCCCGTAGGCACGATCAGCAGATCGGCGCCAAGTCGGTCCGACGTCAGCTTGATGCTCGAATTCACGCGGGTGACAAAGGAGAGGGCAAAAACGAGAGCGGCCACCATCAGGGACAGCGCCGCCACGAGGATGCCGGTCCGGAGGGGCCGGCGGCGGAGGTTGCGAAAAGCCATGGATGAGAGCGTAAATTGATCAGACATAGGGTTTTGGAGGCAAATAAAAACCTTCTCTGCGGAATATCCCGCAGAGAAGGTCAGGACGTATCAGCTGTTTGTATTTATACTACTACTTCCAGTTGGTGTCAAGGCCGCACAGAACGGCATTCTTGTCGCCGAGGCCCATACCCTTATGGCATTCCAGGCAGACCGAGGTGGATTTCACGTTCAGCTTCTTCGCGTCAGCATCGTAGAGCATGAGCGTGCCGTCGGTGATGTCAACGCCCTTGCCCTCTTTTACGATAGCCCTGCCGTCGGCATCGCAGCCGGCTGTCACGGTACGAACCGTCAGCATGGCATACTTGTCATCAGGCGTGGTCTGTGCATCGTGGATCTGGTTTCCTTCCGGCATCATTTTCTCGTCGATCAGCGCCAGGGTCTTTGCATCAAGCACCCAGAGACGGTCGCCTGCAGACTGGTAGATGCGCGTGCCGTCGTTCGAGAAGTACTGGCGGAAGGTGATGGTCTTGTCCGGCGCACCCTTCAGCGTGTTCTTGGCGAGCTGCTTAAACTTTCCCTTTTCAAGCTTTGCCATATCCACAAGGATGAAGTCGATCGAACCGTTGCCCTTGCCGCCTGCAGCCTGATTGAGCACCAGGAGGAAAGTCTTCATGTCGGGAGAGTTAATGCCGTGCGTGAACTTGTACTTCCCCTTTTCATAGCCCAGGTCGCTCACCCATACCCGCTCCTTGTGTTTCATCGTGGCCTTGTCATAGACATCGACATAACCTTCCTGGCCCATGAAAACCGGCATGTAGGAACCATTGCTCTGGCCGGATGCGCAAAAGAGCGGCGGCTTCGATCCACCTGCGCTGGCATCGGGGTCCATGGCCACATCCTTGATCACGTTGCCGGTCTTGAGGTCGGACTTGCCTACATGCTGCTTGCCTTTCGGGTCGAGAACATAGGTCGACCAGAACATGGTGTTCCGGTCTTTCACATCGATACGTGCGTCATGGGTCGGATGGGTCTTCTTGTCCCCGATAACAATGCGGTCAAGGTTGGTCACTTTGATCGGCTCATTTTCATTGCTCGGGTCGATGGTCACTTCGGCCTTGGCAAAGTGGCCGCCCATACCGGCGACATAGGTCGTGCCGCTGTAGGTGGTGCCCGCCGCGGTAGCGACCGGCGTTGTCGAGTCAACGGTCGTAAAAGCAAGGTAGCCCATAACAACAACTGCGCATATGGTCAATACAACCAAAACCTTTTTCATACTGTTCCTCCCCTTTAGAATATTATTTAACTTCACCAAAGTAGTTCTTCAAGATAATACTTCTGTAGCACGTTGTCCCTGGCACCTCCTTGAAGTTTGATTAGAGGATTTCTTCTCGTGCGATACACTAACACAGGGATAACAACGCCGTCAACTTCAAATTATAATTTTACATCAATGATTGCGCGTCCGCGGGGCCTTTGTTGCATACTCTGTTAACTTTATGAGCAGGGTTCTTTCGCCGGAGCGTTTAAAGGTCAGAACGATACGAAGCTCCGACCCCGTTTGCAGGGTACGCGGCAATTTGAATATCATAAGATGCTGTCCGCCCGGCCTCAGCACCAATGTGCTGTTCGCAGGGATATCCATGCTGGTGACCGTCTTCATTTTCCCGTCTTCTTCGTCATGCAGTTCCGTCAGCGTTCCAGGGATATCAGTACGGGCCGACAGGAGCCGGTCGTCACCGTTCCCGGAATTCACGATCTTCATGAACACGGAGACAACGCCCAGTATGACGGGTGACAGTTTGGCCTCAGGTTCTTCGATCACGAGCTGAGGGGCTCCGGAAGAGCACGCAGCCCCTCCCAGTAGGGAAACGATCAGAGTCGCCCGTATGGTCCGGAAAAAAGGACCCGCCTTCATGATCGGAAGCTTTCCCGGCACGCTTATTTACCAGCCGGTCCCGGTGCAGGAGGCGCAGCCGCGCCCGAAGCAGCAGCGCCCTGTACCGCAGGCGCAAAGGTGGTACCGCCGAGCTTTTCAGCGATCACCTTCTGCTTCTTCTGCGCTTCCGCTCCGTTCCCTGACCGTTCGTACAATTTGGCCAGTTCCACCGTGGCAAGCCCCGGCCCGAGAACCGCCTCTGCCTGCTCGAACGACGTTATGGCTTCAGTTTGTTTGCCCAGCGCACTATACACGTACCCCATACGCTGGTAGGCCAGTCCGGCCAGCCCCTTATCTACGAATTTCTTTTTGGCAAGGGCCTCGTATTCCCGAAGGGCCTCGGCGGGCTGGTTGAGCTGTACGAGACAGTTGCCGATGTAGAATTGGGCGATTGCGCCGCTCGTCGTGCGCGGATACTTCTTGAACACATCGCGATACCCTTCGAGCGCTCTGGCATAATCAGGCGCAGCGCCGGCCGCCTGCTCCTGATAGAACCCCTGTGCAGCGGCAAGCATTGCCGAGGCTTTTTTGTCGTTGCTGGACTGCAACAGCGTATAACCCGCGGCAATGACGACCACTGCGGCCAGGACAACGGCCGCCCGCGTAAGGTTCTTCTGGTGCAGTGAAACGAGATCAAGGGCCTTGTTCGCCATGGTCATGAGCTGCGGCTCCGATTTCTTTGACGGGGAAAAACCTTTTTTCTTTATTGTTTGCATCCGTGCGACCTCCTCAGATGGAATTCACCGGTTTTTTTTATCCGATGCGGAATCAGTACGATCGTTACGAGCTCTTCTTAAACCTTTCCAGCGCCACCACCGACAGTTCCTTCGAGTTCCTGAACGCGACGGTGATCTGCTCACTTGCCAGACCGGCGCCTCTCAGCACGGTCTCCGCGAACTCCTTGGTGATCAGGTCGCCCGGTTCATGGGTATCCGTGTCGATCACGAGTTTCGCACCGGTTTCAACGGCCATCTTCGCCACGTATCCATTGGAAAGGCTGTGGCCCTTGCGCGATGATATCTCGAGATGAACGCCCCTCTGCGCAGCGAGCTCCGCTTCATCCTTCGTGATCAGCCCGGGATGGGCGAGAATATCCACTCCCGCCTCGATAGCAGCACGGTTCGTGCCGGGATGGACCGGCTCCACCAGCGTCTCTCCATGGGCTACCACGACGGCTGCGCCGAGGGAGCGCGCCTTCCGGGTCAGTTCGGCGAAGGTTTCCGGCGGAATGTGCGTCAGTTCGATTCCCGGCAGCGCGATGATCTTCCATCGGCGGTTCAGTTCCCTGCATGCTGCGGCCACCCGCGGGATGGTAAAGTCAAGGTTGGAGGCATCAGCGTGGTCGGTTATGGCGATCACTTCGTAGCCCTTCATGACCGCCCGGCGCACCAGCTCCGACGGCACCAGCACGCCGTCGCTGAAAAGAGAATGAGTGTGAAGATCGATCATGGCAGCTCCTTATAGTGGTGCATCGCAGTATCTTTTGTCCTTATCGAACTCTTTCAGTTTACCGCAGACGTTGCCTGCCCTGGAACGCGCCCTTCCGCGCCATATGCGCGTCCAGGTCGTTCAGCAGTTCGCTGCGGGTCTTGTTCCAGACCGGAGCAATGAGAATCTCATCGGGAGCGGCGGCAAAAAGCCGCTGCAGCACGATTTCCGGAGACAACCGCTCCAGAAAATCAGACAGCATTTCTATGTATTCATCATAGCCGAAGGTCGGAAAGGGCCGTTCCGCATAAAGGTCGGCAAGCGCCGTTTCCCTGACCACCTGCAGTTGATGGATCTTGAGGAACTCAAGGGGAAGTTCTGACAGCTCATCGGCCATACCGAGCATCTCTTCCCGCGTTTCCGTCGGGAAACCGAGGATAAGGTGCGCCCCGAGATGGATACCCCTGCCCGTGCTCAGTTCCAGAGCATGTTTGAAACAGGCGTAGTCATGTCCCCGGTTGATGAACCTCAGCGACTTGTCGTAGATAGACTGAAGCCCGTATTCCACCAGGATAAAATGATCGCGGCCCAACCGTTCCAAAAGCGCGATCTTTTCCTCGTCCACGCAGTCAGGGCGGGTCCCGATGGCGAGCCCCACAACGCCCGGGTTATCGAGAGCCTGGCGATAGAGCCCCTCGAGGATATCAACGGAAGCATAGGTATTCGTGTAGGGTTGAAAGTAGACGATGAACTGCTCCGCTCCGTAGCGGGAACGGAGATAGGGAATGCCCTTGGCGATCTGTTCCTTGAGCGATGCAGTGCTCGTGCAGGCCGACGGCCTGAAGCTGTCGTTATTGCAGTAAATACAGCCGCCCGTGGCCACACTGCCGTCCCGGTTGGGGCAGGTGAATCCTGCGTCCACGTTCACCTTGTAGACCGGCTGGTGGTACAACTCCTTCATATACTGCCCGAAAGCGTTGTACCGCCTGGTCGCTGTCTTTTTATGGGATAGAGCTGCAGCCTTCATGCGCTATGACCTGTTGCCGGGGGCCCCTGGAGTATGAACGGAAATCGGATTTGACACTATACCAGACGCATGGGGAAAAATCCAGAAAGGAATTCGTCCGGGGCCCGCAAAGAGGCCCCGGACAGGTGATCGCATTTACAGGTCGGCGTACTTCCGGGTGGATTCCACGATGATCAGGAGCGCTCCCAGCAGCAGGACGACCAGAAAGATCTGCTGGATCCTGACCGCATGCGTGCCGGTCAGTTGAGTGACTGCGCCAATAGCCAGCGTCGCCGCAAGGATGATCTCGGCGATCACCAGTTTTTTAGGCTGTACCGACGGGAGCTCAAAGGTCTGGACCGCCAAAAGGACCAGGCCGATGACAAAGAAGGCCGTGTCCCCTTTTACTGCCGTAGCGCCGACAAGGACAAGCAGGACCCCGAGATTAATGAGAATGTTCTTTAAGATATCGCTTTTCTTTTCCGCCATGATTCCCCCTTTTAGCCTTTCAGATAGTGAAATTATGAAAAACGTGCATAGTATATCGGCGCTGCGCTCAATCGTCAATGCTTTTGTTCCTGCCGTCCAGGTCTAACGATCTCCGACCACCCGTTCCACTGTGTCAATAAACCCTGAAGCCTCGGCCAGCAGGGTCTCCACCTCGGGCCGGGAGACCATGTGCAGCTGCGGCGTCGAGCATTTCGGCTTAAGCTCGAATAACCTGCGAAGGGCATGAAAGAAGCGCTGATCGATCATTCCGGTCTTGACGAATTCTCCTTCGAACAGCGCGATCGATACGCTCTGCATTGCCAATGGTATTCCCTTGGCATGGAGCAGCGCAAGCGCAGGATAATAAAAAGCATAATACAGGCTGTTCACGACATAACTCAGCTCCGCGTTGTCGGCCAGCAGGCCTTGTGCGTCATTGAGCGCCTCCCTGGCCTGCGCCAGCTTGAACCGGGCATACTCCCTGTCAGCCTTGTTTACTTCCATCAGAGCAGGCTCCTCCTCGACCCGTTCATCCCTATCTCGTCCAGACCGCTGTCCTGCCGAGCAGCGAGATGCCGATGAACCCCCGCAGGTTCAGTTGAGCGGGCGAAACAAGTGTCAGCTTTCCGCTGTAAGTCCTTCCATTCTTCGGATCGTAGACCTTGCCGCCCGCCCATTTGTTTTCCCCGGCATAGGAAAAATCATGCACTATCTGAAGGCCGATGACCGGCGAATTTCTGAGGTTCTTGTCCGGATTATTATGGTCGACCTTCGGCGTTCCCGGAACACCCTCGTCGGACCCCTCAGGATAGTTCGGCACCTTGAGCCAGACGATCTTGCCGCAGTATTGATCGCCGCACTTCTGAATCTCGATCCTGGCGTCCTTCTCCTGGTTGTTCCAGACGCCCAGGATATCGTCGCCGCTTGCTGCATATGCGGAGGTCGCTGTTATGATCATCAGAACCAGCGAGGCCAGAAGTTGCTTTTTTACCATGAATGCTCTCCTCTCAAGGTTTATGAAAAAACCTGTGGCTTATTGAATACTGCCAGCCGGACCTTCCTTCGCGCAGCTGGCATCGAGCAGGATGCCTGCCCCGACAAAGAGCAGATTGCCAAAAACCAATAAGACCGCCATTCTCATCTCCGAAGATGCCGGATAATGCAGAGCCCTCAAGGGTGCGTCGGTCAGGGTCCAGAAATAAACGATCACAAGACCCGTGATGAAAAAAATGAAACCAGGACGACCTATTGAAGAAGACGGGGAAACAGCCCTCTGGCACCAATACAGTCCCAAAACTAAAAGGGTCCCTTCAAGGGCGACACTCCCCGCCATACTGCCGAAGAGGCCCAATCCGATCCTGGGAGAACCATTCCCGAAGAGCGGAAGGTCCGGGCGGTGCGATATGATGTCGCAAAGAAAGTGGGAAAAGATCGCAGCCCCGAAAATGAGCGCTGGCCGCAGACGGGAACCGCTCTTGCGGATAACGGGCCAGTATTGATAGAGCAGGAAACCAAGCAGGGACAGAACAATTCCTCCGACCATGCTGTGGCTGTAAGGGTAGTCATAAAAATCAAAAGGGTAAACACCTGCCATGGCCGGAACAAAGCGGGCATGTTCAATACCGGCCAGCATGAGGATGCCCAGCAAAATATCGACCAGGTTCACGCCGAGCAGCAGCATACCCAGGGACATTTCCGGTTCTACCCGCTTGAGTGCCAGACCTACTGCATAATGACCCAGTACCATGATTAAAGACCTCCGCCAGAGGTCCGTACGAGAAAGAACTTACTGCTTCGCTATCAGTGATCGTACGACCTTCATGTTTTTCGGATCGTCCTCTTCCGTTTTCTTCGGCGTCTCCATGACCTTGGGCATCTCTTTAAAAGCAGGGTGATTGAGCAGCAGTTTGAAGCCGTCAAGACCGATAGTGCCCTCGCCTATATGCCAGTGCCGGTCGACCCGGGAGTTGAACTCCTTCAAACAGTCATTGAGATGCATTCCCTTTAACCGCGCCAGGCCGACCGTGGAAGCGATCTTGTCGGCAAGATTGTTCACGCCCTCTTTCGTGCGGATGTCATAGCCTGCGGCAAACCCGTGGCAGGTATCGTAGCAAAGCCCGATATGATCAGCAGGGGAAAGCCGCGATATGACCTCCTGCACCTGCTCCAGCGTGTAGCCCACATCGCCCTTTTCCCCTGCCGTATTCTCCAGCAGAATGGTCGCTTTCGGTCTATGGAGCTTCATGGCCATGTTCAACGCGCCTGCCACGCGCTCGATCATCCAGTCCTCGCTCTGGCCGCTGGCTGAGCCGAGGTGGGTGACCAGATATTCAGCGCCCAGGGTCTCGGTCCGTTCAAGGTCGATGACGAACTGTTCGATCGACTTCTCATACAGCTCCGGCTTTGACGACGCAAGGTTGATGAGGTAGTTCGTATGCACGAAAACCGGTGCGATGTCACGAAAACCGGTGCGATGTC
>MHDY01000190.1:470-7296 GCA_001803705.1 Nitrospirae bacterium GWC2_56_14 | reverse complement strand
TGCTTGCCGCAAGCAACGGGGACCTGCTTGCCGTGGCCACCTTTGACCGGGAGACGAAGGCAGGGAACAGGGTGAAGTAAGTCAATTGCGGATCTCGGATCTCGGATTTCGGATTTCGGATTTAAAATCATAAAAACGCAGGGGCGGGTTTAAAACCCGCCCCTACCATTTGGTGGAATAATGCTGATCGATACCCATGCGCATCTGGAGATGCGGGAATTCAATGACGACCGCGACGAGGTGATCAAGCGCGCCCGCGAGGCGGGCGTCGAGTATATCGTTACCATCGGCACGACCCTGGAATCGAGCAGGGACGCGGTCATGCTGGCGGACAAGTACGACTTCATCTATGCGGCCATCGGCATCCATCCCCATGAAGTGAAAGATATCCTCCATCCTGCCTACGACATCCTCCGGCATTTCGCCCAGCATAAGAAGGTAGTGGCCTACGGCGAGATCGGGCTGGATTACCACTACGAGCACTCGCCCCGGGCGGACCAGAAAAGAAAGTTCCGCGACATGCTGCGCGAGGCGCGCAAGCTCGAACTGCCGGTCATTGTGCACGACCGGGATGCCCACGAGGACACGCTCCAGATCCTGTCCGAGGAATGGTCGCCCGAACTGGGCGGCGTGCTGCACTGTTTTTCCGGGGACATTGCCATGGCGAAACGGGTGATCGAGATGGGCTTTTCGCTCTCCATCGCCGGCCCGGTCACGTTCCCCAAGGCCGAGGCGCTGCGCGAGGTTGTACAACAGATCCCGATCGAACATCTGCTCATCGAGACGGACTCTCCGTACCTTTCGCCCCAGCCCATGCGCGGCAAGCGGAACGAACCTGCCTTTGTGCGCCATACGGCCGAGGCCGTCGCCAGGATCAAGGGCCTCTCTTTCGACGACGTGGCCAGGATCACGAGCTTTAATGCCATGCAGCTTTTCGGCATCGGCGCCATGCCGGCAAAAGGCCAGATCACCTACCCCATCAGGAACTCCCTCTACCTCAATATCACGAACCGCTGCTCAGCGGCCTGCACGTTCTGCGTGCGCTACCATACGGATTTCGTCAAAGGGCATAACCTAAGGCTCGCCGAAGAACCGAAAACAGAGACGCTCATCAAGGAGATCGGCGATCCCAAGCGCTATGCCGAGGTAGTGTTCTGCGGATACGGAGAACCGTTGCTGCGGCTTGATGTGGTCAAAGCTGTTGCTGTTGAAGTGAAACAACGCGGGGGCAGGGTGCGGATCGATACGAACGGCCATGCGAACCTGATCAACAAGCGGAACGTGCTGCCTGAACTGGCGGGCCTGGTGGACGCCATAAGCATCAGCCTGAACGCCCAGAACGCCGAGCTCTATAATAAGGTAAGCCAGCCGCAATTCGGCATCGCAACCTATGATGCGGTAAAAGAATTCATCAGGGAGGCGGTTAAATATATTCCTGACGTCACCGCCACGGTGGTTGCCCTGCCCGAAGTGGATGTCGAGGCCTGCAGGAAGATAGCAGATGAGCTTGGCGCAAAGTTTCGGGTGCGCGAGTATAACGTGGTAGGGTGACCCCTAGGTTTCCTGAACGATAACAAAGGCTTTTTGCGCAGGAGGAGACAAAGTTTCCAATCCTTTTCTATTGACTTGTTCCTGATGAAAGGGGTAACATTCAGGAGTTTGCATGGATGCCGTCTGGGTTCCTGCGCAGGCGGCTTGTAGCTGCATTATCCCGTAATCAGGTCTCATCTTTTATTTTATACTGATTGATCATTATGTATTATCTTGCACTTATCATCGGACTCATCCTGGTTCCAACGGTCTCCTTTGCATGGGGTCCCATGACCCACATGTTTCTGGGCAATGAACTGCTGTCCTGTGCTCCCCTCATCCCTGCCGGCATTCTGGCGCTCCTGAAAAAACATAAGCAGGACTTCCTCTATGGGAACATCATGGCCGACATCATTATCGGCAAAAAATATCTCCCTGACGACAAAAGTTCGCACTCCTGGGAGGTGGGCCTCAAGCTCCTTGATCAGGCGGAGCAATGGCCTGAGCGGGCCTTTGCCTATGGCTACCTCAGCCACCTCGCAGCGGATACGGTGGCCCATGAGACCCTGACGGATGAGCTGGGGAACATGGGGCATACCTGGATCGAACTGAAGGCCGACAGCATCATCGACAAGAGCTATTGGCTCCAGACGGTGGCGATCAGCAGGGCCGTGCGCAAGCGCAGCGACCTGCTCTTGGAGAACGCCCTCGACCCGTATCTGTTCTCCTTCAAGACCAACAAGCGCATCTACAAGAGCATGGTGCTCCTGTCGGTCCTGAATAAAAAACGACGGCGCGGCGTGGACCGGGTGCTTATCCATGATCTTCATGAAGAATCCCTCTCCCGCATGATCGACCTGCTCCAGAACGGCACCGATGCCGCGGTGCTTCAGAAAAACCCGCTTTAACGATCCTTCTGTATCGTTTTACCTTTCCTGTATGTTCTTAACCCAGACAAGCCGGAACCAAAATTTGCCACGAAGACACGAAGTACGGCTTAACCCTAATCATTCAGCAGAAACATTGAACAGTTCTTGTTGTTCTTCGTGACTTCGAGTCTTCGTGGCAAAATACTCTTGCTGTTTTAAGTAGAATTTTATTCATAATCAACGAGTCAACATCCCCTTCACCGTGACCGCGTTCAATTTCCAGACAGGCACTTGCAGTTTGCCCGAACTTCATGATAAGATACGCCCGCAATCAGCCTAACTCTGTGAGGTCGTTTCTTCGCGGAGTAAACTCTTAATCAGGAGGAATAAAGCATGGAGAAGGTCTCATACAAGGACATCGGACTGGTCACGACCACGGAGATGTTCGCGAAAGCGATGAAGGGCAAATACGCGATCCCGGCGTATAACTTTAATAATATGGAGCAGCTGCAGGCGATCGTGATGGGCTGCGTTGAATCAAAGTCCCCGTTCATCCTGCAGGTTTCGAGCGGCGCGCGGAAATACGCCAACCAGACCCTGCTCCGGTTCCTCGCCATGGGGGCAGTGGCGATGATCAAGGACGCGGGGTCGCCGGTGAAGTTCTCGCTCCATCTGGACCACGGCGACACCTTCGAGCTCTGCAAATCCTGCATTGATTCCGGCTTCTCGTCGGTCATGATCGACGGGTCCCATCATTCCTACGAAGACAACGTGAAGCTTACCAGGCAGGTCGTTGAATACGCCCATGCCAACGGCGTGGTCGTCGAAGGCGAGCTCGGGGTCCTGGCCGGCATCGAGGACGCTGTGGTTGCCGAGAAGTCCACCTATACGAGGCCCGAGGAGGTCGAGGATTTTGTGAAGAAGACGAACGTCGATTCCCTGGCCATCTCGATCGGCACCTCCCACGGGGCGATGAAATTTAAACCCGCGCAGTGCACGCGCGATGCGCGCGGGGTCCTGGTGCCGCCGCCGCTCCGGTTCGACATCCTTGAAGAGATCGAAAAGCGCATCCCCGGCTTCCCTATCGTCCTGCACGGTGCGTCGTCGGTGATCCCCGAGTATATTGAGATGATCAACAAGAACGGTGGGGCCATGAAGGACGCCGTGGGCATTCCCGAAGAACAGCTCCGCAAGGCTGCGCGGAGCGCGGTCTGCAAGGTCAACATCGACAGCGATGGCCGCCTGGCCATGACCGCGCTGATCCGGAAAACCCTGGCCGAAAAGCCGGCCGAGTTCGATCCGAGAAAGTACCTGGGACCGGCCCGCGACGAACTGATCAAGATGATCATTCATAAGAACAAAGAAGTGCTCGGTTCAGCCGGGCAGGCGTGATATGAGAACGGCCAGCCTGCACCGTGCCTCCGGAGCAATGCGTATCAACATGCCCGTGCTGGTTTTGTGCGGGGTGCTGCTTGGCGGCTGCAGCAGCTACAGTGTCATGCCGAAAGCGCTGCCGCCTGTCAGGGGATTTGACGGGCTGTCTTTGTCCGCGGTCTCTCTCCTTGTGGTGAATGCGGAGAAGGACCCGGCAGAGCAGGACATCCTGACCGTCAAACAAGGGCGGTCGGGTTTTCGCGGAAACCGGCAGGCGTGGTCAAAGCGGCTGGTGGAATCCCTGTCCCGGGAGCTTGCCGTGCGCGGGGCGCGGATGCGGAGCGATGCCCCGGTGGTGCTGAGCGTCGCCGTGCCGGAGATCACCTTCAGCGAGACCAGGGACCAGATGCGGTTCGCCGTACGGGTCGTGGTCTCGTCATCCGTGGGCTGGGCAAAAGAATATGAGGGCGCTGCCGCATCGAGCGTCACGAGCACCGGTTCGATGCAGGCAGAGGCCGATAAGCTGGCCGGCTTGGCCCTGGCTGACGCGGTCAAAAAGATGCTCGGCGATCCGGCATTCCTGGTCCGCCTGGGAAGCAAGCAGTAATGGATTGCGCTGCGCCTTCACCTGCTGGAGCCGTACCTGTCTGAGATCATGAAAAAACATTCATGCGGACCAGTCTGCATACCGGTCAATGAAGACCCCTCGCTCTGCCCTTCCCCTCCTGGGGAGAGGATAGCGAGGGGAGGATTTTCAGGCGAAAGAGAGTTGTTCCCGTGACTGAGCCTCCTGTTCAGGAAACCACCGTCAGGACACCGGACCGCAAAAAAAGCTTTGCCATTCTCGTGGACGGCTACGTCCGCGACCTGTTCACGACGGGCATGATCCTTCAACGGATGGACTATGACGTGTACATTACGAACACGGCCGAAGACGCATTAAAGGTCATGGAAACGGCCCTGCCGGCGCTGGTGATCACCGAACTTACCCTCCCGCAGATGTCCGGTCTGGAAATGCTGGTCCGTCTGAGGCATGACCCCAGGACCAAGGACATTCCCGTCATGATCCATACGTCGCAAAACGACCCGAACCGGGAAAAGATGTGCCGGGCATCGGGGTGTGTCGCTTTTCTGAAGAAACCCGCGGATCCCGGCGCGCTGTACAGCGTCATCCAGCGGGCAACGGAGAGCACGCCGCGACAGCATATTCGACTGCGCACCCTCCTGCCGGTCAGAGTGGGGGGCCTTGCCGCAACAGGAAATATTGCCGGCACCGAATATGTTTCGGAGCTTTCGGAGAACGGCATATTCGTGTGTACGCTCAGTTCCCGTCAGGTCAACGCCGTTCTTCCGGTAACGCTCATGATCCACTCTATTCCGGTCAAGCTCAAGGCGATGGTGCTGAGAACGGTCGTCATGAACAGCGGTTTTTTTGAAGCACCGGGCATGGCCATGAAGTTCGTCGAGATATCGCCAACGGACCTGGAACTGCTCAGGAACTTCATCAAGGGGCAGATCATGCGGGACATCCCGGCGCAATAAGGCTTACCCGCGGCGAGCCCGGAGGAAAACCTTTTTGTCCGCAGATTTCGCAGATGGCCGCAGATTGTACAAACACAATGGCTGATCGCTTTACTCTGTCGAAGTGCATTCTTGTCCGGGTTCATCTGTTTGCGAATGCCCCTGATGCCGACAACGCGAAAACCAATAATTCTCCTTGACATATACACGGGCAAATGGCATTATTCTCGCCAGAAGTTCCGGAAGTCATTTGTTGGGAGACCGCAAAGAGATTTCTTTTTGCGGTTTTTTGTGGCGCGTTTCCGTCAGCTTCAATTTCACCAGAAGGAGGTAGCTCACCATGGAAAAAGGTACCGTGAAGTGGTTCAACGATTCCAAAGGATTTGGATTCATTACCCGTGAAAAGGGCGGAGATGTGTTCGTGCATTTCGGCGACATCCAGGACAGCGGATTCAAGTCCCTGGCAGAAGGTCAGCAAGTGGAATTCGACGTTGTCGATTCCCCCAAGGGCCCCAAAGCCGCTAACGTTGTAAAGCTCTAATCCTGCTCATCCCCGATCAAGCAGGTCCTGCTATCCAGGACCTGCTTTTTTTTGCGGCGCGCCCGGTGGATCTCCTTCCCTCTCTTCATCGTTGCCAAACATTCCAAGCAGAAACAAGGGGAGATTTTTATGGTGCCGGTCTCCGTAATTTGCTATAGTATCCCAACTGCCGCGGCTTTCGCCGCACCTCCGCCATGGATGACAAATACGCCATCATCGTTGTTGACGACGACGAGGTCCTTTCCCGCCTGTTGAAGCAGTATTTCACCGGATTGGGACATGTGTGCGAAGCCTTCCCCAATGCCGAAGCAGCCCTGGAACGTATGAGCGAAACGGCCTTCGATGTTCTGGTGACCGATATCGTTCTGCCCGGCATGAAGGGGCTGGTGCTTGCTGAAAGGGCGCACCGGCTGCTGCCGGAAATGAGCATTATCGTCACCACCGGTTTCATCGACAACTTCTCCTATGATGAAGCGATCGCTGCCGGCGCGGCAGATTTCATCAAAAAACCTTTTTCCCTGAACGAGCTCATGATCCGCATCAAACACGTGCGGCTGCAGGAGCGGCTCCGCATGATGTCCATCACCGACGAATTGACGGGCCTGCCGAACCGCCGCGGATTCTTCGTCCTGGCGGAACAGCAGCTCCGGTCGGCGCAGCGGAGCCGGGGAAGTCTGGTCCTTCTGTTCGCCGATCTCGACGATTTCAAGAAGATCAACGACACGCTGGGGCATCGGGCAGGCGACGAAGCGTTGTGTTCCATGGCCGACATTTTCCGTCAAAGCTATCGCGACTCCGATATCATTGCCCGCATGGGCGGCGATGAGTTCGCTATCCTGCTGGTGAACCCGACGGAACAGGGCGTGAAGGCTTCCCAGGACCGGCTGCAGCAGAACCTGGACCAGTTCAACGCCCGCGAGAACGGCGCGTACCGGCTTAAGGCCAGCATCGGCATGGCGGCATTCGAGCCGACAGAACAAAGTTCCATTGA
>MHDY01000190.1:0-450 GCA_001803705.1 Nitrospirae bacterium GWC2_56_14 | reverse complement strand
ACGAGCGCATGTACGCTGAAAAGGAACGGAGAAAGAAGAACGGTGTTCACAAAGCCTGACGGCGCACTCAAGGTACGGTTTACGTGCAGGTTTACTCCTGCAGGGCCGTCAAACTCCATTTCTCCTTCTTGTTCATGCCATGAATAAGCAAACACCTGCCGCGAACTACCGCATGGCCTTCTCAGACACGCAGACGCTCAGCTACCGGGTACGGGTCTCCTCCCGGGCGAAGCGCATCAGGCTCACTATCTCCGCACGGAACGGATTGGTCGTCGTGGTGCCCCGGAGATGCGGCCTTCAGCAGATCCCCTCTATCCTGGAAGAAAAAAAAGAATGGATCGCCTTGCATCTTGAGCGCTTTGCCGAACTCAGGAAACGCGCTGCGCCTGAACCAATCGACCTGCTGCCGGCAGTCATCGATCTCCCGGCGTTGGATGAGCGGTGGCTGGT
>MHDY01000189.1:4356-5478 GCA_001803705.1 Nitrospirae bacterium GWC2_56_14 | reverse complement strand
ACTGTCAGCCATATCAGGGTCACGTCTTGTAATTTGACATTCTTCCCGTGTTGTGCTATTTTTGCTACGTTATGGCTCGCCCCCTCCGCATAGAATATCCCGGCGCCGTCTACCACGTAACCTCCCGGGGGAACGAGAAGAAGGCGGTCTTCAGGGATGATACCGACCGCCGGAACTTTTTGAACACGCTCCAGCACGTCAACAAACGGTATAACTGGTTCTGCCACGCCTACTGCCTCATGACCAACCATTATCACCTCCTCATCGAGACCCCGGACGGTAATTTATCCATCGGCATGAGACAACTGAATGGCGTTTACACACAGCTCTTTAATAATTGGCACGGCAGGACCGGCCACCTGTTCCAGGGACGATATAAAGCCATCCTAATCCAGAAGGACAGTCATCTTCTTGAGGTTTGCCGGTATGTGGTCCTGAATCCTGTGCGGGCCGGGATGGTCGAGACGCCGGAGGCCTATACCTGGTCCAGTTACCTGGCCACGGCGGGCAGATCAAAGCCCCATCCGTGCCTCACCACGGACTGGGTATTGGGCCAATTCAGCGGGAAACAGGGCAAGGCGGAGCAGGAATACCGGCAGTTCGTCAAAGGGGGAATCGGCCAACAATCTGTCTGGACCGACGTGCGGGGCCAGGCGATCCTGGGTGAAGAAGATTTTGCAGACCGCTTTGTAGATCATCTCAGAAAACACAAAGAGGTGCCCGAGATCACCCGAAGTCAAAAGTACCTAAAGAGGCCGGCCTTGGAAAAGCTGTTTCCGGAGGCCGTTCTGCGCAACAAGCGCAAGCGGGACCGTCGAATTGCAGATGCTGTAGAGAAACATGGATATCTTCAGAAGGAGATCGCGGACCATCTGAGATTGAACTATGCGACAATCAGCAGGTTGGTGGGTGCTCAGAGCAAATAGCAAAAACCAACCTAGGGGCTCCCTATAGGCTTCAACCTTTCTGATATCAAAAGTTATTGAAATGATATCATCCTTATGGTATGGTACCATAGGATCAATAACCTGAATAGTAAGGAGGCTTGTTATGTCGCGTACGGTAATTGACATTCAGGATGACCTGCTGCGAAAGGCGCAGAAAATTACGGGTATCAGCAAG
>MHDY01000189.1:2698-4328 GCA_001803705.1 Nitrospirae bacterium GWC2_56_14 | reverse complement strand
AGCGACTTCTTGAACAAAAAGAGGTTGAGCAGGTTCTGGAGTTGAGGGGTAAGGTGAAATGGGACGGCAACCTCGAGGAAATGAGAAAGGACCGTCGTGGTTCTCATTGACACTTCTATCTGGATCGATTTTTTCCAGCGTCCGGTCTCACCACAAGCCGATAGGCTGGAAGACCTCATTCGAGAACATAATCGGGCTGTTCTCTGCGGCATTATTCTCCAGGAAGTTCTCCAGGGAATAAGAGATAACAAAAGCCATGCGGCAACGAAAGGACGGTTGATGAAACTTCCCTATCTCGACATGAACAAGGAAGTTTACCTTGCTGCAGCATCGCTGTACCGCTCACTGCGGGCAAAGGGGATAACAGTACCCTCCGCAGACACCTCGATAGCAGCACTTGCAATTCTCAATCGTATTCCGCTTTATTCTAAAGACGGGCATTTCAATATTATCGCAAAATATACCAGACTCGAACTCTATTCATAAAAGAGGCTCTTCTGACTTTTATGTGGATCGACCGGCCGCCTGCACAAACCGCTCTTCCCGGAATGAAGATGCTCCGTAAACTATTATCTCCCCCATGGGCACATGCACTCTTTGTCACCTTTCTTGTGTGCCCAAGAAAGGACCCAAAGAAGGGCACCCGGCGAAAATTCTTTACGCCAAGCTCGGTCGTCCTCGGTACATTTCGGAAACTCGCCCTCCCCGACTTCGTCGGGACAGGTCGGGCTCAGACAGTCCGAAATGCTTTACCCTCGGACTCGGTCGCCTGGCTAAATTTCCGCATGGGAACAAACGCAAGCGGGACCGGCGCATAGCGGATGCAGTCGTGAAACACGGGTATCTCCAAAGAGAGATCGCTGATCATCCGGGCTTGAACTATGCGACAATCAGCAGGTTGGTGAGTGCCCTGGTATCCTGAGGTGCCTTCATATTGTTATCAGGCTTGATTGATTGCCCCCCAGAATTGCCTTGTATCTTTAATCTTAATTTGATAATCTATTTTTATGAAGTCGATCATGGAAATCAGAAAAGATGAGGAGCAAAGAGATTTCCTCAAGTTGTCTCCCATCGAACGATTGCGCACCATGCATGATCGTTTCCTGCAATTCGTCGCCCTCAAGGCCCGGGGCGAAAAGGTTTCGGAATATGAAATCTATAGACGATACCTTAAAGATAATCCGCGACATTACGAACGCAATCCCCGCTAAGTTCGATATCGTGCTTGTTGGGGGTACTGCCGTCATCCTGCATGGCGTGGAACGAACGACCCTTGACGTGGATCTCTGCGTTTACTCCGACACCGGTTCCAAGGCTGATTCCTCCGCCTTCTATGATCTTCTCGACCCCTCCTGATTTTTCCGCACTTCCGCTTCCAAGCCCCATCGATTCCCCTCACTGATTTTACTCCCCGAATATATTTTCCCCGTGCGGAATCGGCGAATTGATGTTACAATTCAACTGCTAAAAGCGGGATTGGGACGGCTGATGCATGGCTACCTGCGCGCGCTGATATTGTGACAGCATTCGATAAGGAGCGTTATGGGAGATATCCAGCAGACAGAATTGATCAGATCCCTTGCCGGCATCATGCAAGGCCCCATCCTGGAAATAGGAAGCAAGCGATACG
>MHDY01000189.1:1621-2662 GCA_001803705.1 Nitrospirae bacterium GWC2_56_14 | reverse complement strand
TCCCCGACACCGTGCGTTACGTTGGGGCCGATATCGAGGAAGGGGAAGGAGTGGACGTGGTCATCGATATGACCGCGGACAGCTCCGTTATCAAGGAGCGGCTCGGAGGAACACAATTTAAGACGATCATTTGCCTGAGTGTTATGGAGCATGTGAAGGATATCATGTCATTCGCCCGGAACGTGGAATCCCTGCTGGATCGGGACGGAATGCTTATTCTTTCGGTTCCGTTCGTCTGGGAGATACACGCTTATCCCGATGATTACTGGCGGTTCACGCCGGGCGCCGTGGAATTTCTCTATCCCGCTATCCGGTTCGATCCCCTCATGAGCTGTTTGCACACTGATACGGGAAGGCTTGCGCGTCTCGCCGATATCCGCGATGATATGAACAAGTTCGTAAAAATGATCTATAAACCAGCCGGCGCCGGCAAGACGCTGGGGTCACGGCTCAGGATCATGACCTATTCGGTGGTGCGGCGGGCGCTGGGGCTCGGAAAGAACCCGCTTTACAATTCCATGATCAATATGGTTGGGTATAAGAAATAAAGTAAGGAGATCATGCCCGATAATCATGTATGAGCGGCATACGTGCTATGAGTGATATGCAATAAAAAAGGCCGGAAGGATTTACTCCTTCCGGCCTTTCATTTTTTACGGTTTACCGTCCGTAACGGCGGTTTCCTAAAACTCGAACAGCAACCCGCCCAGCACACTCGTGCCGCCGAGATCTATGGATTTGCCGGTGAGATCGTTGATCATCGCCCTGGTGCGCTGACCTTCAACAAAGAGATACGTATGAAAAACGCCGTAATCCCTGAACATGTTGGTTGCCGCGCGCTCGTCAAACACGTCCAGCAGGAGTTGGAGACCGGCCCGCACATGAGACCCGTCGGTATAGCCCTTGACCGTGGGCTGCAGGTTCTGTCCTATTTTATAGTACATCCTGGTCCAGCCGCCGCCGACATAAGGGACGACCCACTGGTTTTCGGAGAACACTCCGCGAAGGACCACAAAAACATTTACCGGGTAAAGCCGGTAA
>MHDY01000189.1:0-1537 GCA_001803705.1 Nitrospirae bacterium GWC2_56_14 | reverse complement strand
TCAGGATCTTGTACGCCAGGGTTGCCTCGAACTGGCCTGTTGAACTGTCACCGTAGTATGCAGCCCAGCCGTCGATTTCAGGAGTGAATGTCCCGCCTTTGACCTCCGCAGACCAGTGAGGTCGATCTTCTGCCAGGGCTTCCGCAAAGGCGGCTGCAGGAAGAAAAATGAAGAGCAGAATGAGTATGATATTTTTCAACGTGAACCTCCACGCTTGACAACTTTTTTATACATGACTAGCATTGCAGTCATGAGGATGAGCAGGAACAGGACCAGCAGTTGAGTGACCGTTGACGTTCTGGTCAGAAAAAGCGCCCCGCCCACGGCAGGCATGAGCGCGGTCCGGACCACGGGCTTAAGCCAGGGGTGCTCGTTTAACGCAGCAGCTCCGATGGGGCCGTATTCGTAATACCATTTGACGAATGCCCGACCTATGGAGTTCGTTTCCAGATAGCGGTCCCTGAAATCGCGGAGCGCCTGCACCTGGGGCGCATCGTAGTATCCGTAGGCGGCAGTGGCAATGAAGCAGCCCTTGTTCGGAAGGTTGGGATTCGGAGTAATGGGTTCCGGAAAGTCAGTGATCGTGGCCGCCGGGCCAAAAGTAGGCGTTCCTACGGACACTATCGCTTCAGGCGAAAAAACCAGCGCTTCTTTTGGGTTGACGGTTGGGGGTACATTAGGATCATAGTACGCTTTGGTTGCGAGGTAATACGTTGTCTGATAATACGCTTGCACACTAATGTCGTACCACGTCGGCGTCCCGTCTGGTGTCGGATCTGTCAACCCAGTGATCGGTACGGATGTTGCGCTGAGGAGAGGCAGTTGCGTGTATGTTGCTGCGGTTGCTAGTTTGTAGGAAACCAAATAACCCGTAGCGTTGGCGACCGGCGACCAACTTATCGTGAGCGCGCCGCTTGCTGGCGACGATGTTACATTAGAGGGCATTGCAAGTGTGGGAGTGGCAGACGATGCTACCGTGAGGGCATAGGGAAATGTCACCGGGTTCCCCGCGTTGGTCGGGCTCGTTGCGTTGTCATAGGGCGGGCCGGACTTGTCCAGGCTGAAGTAAATATTGTATCCCTTTACCATGTAGCAGTCGTTCAATGCCCAGGTCAGGTTGATAGTGGTGCCCGTGCTGGTACCGGTCAAGCTGGAAACAAGAAAAGGGATAATGTCGGAGGACGATCCTCCGTATGCGCCCATGTCGGGGGGGCTGATGCCGTTTATGCTGTTCGCGCCGGACACGGTACTCCCGGAAGACGTCGATGTCGTCGTTGTGGAAACGAGATGAAAATCTCCTGCCGGCACGTCGACAAATTGAGGGTCCTGAGTATTGACATTCCCTTTCCACAGTACCGTGTCTGTCGAGTCAAAATTGATCGCCGGTCCAATAAGGGTATTTCCCCAGAAAAGGTTGTTGAGAATGGAATCAAGAGCAACGTTTGCGCTGATTGCGAGCGCGTTGCTGGAAAATATATTATTTGTGATGGTTAACGTGTTCGGTACGGAAGAAATTGAAGTGGCGTTACCGTAGAAG
>MHDY01000188.1 GCA_001803705.1 Nitrospirae bacterium GWC2_56_14 | reverse complement strand
AAGACACTGGCCTACGTAAGCGACCTCGACAAGCTGCATCGTGAATACATGTGCAAGCCCTATATGCGGAATTCCCTGCTGAATGCAATTCGTTGGCGGCTTTCCACGGTATTTGTAATCTGGGCACAACGAAAGACAGCAACAGATTCTCACCTGATCAGGCAATCTATCAGCCGTTATATGAACTACCGTATCGCGGTACTGATAATGCCTGCCTATTTCGTGCTCACCAGGTTGGCACGCTTAGTCAGAGGCGGTATCGGTTCCCGTTTATTCGTGCGAGACCACAGCCGTCCAGGTAACGGTATCGCGGTGGAAGCAATCGACAGGGAGTAGGGATGAGACAATGTAACGATCCCAGCAGTCATTCGGCTGTAGTGGAGGAAGGTACAGGCATTGGGGCCGGCGCAGGGGCAGGAAGCTTCGAGCAATGCATCCTTTTCTGCTTCCTCGTTGGAGGCAGCTTCATGCCTGCGGGAATTGTTTCAACAATAGCGCTCCTTGCCATCATCGCGCTTCTAATCGCCGATCCATACAGGAGGCCATCGGTCAGAATCATTCCCGGAGCGATCCTGTTCTTCATGATGCTTCTCGCCGGTCTGATCGGTGTCTCCGGTAACAACCCCTACAACGTTGCCAAAGACGTCTGGTACGTGGGCAACAGTGCAACCATCCTGCTGTTCGGCTACTTCCTCATGGAACGAATCGGTTCTTTGCAGCCGGTGTTGCGGGTGTTTGCCATTTCCGCCTCCGTAGCCGCTACAGTCCACATCTTTCGGCTCGCACTTCACCCTTCGTCCCTTCAGTCCTTTCTTGATATCAGGACCGAAGTCTCTGCCGGATACTACATAACCGCGCTCGGCCTCGGCATTGCGTACACTGCTGCAAGGTATAAGTTGTACCTATTCAATAGCGGGTATGCACTGTGGGGAACCGCTCTGCTATGCCTTGCCTCCGTCACGCTGTCGTTCTCCCGAACGTTGTGGGTTGCAGTGATGGTCGTCGGTTTTACTGCACTGTTTGTTGCAGGCTTAAGGAATGTAATGCGGTGGGCCATTCTACTCGGTTGCATGGCACTGATCACTGCGGCGACCTCTGACATCGATGTCGAAGGGAGTGCCCCGGAAGAAGCTATAACCACATTCAGAGGAAAAATCATAAACTCTCTCCAGGAGCTGAAAGTGGCGGACTACACGACTTTCGAGGAGGTTAACATGAACTGGCGCGGATTCGAGTCGTACTGCGCCCTGCAGAGTTACCTGTCGGGGAGCACCCTCGAACGTATCGTCGGCAAAGGATTCGGTACCGATATCGATATTGGGTTTACCATGACATTGAACGACGAGGAATTCGACTTCATTCCAATCCTGCACAACGGGTACCTGTATCTGCTGGTGAAAACGGGTTTGATCGGCCTCGCGTCGTTCCTGTCTTTCCTGTTTCTGAGTATTTGCAAGGGGATCAAAGTCCTTCGGGTCCCCGACCAGGAGGCACAAGCTTGCGGCTTCCTGCTGATTGTTTCAACACTAATCATTCTTGAAACCACCTTTGTGATCTCCGGCATGTTCAGTAAAGGAGGGCTGTCTCAAACGATCATACTGATGGGTATGCTCCTCGGCCATGCGGAATCGATTCTGCAGAAAGAAAGCGAAAGATTGGGCGAAGTGGCCGATCTCTCCCGTTGCAGCACTCAGCCCACCATTGTAACCTGACATACGCGTGTCTCCACCGCAATGCCCTTCCGAATGCGCCCCCCGGGTTTTTCCCAAACTTGACATCTCTGTGGTTCCAGCACAATTCAAATGAAAAAATTTTCATTACCCGCTTGCATAACCCACTCCACCTGTTATTCTAATTGGCATCTGCTAATTATAATATGATGCATGATCATTTATTCGGAAGCCTCTGGGTAATTTCTATGCCACCAAAAATCGCGATACTTATCTTGAATTGGAACGGGTGGGAAGATACCCTCTGCTGCCTCGAATCTGTGCTTAGGCTGCCTCTTCCCGTGTGGCGAACCATTGTTATCGATAACGGCTCCGGGAATGATTCAGTATCCAAAATACTCGAATGGGCTCAGTGTCCCCCAGATTCGCTATCGGGCCGGACCCAGCAACCTGTCAACGTCATTACGTATGATAGGGTGACAGCGGAGCGAGGCGGGTCAGCCGAGGGAGAGGAGAGTCTGGCAGATTCGGGGCCGCGAAAATTTGTGCTTATCAAAACAGGATCAAATTTCGGTTTTGCAGGTGGCAACAATATCGGAATCAGATATGCGCTGGCGCAGGGAGCTGAATACATCCTGCTCTTGAATAACGATGCTTACTTTCGATCACCGGACGCTCTTGCGGCGATGGTCGGCTTTATGGAGCGAACGCCGAGTGCCGGCGCGTGCGGTGGAAGGTATTTTTACCCGAATGGTGAACCCCAGCAGTCATACGGCAATTTTCCGACACTCCTGCGCATCCTTGCGTACCTGTTCCCCCTGTACAAACTTCTCCCCCCGCAATGGTTGAAAGGGTTCCGGCGGTCCAATGTGATTCCCGACGAAAGAGTTACAGAGCCTCTGCTGGTTGACTGGCCTTCCGGGGCGTGCCTGCTGGTGAGGGCGGAAGCGATTGAAGACGTTGGCATGCTGGATGACCGTTTCTTCCTGTACATGGAGGAACCGGACTGGTGCCTGAGAATGAAGAAGCAGGACTGGGACCGGTATTACCTGCCGCAGGCTGAGGTAATACATGCCTTTGGCGGCAGCGTCAACAAAACTTCCACCTCAATGCGCCAATACCACCTGGAGAGCCAGTTCAAATACTTCCGGAAACATTTCCCGGCTCCGGCCATGGCTGTCTTCGCGGCAGGATATTTTGTGCGGTCTTCGTTCTCGCTTCTCTCATGGAGATTGTCATGTATCGCCGGTGAACACAGCGGCCAACCATCCCCGGATATTCAGTTCTGGCAACAGGCTTGGCGACTGTCGGCGGCCGAGTTTCGCAGCCTGCTTCCAGCCAGGGTAGGCGGCCAGAGTCAGACAACCGCCGCATCGACGGCTGTGAGGACAACATGAAGCGCTATTCCCGACGTTTTTACGTCCACCAACGTGACCAGTCCCGATTATCGGCGCAGGAGATCGTTCCGCTGGTGATCGACCTGATTCATCCAGAGAGTGTCATCGATGTCGGATGCGGAACCGGCGCATGGTTGTCGGTATTTTACGACCACGCGATCAAAGATATCCATGGCGTGGACGGGCCCTGGGTGGAAATGGATATGCTTATGATTCCGGCAGAACACTTCTCTGCTGCGGAACTGAGCAAGCCGCTCCCGGTCAGCAGGCAGTTCGACCTCGTCGTAAGCCTCGAGGTGGCGGAGCATATTCCCCAGGAGCGGGCCGGCGCTTTCGTCGATTCCCTCGTCGCGCTCGGACCTGTCGTTCTTTTTTCTGCCGCGATTCCAGGGCAGGGAGGGACACACCATGTGAACGAGCAGTGGCCCCACTACTGGGCGGCGCACTTTAGCGACAGGGGATACGTACTCATAGATTGTATCAGGAGCGAGGTGTGGCAAAACGACAGGGTGGAATGGTGGTATGCCCAGAACACCTTCATGTTCGTGAGACATGAGTACCTTGACCGCTACCCCCTCCTGCGCTCGAAACTCATGGCGACGAAACAGTCACAGCTGTCACTGGTCCATCCGAAGCAGTTCCAGCTAGTCAAAGGCCAGGAGGGTGCGCAGAAGGAACGTATCTTTACGGCATTGCCAAAAAGAATTTCGCGCAGGGTACGGACTCTCTTCGCCAGCCTTATGTCCGTGTAGACGCCTGGAGATGCACAATGGCCATTATGAATAAACTGAAGATTGCTTTCCTGACGCCACAGGCGCCTCTTAGCCGCAAAACATGGTCGGGGACAACCTTCTCGATGTACCGCGCGCTTCAGATGCATTGCGGGGAGCTGACCCCTCTGGGGCCGGCACCGGTGGGACAACTCGGGGGGAAGCTGTTCAACCGGGCAGTCAAGCTTCTCGGAAAGCGCTACGATTATTCTCACGGCATCGCATACGCGAGGAAGTGCTCGCAATTTTTCGAGAAAGAGCTTCACGGTAAGCAGTTCGATTTCATTTTTGCGCCTGCGGCATCGAGCGGTCTGGCCTTTCTGAACACGAAGATCCCTATTATTTATGCATCCGATGCAACATTCGCACTGCTCCAGGATTATTACCCCCAGTTTACGAACCTGCTAGCCGTATCTGTCCGTCAGGGGAACGAGATAGAGCAGGCTGCACTGAACCGGTCCCGGCTCGCGCTCTTTTCCTCGGAGTGGGCAGCGCGCTCCGCCATCGAAGCTTATGGAGTCCCTCCTGACAAAGTTGCGGTCATTCCTTTTGGAGCCAATCTGGAGGCAATTGTACCGAAATGCGCCCTACTGAAACGTAACTACTCGGGAAGGCTTAAGCTGCTCTTTCTGGCGGTAGACTGGGGTCGAAAAGGTGGCGACATCGCGTTGGAGACACTGGTAACCCTTCTGGAGCGTGGCGTCGATGCCGAACTGGTCGTGTGTGGATGTGTCCCGCCTGCCGGCGTTTCCCACAAGCGGATGACGGTCATCCCTTTCCTGAACAAGGATGATCCAACACAGATGAAGAACCTTGTTGATTTATTCCTCTCCACGAACTTTCTCCTTCTGCCGACGCGGTACGACTGCACACCTGTGGTGATCTGCGAAGCCAACGCCTTCGGCATCCCTGTTGTTACTGCCGATACCGGCGGTGTATCGAGCTTGATCAAAAACGGAGAGAACGGCGTGGCGCTCCCGTCCAACGCACGCGGGAACCAGTACGCCGGAATGATTTTCGATTTGTGTCGCGATACGGAACGATACCGGGAGTTGTGCGCTTCAAGCCGAGCCTTCTACGAAAGGCGTCTGAACTGGAACTCCTGGGCGATGGAGGTGGGGAACCTGCTTGCGGAAGTCGGTTCGACCACCCGCCAAAGCAGGCATGCGGTCGGATGGTGAGAGTGACAGAACTGAGGTGAAAATATGAAGGTTCTCTTTCAATCACGGAAAACGCTATTTTCGGTACCGGGCGGTGATACCGTTCAGATCGTCAAGACGCGGGAATACCTGGAGCGGGCTGGGGTCAAGGTCGATATTTCAATGGAACTGGAGCCCGACGTATCACGGTACGACGTCGTGCATCTGTTCAACCTCACCCGGCCCCAGGAGGTTTTTCTCCAGGCAAC
>MHDY01000187.1 GCA_001803705.1 Nitrospirae bacterium GWC2_56_14 | reverse complement strand
CGAAAGCTGCGGATGTCTCTCGGTCGTTACTTGCAACCTGGCCTGTAACATTGCGATAATTACGAGGAATTTTCCTGACTGGCATTTAGTTTATCCTTTCTCAAATCCATTGGCAATGACACGCATTTTTTTAATAATACGTACTTGATTTTTAAATTCTATCGCAAAGCCTTATATGTTAGAATAGCTAAAATGGCTATTTTGGAGGGTATTTTCTCCGCGGATTTTCGTGTACCTCGATTAAAAAGAATCGCCATCGGAACGGTGCTGAATGTCCAGGTCGATTAATTGCCGGAGCTCGGTATTTCCCCAGGGAAGTGCCGACTGTTTCACTACTTCCTGGAATACCGCTTGATATTTAGTTGTTTCGGAAATAACCTTTATAGATGATCTTAACTTGATGAGTTTCTCTTTACTTTTCATAATCATAGATTTATTAACTTGAATAGTTGGAATTTGTAAGCACAGCCTTTCAAGCTGGTCGCAACCACTTCTGTTATTTAGCAACCTGGTCTCATCAACTTATGTATTTTGTCGCAATCTCTTTGTAATAGAAAAGGCAGAAAACCACCGAATTATGACTCTATTATCGCATGGACTTATGGAATTCACAGGGGGACAGGTGCCGAAACCCGGCGAGGTGAGCCTGTCGCACAATGGCGTGCTCTTCCTTGACGAACTGCCCGAGTTCAAGCGCAATGTGCTCGAAGCGCTCCGCCAGCCGCTCGAGGACGGCCAGGTCACGATCTCGCGCGCGATCACGTCGCTCACCTATCCCGCGTCCATGATGCTCGTGGCAGCCATGAACCCCTGCAAGTGCGGGTTCCACGGCGACCCCTTCCATCAATGCCTCTGTACGCCGCACCAGATCCAGACCTACCGCTCCAAAGTTTCCGGCCCGCTCATGGACCGCATCGACATCCACATCGAAGTGCCTGCCATCAAGTTCAACGAGATCGCCTCGGACACCCTGGGCGAACCCTCGTCGTCGATCCGCGAGCGCGTGACCCGCGCCCGCACGATCCAGCAGGACCGGTTTACCGGTGACGGCATCTACGCCAATGCGCAGATGAAGCCGCGCCATATTCGCAAGTACTGCAAGATCGACGAGTCCTGCACGACCCTCATGGAGTCGGCCATGAACCGGCTCGGCCTTTCGGCACGGGCGTATAATCGCATCTTGAAAGTGGCGAGGACGATCGCGGATATCGACGGAAATGAAAAGATCGCTTCTCATCATATCTCCGAAGCGATCCAGTACCGGAGTTTGGACAGAAGGGTGAGTTGACCAACCGATCTCATGGCCAATGGCGCATGGTTGATCATGTAACGCAAGTTTGGATAATTATTGATGGGGAGATCACCAGATCTGAAACCCGACGCAATGATCCCGACAGGCGAGTCAATCACATGGATAAACATAACTTTCTTGAACTGAAAATTCCACCGGTAGCCGTCTTTTTCGTTTTCGCCGCCATTCTGTGGCTGCTGGCAATAGCTGTGCCCACGGCCGAAGTTTCCTTTCCTGCAAAAAAGCCGATCGCAGCGGGAGCCGCCGTCGTGGGCGGCGTATTCGCCGGTGCAGGCATATTGTCCTTTCTGCGCGTCAGGACCACGCTGGACCCCAGGGCTCCCGGCAAGGCTGCATCGCTCGTGACGAACGGTGTTTATGCAATAACCCGTAATCCCATGTATTTATCGCTCCTGTTCCTTCTCGCCGGCTGGGCGGTTTATTTGTCGAACCTTGCTGCACTGGTGGCGCTCCCCTTATTTGTAACTTATCTTAACAGGTTCCAGATCCTGCCGGAAGAAAGAGCCCTCGCTGTACTGTTCGACAGTGAGTTCCAATCTTACTGCAATCGGGTAAGGAGATGGCTTTAGCCAGGACCATAGCACCTCTATCCGGAAGGAGAACCAATGCACCTAACCTCTGATATCATGCATGCCATGCCGCCTGCTCCGCACATTCAAGAGAATCCCTACTTTGATATCGTGGTTGGGCTGGTGATACTCGTGGTAGGACTTCTGATGTTCATTTACCGGCAGCAGATCGGGGACTTTACCATTCATGCTGTGAACCGCGGTAGAATTATCGATAGGCCTACACCGGGATTTTTGCTCATTCCCTTTGCCATTGCTCTTATCATCTGCGGATCAATGGTCATCATAAATAGCATTCAGATGCTGCTTGCGGGATGAGAAGCTGATCACTCTCTATTCACAATTGGAATAAAGGGCTGAACTCGCGCGGAGTCACGGAGACGCAGGGAGAGCCAAAAGTCTGATCTTAAGTTTGGAGTCAGAACGAAGCACTGTTTTTCTCAGCGGCCCAGCGCCTCTGCGGGAGATAGTATTAAAGTTATGCTGAATAGCTATAAAATAAACTACCTGAAAGCCTCCGGCGCCGTGCTGCTTGCGGTCTACGGCATTATCCTTGCCCGCGACGTGACCGAATACCGTTTTCTCGATCGCGTCGATCTGGTTGCGCACGAGGCTGGACATTTGCTTCTCAGCTGGTTCGGCGAACGCCTCATGGTGATGGGCGGCACGCTCGGCCAGCTGTTCGTGCCCACAGCATTCACGGTCTACTTCTTCCTGCGCCGCGAGCTTTATTCCGCAACAGTCACGTTTTTTTGGATCGGCCAGAACTTGTTCAACATATCGGTATACATCAAGGACGCCCAGGCCATGGCCCTGCCGCTCGTTACCGTGGGCGGGGGTGGAGACTCGATCCATGACTGGAACTATATGCTCTCGGGCTTAGGTCTTCTGCGTCACGACCAGGGCGTGGGAACCATGGCCTATCTGCTTGGATGTGCGATCATCATCGCCTCGGTCCTCTGCTGCGCGTATCTGTCCTTGCAGGACGACGAGGTGGGGTCGGATTGACCAAGAAGAAATTGTTGGCCACAAAATGCACAAAAGAAAACAAGCACGCGCATTGAAGGATCTCAGGAGTTGCGATAAACCAAGCCGGTTCACTTTTTCTCTTATTGCTTTATTTCCGTGGCTTATGTGCCTTCTGTGGCTAACTTCCGTTTCAGTTAATGTTTAGAGCAGTCAGTATCAACCCCGCTGGACGGCACCTCCAACCTCGTAAAAAACCTAACCGCGAATTACGCGAATGAACGCAAATGAGATCGTGGGAGGGGGACCAGACATCCCCACGCCTCTTGAATGAGGCCTGCGTTTCTTTAGTTCGTGATGTTCGGGGGCAAATCTCCTGCCTTCGTGGTAAATACCGTTTTTTTTTGGTTGAAAAGCGGCGCAAAATGCGGTACCCTCTTTCCGAACGCTCAATTCTGATACCCGTTCCTCAGCAAGGAGACACTCGCCGGTGCCGGACAGCCCTGAAACCCTCTTCCCCGATCCTTCTACCCCTTCTGGCGTTCCCGCGCTTTCGATCATTCCCCTGGGCGGCGTGGGCGAGATCGGGCTGAACATGACGGTGCTCGAACACGGCGATGATATCATCGTGATCGATGCCGGCCTCATGTTCCCCGACGCCGAGATGCTCGGCGTGGACATCGTGATCCCCGACTTTGCCTACCTTATCGAAAATAAATCGCGCGTGCGCGGCATCCTGATCACCCATGCCCATGAGGACCATATCGGCGCTTTGCCGTTCCTGCTGCGCGAGATGAACGTTCCGGTCTACGGGACACGCCTGACGCTGGGGTTCATCAATGACAAGCTTCGGGAGCACGGGCTCGATGCCGACGCGAAGCTGGTCACGGTCAAACCTCGGGACGTGGTGGAGCTCGGCTGCTTCTCCGTGGAGTTCATCCGCGTGACCCACAGCATCGTGGACGGCTGTGGCCTGGGCATTACGACGCCGGTGGGCCGCGTGGTCCACACGGGCGACTTCAAGATCGACCCCACGCCCGTGGACAACCAGATCATGGACCTCCGCACGTTTGCCGAGTACGGCGACAAGGGAACCCTGGTGTTCCTGTCGGACAGCACCAACGCGGGACAAGGCGGCTACACCTTCTCGGAAAAGGAAGTGCGGCGCGGCCTGGAGGACATCTTCCACCGCGCAGCCGGCAGGATCGTGGTCGCCACCTTTGCCTCGAACATCCACCGGGTGCAGCAGATCGTGGATGTGGCGGTCATGTACGGCCGGAAGGTGATCTTGAACGGCAAGAGCATGATCTCCAACGCCCAGATCGCCCTCGACCTCGGCTATCTCCGGATGCCGCCCGAGACCTGGCTCAAGATCGAATCGCTCAAGAATTTGCCTGACGACAAGGTCGTGCTGATCACCACGGGCAGCCAGGGCGAGCCCATGAGCGCGCTGTCGCGCATGGCTGCCAACGATCATAAGCATTTCCAGATCAAGAAGGGCGACACCATCGTGCTTTCGTCAAAGATGATCCCGGGCAACGAGCGCGCCATCACGCGCATCATCAATCATCTGTTCAAACGCGGGGCCGAGGTCTTCTACGAAAAGGTCTCGGAGATCCATGTGTCGGGCCATGCGTCCAAGGAAGAGCTGAAGCTGATGCTGAACCTCGTCAAACCGCGCTACTTCATCCCGGTCCATGGCGAGTATCGCCACCTGGTGTATCACGCCCAGCTCGCGAAAAAGGTGGGCATCCCGGAGGAGCACGTCTTTATCCTGGACGACGGCGAGGTGATGGAGTTCACGGAAACGACCGCGACCAGGGCCGGCAGGGTCCAGTCCGGCCGTGTGCTGATCGACGGCAAGGTCGCCGGCGGCGTTGAGTCCGTGGTGATCCGCGACAGGATGCGGCTCGCCCACGACGGTGTGGTGATCGTGATCCTCGCCATCGAAAAGCAGACCGGCACCGTCATCTCGGGCCCGGACATCGTATCGCGCGGGTTCGTGTTCGAAGACGCCTCGCAGGAGCTTTTGGCCGAGGTGAAGGACCTGGTAACGGACACGCTCCGGACCATGATCCCCGAGGCCAAG
>MHDY01000186.1:15922-16064 GCA_001803705.1 Nitrospirae bacterium GWC2_56_14 | reverse complement strand
TCGCGGCAGCCGTACAGGTTGTCGAACTTGGACTTGGTGACGGAGTCGTTCACGTTAATGCCGGGGAACTTGAGTTCACCCCGCTCGTGCATCTGGTACAAACGGTGCACGCCGGTGGTGGTTTCTTCGGTCACGCCCTTCA
>MHDY01000186.1:9580-15874 GCA_001803705.1 Nitrospirae bacterium GWC2_56_14 | reverse complement strand
CCTTGATCGAAGCGAACAAGATGGTTTCTTCTTCGGAAGCCGGTTTGCCGAGCACCGATGCGTCTTTTTCAGCGCGTGCGCCCAGGTGCAGCAGCAGTGTGGCGTCGCCGCCGTCGTCAAGGATCATGTTGGTCAAACCGCCATCCGCCCATTCGAAGATGCGGTGCGTATAGTCCCAGTACTCGGTCAGCGATTCTCCCTTGACGGCGAACACCGGCGTGCCGCCCGCGGCAATGGCTGCGGCAGCGTGGTCCTGGGTCGAGAAGATGTTGCATGAAGCCCAGCGGACTTCCGCACCGAGCGCCTTCAGCGTCTCGATCAGCACGGCGGTCTGGATGGTCATATGCAGGCTGCCGGTGATGCGCGCGCCTTTCAGCGGCTGGGTCTTGGCGAACTCTTGACGGATCGCCATCAGGCCGGGCATTTCAGTTTCGGCGATGGCGATTTCTTTGCGGCCCCACGAGGCCAGGTTGATGTCGGCGATGACGTAGTCTTTAGTAGACATAAAGTTCTCCATTCAGGTTAATGAATGGGCGCCGTTGCTGCCTGTTGAACCACCCATCGAGCCTGACAGACCCACCTTGCGGTGACTGCTGCAGCGCCCCTCGACGGAATGTTAAGGGCAGCCACACAGGGCTGCCCTTACATAATTTAAATATAAGCAGAATGGATTGCGGTTTTCAATCCGCAATCCGAAATCCGCAATCCGAAATCATTTCACTCCCGCGTCCTTTTTGAGCTTCGCGGCCTTGTCAGTCTTTTCCCAGGTGAACTCGGGCTCGGTCCTGCCGAAGTGGCCGTAGGCCGCGGTCTTCTTGTAGATAGGCCTTCTCAGGTTCAGGGTCTTCACGATGCCCTTGGGCGTCATGTCGAAGTTCTTCCTGATGATCGATACGAGCTTGTCATGGTGGATCTTGCCGGTGCCGAAATCATCGACATGGATGGAAACCGGTTCAGGCACGCCGATGGCATAGGCAAGCTGCACCTCGACCTCGCTGCAGAGCCCGGCTGCCACGATGTTCTTGGCAACGTAGCGGGCCATGTAGGATGCGGAACGGTCGACCTTCGTCGGGTCCTTGCCCGAGAAGCAGCCGCCGCCGTGGCTTCCCACGCCGCCGTAGGTGTCCACGATGATCTTGCGGCCCGTGAGGCCCGTATCGCCCATGGGACCGCCGGTCACGAACCTGCCGGTGGGATTGATGTGATAGATGATGGTCTTCTCGTCGAGCAGCTTCTTCGGGAGCACCGGAATGATCACTTTTTCGATGATCTCTTTGCGGAGCTGCTTGAGCGTCACATCGGGGCTGTGCTGGGACGAAACCACGATGGTATGGAGCCGGTAAGGCTTGCCGTCCTTATATTCGATGGTCACCTGGGACTTGCCGTCGGGCCGCAGATAGGGAAGGATCTCTTTCTTCCGCACTTCTGAAAGGCGGCGGGTGAGCTTGTGCGCCAGCATGATGGTCATGGGCATCAGTTCCGGCGTCTCGTCGCAGGCATACCCGAACATGAGACCCTGGTCGCCGGCGCCGCCGGTATCCACACCCATGGCAATATCGGGTGACTGGGAATGGACCGAGGTGATGACCGCGCAGGTCTCGGAATCGAACCCGTACTTTGCCCGGGTGTAGCCGATGTCCTTGATGGTCTGGCGGACGATGTCGGGGATCTCAACATACCCCTTGGTCGTGATCTCTCCCGCCACCATGGCAAGACCGGTGGTCAGAAGCGTTTCGCAGGCCACGCGGCTCATGGGGTCCTGCTCCAGCAGCGCGTCCAGTACCGCGTCTGAGATCTGGTCGGCTATTTTATCCGGATGCCCCTCGGTTACCGATTCCGAGGTAAAAAGATAATTCTTATTGATACTGCTCATCTGTTGCCCTCCCGGCCGTTAAGACCTAAAAAAATTTCGTTCTTATAACACAGTCATCGTTATTGTTCAAGGTAAAACTGCAGTGCAGCTATCCAGTCGCCTTTTGCGCCCAAAATACCGCCGTCAGCACCCCAAAGGTGGTAGCACAATACATTAACCGAATCGACTTTTCAATACATTTTTTGTCAAAATCTCGCAGTCCGTCGCCGATCGTCGGCTTGTCCAAAATCAGTCCCCCATAGGCTCCTGGCCCGCCGAGCCGCAGGCCAAGCGCACCTGCCACCGCTGCCTCGGGATAGCCGCTGTTGGGGCTCGCGTGCTTTCTCCCGTCGCGAACGCTTATGCGAAAAGCATTCCTGCCGGACGCGCCGGGCAGACACCAGGCGGCAAGAGCAAGCAGAACAGCCGTGACACGGGCCGGAATGAAGTTTGCCAGATCGTCCAGCCTGGCCGCTGCCCAGCCGAAGTCCCGATACCTGCTGTTCTTATACCCTACCATGGAGTCCAGCGTGTTCACGGCCTTATACGCCATGGCGAGTGCAGGTCCGCCGAGCGCGAGATAGAAGAGCGGAGCTATGACGCCGTCAGATGCGTTCTCCGCCACGGTCTCGACCACGGCCCGGGTGATACCCTGCTCGTCGAGTTCCGCCGTGTCCCTTCCCACGATCATCGACAGGGCACGTCGCGCCCCGGCAATGTCGCCGCCTTCCAGATGAACAAGCACGGTCCTGGCTGATCGCGCCAGGTCCCGCGCCGCAAGGGTGGTATAGGCAAGCAGAACAGCAATAATGAAACCCAGCATTGATGAATAGAAGGATGCCAGGAAAAGGAGCAGGGCGGAAAAAGCATACACCAACAGAACAATGAACATGACCAGAAGAACGCCGGCTCTTTTTTCGGACCTGGGTGAACGGGCGAAACGCCTGAGCACCGGCTCCGTCCGATCGATCATCCAGCCTATGCCGCGGACCGGATGCGGCAGCCACCGGGGATCACCCAGGACCAGATCCAGGAAAAAAGCGGACAGAACCACCATGGCGGGCATGGCGATCACGAATGCATGCCCGAAGGCGTTCCGTCACCATTCTGGAGGATCGCATAGAGTTTTTGCATATCAATGCTCGCCCGCATGATAGCGGCAAGTTTTTCGAAGCCATCCTGCTTGAGTTGCTCGTAGGAACCCACGGCGGAAGCGGCCATTCCTTTGTGTTTGCGGATCCCGTCCAGGAAACTTTTCCTGAATGCGTCGCTGTCGAACAAGCCGTGAAGATAGGTTCCCCAGACCCTCTGGTTGGGCGACTGAGCGCCGTCCTCCCGTGATCCACCAGCAGAGCGGACCTGGAACGCAGAAGAGACCCCCGTTTTTTTCTTGGTCCTCCCCATGTGGATCTCATACCCGCTCAGTTCGATATTGCCGTCCCAGAGACCAGAGGTGAGCGTTCTGGCCGTGACCTGTACGGTCTGCTTCTCCTGCTCCATAACCGTCGTGACCGGAAGCAGCCCCATGCCCTCAGCTTCCCGCATATCACCATCGGTCATAAAGGGGTCGCTGATCGTAAGCCCCAGCATCTGATACCCGCCGCAGATGCCGACCACCATGCCGCCTGCTGCGGCATGGTCCCTGATCCCCTGCTCCAGGCCGGTTTTCCGCAGAAAGAGCAGGTCGCTGATGGTATTCTTGCTGCCGGGGATGACCACCACATCGGCGCCCGCCAATGCAGCGGGATCGCGCGTATACCTGACCTGCACCCCCTGCTCAGCGGCAAGGGCATCGAGGTCGGTGAAGTTGGATATATGAGGAAGATGAAGAACAACGATGTCGATCAAGGATTCAGATTTTCCTATTCCGCAATCCGCAATCCGCAATCCGCAATGATTCTCCAGCACGACGCCGTCTTCTTCCTGGATGTAGATGTCCTTGAAGTACGGGATGACGCCGAGAACGGGAATGCCCGTTCTTTTTTCGAGAAAATCGATGCCGGGAGCAAGGAGAGAAACATCGCCGCGGAACTTGTTGATCAGGAAGCCTTTGACGCGCGCCCGCTCATGAGGTTCGAGCAGTTCGAGGGTGCCGACCAGGGAAGCAAAAACACCCCCCTTGTCGATATCAGCGGCCAGAAGAACAGGCGCGTGGGCCATCTCCGCAGTCCGCATGTTCACGATATCGCGGTCTTTCAGGTTGACCTCGGCCGGGCTGCCGGCGCCTTCGATGACGATCGTCCCGTACTGCCGGGCAAGACGCTCATAGCTGCTGCATACCGCGCTCCAGGCGTCGTGGACATACCGACCGTACGCTTCCGCAGAATAGTTTCCGACAACTCTCCCTTCCAGGATGACCTGGCATCCGATGTCGGAGCTCGGCTTCAGCAGGATCGGGTTCATATCCACGGAGGGTTCGATGCCGCAAGCCTCGGCCTGCACCACCTGGGAACGGGCCATCTCAAGGCCGTCGCGGGTAACAAAGGAATTGAGCGACATGTTCTGGCTTTTGAACGGCGCAACACGCAGTCCGTCCTGATAAAAAATGCGGCAGAATGCCGCGCAGAGCACGCTTTTCCCGACGCCGGAGCCGGTGCCCTGGATCATGAGGGATCGAGTCATAGGTTTTATGGTTGTTTTTGTTCCGCGACCACTTCGTTGAACAGCTGCACGGGATCAAAGGGCTGGAGGTTTGCGTTGAAGTTCACGCCGCCCGCTGGCGCTTCGAGGATCGTGATCTCGAAGTGGACCGTGCCCCTCGGCAGGAGTTTGCTGCGCTGCTCCTGAAGATTTCGCGCCTTCAGTTCCTGGATATTGGTGCCCCGCTTCGCGAGGATCTCATAGTCCCGGTGCGTGTAGAGCTCAATGCCGTTCAGCATTCGGGCCCTGCCAAGCAGTATCCCCTGGCTGTCGAACATTTCAGCAACGATGAGCCATGCGGGCCGCTCCACATCCGTGGTATTCACAATGTCGCCGGATATTACGTAGTCGCCCCGGGCATCATACGCCGCTGTTGTGTTTATTACCTCCAAGCCGTCGATCGAGGTCAGCATCCCGACCGGCGCTTTTGACACGGGTGTGGATGCCTTGAAATGGGAAAGCGCACTATAGCCGACTGCGGCAATAATGAGGACAGCGATCGCCAGCACCATCAACTGCCTTGAAGTGGAAGAGGTTGCGGCAGGACTGGATGCGGACACTGCCGCCGGCCGGACCGGGCGGGTTTGTTCGGGCGTCGGTTTTATTGCCGCCTTAGCCTGCTCGCGCGGCGGCGGCGGAGCGGGCATTGGCCTTTCAGCATCACCCGAGGCCGGTGCGACGGCAGGTGCAGGAGCGGATGCTGCAGGAGGCGCCGGGGATTTGGCGCTGTTCGCAGCCGGAGGCACGGACTTCTGGAGAGTACGCTTGTAGTTCTCGAGGTCTTCTTTTGAGATCGTTACGGGGGCCCCGCATTTTGAACAGGCGAATTTAATGCCCGATCCTGTGATCTTGTCCTCGGATATGCGGAAGGATTTGCCGCAGCTGCTGCAGCGGACGTCCATTTTCTGCGGTTGCTGCTCAACCGGCGGGGGCGGGGGTGGCGGCGCTGTCTTGTTCGGTTTGAAATACTGCTCACTTTCTTCGCGAGTGATCGTTACGGGATTGCCGCACTTGGAGCAGGCGAACTTAATGCCCGAGCCCGTGATCTTGTCCTCGGACACGCGGAAGACCTTGCCGCAGCTGCCGCAGCGTACTTCCATTTTCCGGGGTTCCGAAGGAGCTGGCGGAGTGACCGGCTCGACCGCCATCGATCGGGCATACTGCTCAAACTCTTCCCGGGTGATCGTTACCGGGCCGCGGCACTGCGAACAGGCGAATTTTATGCCCGTACCGGAGATCTTTTCATCGGCTATTCGGAAAAGTTTGTTGCAGCTTCCACACCGTACTTCCATGCAGCGGGCCTCCTGAAAACCGGAAAAAGACGACGGGGTATCCGTCGAACGTTCTGGGGCACATTGTAATATAATTCAGCAAAATTAGCTACAGGTCATCGGGATTTTTTTCTTCATCGTTCTCATCGGACGTCTCCTTTTTCTCGCCGGGGATACGGTACTCATCCGATGCCCATTTCCCCAGATCGATCAGCCGGCACCGGTCGGAGCAGAACGGCCTGAAGGAATTATTCTTCCAGGGCGTTTTCTTTTTGCATACCGGGCAGGCTACTTTAAGGTCTTCCATTCCGAGGTCCTCATCGTGACACCACTTCATTTCAGCACATACGTCATGGGTATTTCCAGCCAACCGTTCACATACGGCATGGGAGAAGCGCGATACACGGTTTTGACGGAAGCGGCATCAAGGACCTCATAACCCGAACTCCTGGCGATCTCGACCCGGTCCACATCACCCGTGGGTTTGAGCTTGAACCGCACCCGGACCACGCCCTGGATGCCCCGTTCCCG
>MHDY01000186.1:9331-9523 GCA_001803705.1 Nitrospirae bacterium GWC2_56_14 | reverse complement strand
TTCAGCAGAAATGGTCCCGATACCCGAATTGCTTCCAGATCCTGATGCAGAAATTGCTTCCTGCTGCCGCATGTCTGACGCATTGACCGTGGCTGCATCCCGGGTATCCTGATTGGAGTGTTCTCCGAGCACTGATTCTTGAGGCGATTGGATGACAGCGGTCTGCGGCGTAATCGTCTCAACAGGCTTGCT
>MHDY01000186.1:1639-9319 GCA_001803705.1 Nitrospirae bacterium GWC2_56_14 | reverse complement strand
CCGCTGCCGTAAAACGCTGCGGGAAGTCCCGGCATCCTGTCCGCTGCCGAGATCGACAAGGGATACCAGGATATGGCCTTGCGGGGACCGCACCATGCCCCCTCCATACCCCGCAACAGCGATGGCGCTGCCTAAAAGCAGGATATGGACAAACACGGACAGGTAGAGTGATCGTTGGAATGTCATATAATTCATTCAGGATTCAGGAGCCGGAAGAGAATCTTTATTTTGCAGATCCTGACCCCCGACTCCCGATTCCAGACTTCACTGAAGTTGCTAGAACTGAACGGTAACTCCCCCGTAAATCTCACGGGGCGGCATTGGATAGTATCTGACTGTTTCGTATTTTCGGTCAAACACATTGTTCATACCGATGAATACTTCGCCGTTGACCCCGGATGAGATCGATATCGCTTGCGTGATCTTGCTGTCCATAACCGCGTATTTCCACCGCGCTTCGCCCGGTTTTACATAGTTATCAACCATGCGCCCCTCTACATATACATTCGTCTTCGCGAACAGCGTAAGATTCGCTGAGCCCTTCAGCTGGGTCTTGGGGATCGTATAATAGATCTTTGTACCGGTCGTTGTATCAACCGGATTCATGTACGTGTAGCTGACCGCAAACGCGACCGTCTCGGCAACCCTGAGCCTTGCTTCGGCCTCGCCGCCCCTGATGCGAGCTTTGCCGATGTTCTTCGGGGTATACATAAAAGTCGTCGGCGTAGGCTGGCTTTCCACCCAATCGATCAGATTTTCCACTCGCCGTTCAAAACCGCGCACGCTGACCGTGCTGACCGTCCCAAAAGGCTGTTCAACGCTTCCCTCGTATTCCACTGCTTTTTCAGGCTTAAGATCAGGATTGCCGTCGGTGATATAGGTTGTGCCGAAAAACGTGGAGCTGCTGTACGGCCAATACAGGTCGTAAAAGGTGGGCGCCCGGAAGCTCCTGCCGGCGGAGGCCCGGATGATCGTACCCGTGTGCGCAAAGAGATACCGCGCGCTCGTTTTTGGGCTGAACTTATCGCCATAGATCGAATGATTGTCGTACCTGCCCCCCACAATAAGGAGAAAAGATTCTCCCGCGCTGATCTCGTCCTGGAAATAACCTGCCGAGAGCCTGGCAGCATGGTCACCCGCTGCCGAACTCGCCATCCGGTCCCCTTTAGCTTCCACACCGGCCGTTATCAGATTCCAGGAATTGGCAAGCCAGTTCACTTGAAGATCACCGCCGGTGGAAACGCTTTTTTGCCGGGTGTCGTCCGGCGGAAAAGCGTCGGGGTTCGTATAGGCGACTTTTTCACCATTGTAAAAGGTGTTCAACTTCAGGCCGAGTTCCTTGGAAACCTCCACACGGTAGCCGAGCCCGGCAACGATGCCTTTCGTCCCCTGTCTCGCGCGGGGAGAAGAATACTGCGTTGAACCGGGCACACCGTTTTCCTTATCAATGGAATTCATGGTAAGTTCGAGCGAAGAGTGCTCCGCTATTTCATATCCGATCTTTCCGCCTGCGGTCCACTGATCCAGATCGCTGTTCTGACGATAGCCGTCCGAGGTTTCTCTTCCCGCGTTAAGGGCATAAAACCAGTTGTCAATTTTCCCGGAGTTGCCTGCCGAGATGGAATCAAACCCATGGCTGCCGACGGTCCCCTTCACGTTCGTCCGGCCTTGGTCAGGTCTCTTCGTTATAATATGCACCACACCGCCCACCGCGTCCGCACCATAAAGGGCCGAAGACGGTCCGCGCACGATCTCGATCCGGTCAATTTCGTCCAGGGTAACCGGCAGGTCTGTCATACTAAACCCGCCGGTGCGGGGAGAGTTCAGCCGTTTGCCATCAAGAAGTACGAGCACCTGCGCCGATGAAGAGCCCCGCAGGCTCAGTTGACTGAGTGCGCCACGAGGGCCGTACTCAAGCGGCATCACCGCAACTGCCGACCGTACCGCCTCCGCCGCATTCGATGCGCCGGACTTCCTGATCTCGTCGGCGGTGATGACCGTGACCGACTGCGTTACATCCTGGGGACTTTTCTCGGTCTTCGTCGCCGTGACCACGATCTCCTTCAAGGTCACCTCCGGCTCCCCGGCGAAAACTACCATGGACCATGCAACAGACAACATTCCCGCAAACACCATGACCACAAACTTCTTCATTATATTGATTCTCCTTCTTTCGAGGTTGTGGGAACGAGAGGTCTCCTGGCTTAGGACATCCTACTCACCGGCCTTCCCATCTGATACAAAAGACAGTGGCGTGCTCGGCTTTCGTTTCCATCACAGTTGCGCGACAGCTGGGGATTCGCACCCCCTTCCGCTTCTTGTTCCCGGTTTGATCGTATGTATTACCCTACCGCACTATCCTTCTTCCGCTTTTTTCTTGATGACCACCCCCTCTTTGATCGACGCGCTGCGCGTCAGACCACTTTATATTTTTTTATATCCAGGAACCAGAACCCGTCCCTGCTGATGACGTCTGAATCAACGATATTTATTTTACCGTGAAAGAGCGGGCCTCCCGTGACAAACGTATGGAACTCTCCGCTTTCGCCGCACACATCCAGTTTTTTCGATCGCAGATATTCGATGAAATCCTGGTCCATCTTCCGGCCGATATATTTCTTGTCGATCAGTTTCTGGTCTCCGCTGGCAATAATGGTCTCGAAGCCGCAATCGAGAAAATCCCTGATGATATCCCCGGTCTTCATCCCCCAGAGCGGCTCAACAGGCTCGATACCGAGTTCGCCGCATACCCGGTCGACCCACTCCTTGTGAGGTTCGAGATAGATATCGCCGAAGACCATGCCCTTTGTTCCCTTCCGGGTAAGTTCGCCAACGGTCCTCTTGAACTCCGGCTCAAAATCTTCAGCCATGACGCGTTTCTGAGTGAAGGGGATTCCCGCGAGCTCCGCCTGCAGCCGCATCATGGCCGGATCAACGCCGTGCAGATTGTTCGGCCGGTCAAAGTGCACCAGGCCCGATATCTTCAAACCCTTCCTGATCGCCAGATAACTGGCAAAGCAACTGTCCTTCCCTCCACTCCATGAAGCAAGATACATGCACCCCCCTAACCCGGACAAACCGGAAGCAAAAACCATCTCTCGCAAAGCTCGCAAAGGACGCCAAGAAAATCCCAAGCACGGCTTGCTTTGGATTTTAAACCAGAGAAGATATTGACTCACGGTTTCCTTTGCGCTCTTTGCGAGCTTTGCGAGAAATACTCTTGCCGTTTTGAGTATATTTTTATTCCCTCAGGAACTAAAACCACTTCTCGTGCGTGATATAGGTTTCACCGCGATCGGACCTTCTGACCTCGATATCGACCTCAAAGGCCTGCCTGATCATCTCTTTGGTCAAGACCGTTTCAGGGCTTCCGCTGCCGAGGATGGACCCTTCCCTGATCACCATCACCTTTTCGAACTGGAGCGCGATGTTGACATCATGAAGCGCCATGATCACGGAGATGCCCTTCTGCTTCTGCAGTCCCCGGAGCAGCCGCAGGAACTCGATCTGATACCGGATATCGAGGTTCGCCAGGGGTTCATCGAGGAGCAGGACCCCCGCGCCCTGGATCAGTGTCATGGCGATAAAAACCCGCCGCCGTTCGCCGCCGCTCAGATTCGTTACAAAAGCGGATGCTTTCGCCGTGAGCCCCACCATGGCCAGGGCTTCGTCAACGGTCATCTGCGGCGGGATATCGTAGGGATAGAGCCCCATGCCCACGATCTCCCTGACCGTGAACGGCACGTTCACGTCCAGCTGCTGGGGAAAATAGCAGAGCAGTTTCGCCCGGTCCTTGTTCCGGTAGGTGCTGAGCGGTTTGTCCCAGAGCCTGACGGTTCCCGCTGCGGGCTGCAGCATGCCCGCGGCCAGCTTCAGGATCGTGGACTTGCCCGAACCATTGGCTCCCAGGAGGCCGATGAACTCGCCGTTTCCGACGGAGAACGAAAGATCATTGACGATCAGCCTGCTGCCGGGATACCGGAAAGACACGTCCCGCAGTTCAATGATCGGGCCTTTATACGCTGAGGACATCTTTCCTCCGGAGGAGATAGAGAAAATAAGGCGCGCCGATAATCGCGGTCACCGTGCCTGACGGAAGCTCCAGGGGCGGCATGAGGGACCGCCCGATCAGATCGGCCAGGCACAGGAACGCTCCGCCGGCGACGGCCGATGCGGGGATCAGCACGCGGCTGTCCGCGCCGAGCAGGAAGCGGGCTATATGGGGCATCAACAGCCCGATGAACCCGATGGTCCCGCCCAGCGAGACCGAGGCCGAGGTCATGAGCGCCATTGCCGCGAACATGATGAGCCGTTCCCGCTGGACCGCGAAGCCGAGGCTGTAGGCGAATTCATCCCCCAGGATCAGCGCGTTCAGCGCCTTTGACCGCCAGAGCGCAATGGCCAGCCCGGCAAGGACAAAGATCGATGCCGAAGGAATAAGCGTCCAGTCCGCCATGGAAAGATCGCCGAACATCCAGAGCACCACCCGCCGAAGACCGTCATCGCTCGATACGCTCATGAGCAGCATCAGCATTGCGCTGAAGAGAAAATTCAAGCCGATCCCGGCGAGCAGCAGCCGCTCCGGCCATAATCCTCCCCGCTTCATGCCGAAAGCGCCGACGAGAAGACTGACCAGCACAGCGCCGATGAAGGCAGTCACCGGAACGCTCAGGCTGCCGAAAAAATAGAAACCGGACATGAGGCCAAGGGCGGCGGCCAGGGAGGCCCCGCTCGATATGCCAAGAATATAGGGGTCGGCAAGGGGGTTCCTGAGCACCCCCTGCAGGATCGCGCCGGAAGCGCCCAGGGCCATACCCATGAGCATGGCCACGACCACCCGGGGCAGCCGTATGGCGAAGAGGATCTCGCGCTCCGTGCCGCTCATGCTGAAGGGATTGATCATCCGCGGTCCCGCAAAAAGGGCCAGCACCAGGATCAAGGCCGCCACGACGACAAATATCCCAAACCTCATTGTTCGCATGCAGCAAGCTCCTCAATGCCCTTGATGACCCGGGGGCCGAGCCGGTACAGGTTGTCGCTTATGTAATAGATCGAGCCGTTTCTGACAGCGGGGACTGACGCCAGCCTCTTGAGGATCTTCTGAGACACATCCCGTATGTCCATTCCCGATGCTTTACCGACAAAGATCACGTCAGGAGCCCGGCGAATGACCTCTTCAATGGAGTATTTCGGATAGGAGGTCTTCGCTGCTGCTGCGATGTTCTCGTATCCCAGCAGCGCGATGGCATCATCCATGACCGTGCCGGGGCCTGCAACGATCAGCGGTTCGGGCCAAACGATGAACAGGACCTTTTTCATTGCGGATTGCGCATGATAATTTCCCTCACCCCCGCCCCTCTCCCCTGGAGGGAGAGGGAAAAAGGGAGAGGGGGCTTGTTTTTTGCGGATTTCGGATTTTCTTGTTTTAAAGCGATCAAGGCCGTCCTGTATCTCCTGGGCAAGTCTGTCTGATCTTTCCTGCGCTCCTACAAAAGCGCCCATATCGCGGATCCCCTGGGGAAGCTCGGCAAGCCTTCGTGCCGTAAAAACGTAGGTCCGGATCTTGAGGGAACGAAGCCGGGCCTCGAACTCTTTCGGGTTGCCGTCCGTGGTCATCACGACCAGGTCGGGCTTCATGGTGACGACCGCTTCGAGCGAAGGATTGGACATGCCGCCGATCTTCGGCTTTTTCTTCGCGTCCTCAGGATAGTCGCAGAAGCTCGTGACGCCGACGATCCGGTCGCCCAGCCCCAGCGCGAACAGGATCTCGGTCGTGCTCGGCGCCAACGACACGATGCGCTGGGGAGAAACTGCCGGTTCGGCAGCAAGGGCAGCGCCGTAACAACCGAGGATAAGAAATATAACAATAAGATTTCTTTTCATGTACACTTTCTCTTGATGATCTCGTAAAAGGTTCCCACTGCAGTCATTGCGAGGAGCGGAGCGACGCGGCAATCTCGATTTTTCAGGCTAGCACGAACTACGAGATTGCTTCGCTACGCTCGCAAAGACGGCTTTTACGACTTCATTTTCTCGTGCGTCATCCCGACGCTATCGATGAAACGGTTTTGATAACCGAATCGACAGCCCGAGTGTAACGTTCTTACTGCTTACCAGAGAACTTCTCACGATGCAGGATGCGCGCTATCCTCGCGGCTGTTTCCGCAACGCGCGGTCCCGGCCTGCAGGTAAGGTCGCAGGGGATGATCAATACAGCATCGTTTTTCACTGCAGGCAGATCCTTGAAATCAGGGTTGTTCTTCAGCCTTTGCTTTGATCCGGCTTCGTCAGCGCCGCACATTACAATAAGATCCAGGTTGCGTTTGACAAGCTCTTGGGCGTCCACTTCAAAATAATCCTTTTTCACGTCGGCAAAGGCATTCTTCCCGCCTGCCAGATAAAAGACATCGGACTGAAAAGATTCTGCTCCGATGGTCGCAGGAGGGTCGGTCCCCATCACTCTGAAGACTGTCTGACGTTTATCATCAGGAATCGCGCCCAGCGCATCACGAAGAGCATATATCTCCTTCTCCATAGACTCGCGCATTTGCGTCGCTTCCCGCCTGGTCCCGGTTATTTCCCCCACCCGTACGATTGAATCCAGTATTTCGTTCACGGTGCGAGGATACATCCAGAATACCTTCATACCGCTCTTCTCAAGTTTTTCCGCTGCTGGGATCTGGATAGTTCCGAAAGACAGTACAAGGTCAGGCTTCAAGGCGAGTATCTTTTCTACATCAATTTCGGCGAACCCCCCGATTTTTTCCTTCTGTCTGGCCGCTTCAGGATAATTGCAGTAATTCGTGACACCGACAACTTCCTTTCCAAGCCCCAGGGAAAAGAGCAGCTCCGTCTGGGTGGGAACCAAAGATACGATCCGGCGCGGCCGTTCCTTGAACTCGATTTCCTTTCCCCTGTCATCTTTTGCTGTTAAGGGAAAACAGATACCCTGGCTGCAAACGCCGGCCAAAATCACCGCAACAAAAAATCCCTTCTTCAACAACGATCTTATCCCAGCCACGATTGTTCCTCTTTCTTACCAGTAATGCGCTATAAAGACTTCCCCATCCGTGAAGGATAGAGAAGTTTAACCGTCACCTTACAATTTACCGCTCAACTGCAGATCTTCGGAAAACAGCTTTGCCGCGCCCTTTGCCGCGCAGAAGCTTCCGCACATGGTGCAGGAATCCTCATGCTCCGGCATGCGGCTTTTGCGGATCGCCCGCGCTTCCTCGGGATAGAGCGCGAGCTTGAACTGCTTCTCCCAATCGAGATCGCGGCGCGCTTTGCTCATCTCCTTGTCGCGCATCCTTCCCTTTTCGGGATACTTGTTCATATCGCCGATATACGCGGCTATTTTTGCCGCCTGTACTCCCTGGCGAACGTCGTCCTCGTTCGGAAGGGCCAGATGCTCGGCAGGCGTGATATAACAGATCAGGTCCGCGCCGAAGCGGCTCGACTGCGCCGCGCCGATGGCAGCCGTGATATGGTCGAAGCCCGGCGCCACGTCCGTGGATATGGGGCCGAGCATATAGTAGGGTGCTCCGCCGCTCATCCGCTTTTGGAGTTGGATGTTCCCCTCGATCTCATCCAGGGGCACATGACCGGGCCCTTCGACCAGCATCTGGCAGCCCATGTCCCTGCCGATCTCGGCGAGTTCGCAGTTGATGAGCAGTTCCT
>MHDY01000186.1:0-1621 GCA_001803705.1 Nitrospirae bacterium GWC2_56_14 | reverse complement strand
AGGCCGTTGCCGAGCGAGAGGACCACATCATACTTCTTCAGGATCGAGACCACGCGGTCGAATTTCTCGTACAGCGGGTTTTCCCGCTTGTTGGCAAGCATCCAGGCTACCATGCTGACCCCGCCCTTGCTTACCAGTCCGCCGTAGCGGTATCCCTGTTTTCTGAGCCGCTCGATGGTGTAGAGGTTGATGCCGCAGTGGATCGCCATAAAAGCGATGCCGTCAACGCACTGCTGTTCGATCAGATCGAACAGCATCTCTTCGTCAAGCTTGTTCGGATCGCCGTACTTTCTGCCTGCCTCGCAAAAGGCCTGGTACAAGGGAACGTTCCCGACGGGCAGATCTACCGCCGCGATCACTTCACGGCGAACACGGTCCAGGTCGCCGCCCACCGAAAGCTCCATGAGCGTATCAGCGCCTGCTGCTTCGGCGACCTTCGCTTTCCGTACTTCTGAAGCATAGTCGACAATATCCGACGACGTGCCGATGGAAGCATTCACCTTCGTGCGCAGCCCTTTGCCGACACCGACGGCTTTCGGATTTCTGACGCTGTTCCCGGGAATGACGATCTTTCCCTCTGCTACCATGGTCCGTACATACTCGGCGGATACATCCTCTGCAGCAGCGACTGTTTTCATCTGCAACGTGACGAGCCCTTTGCGGGCAAGTTCTATCTGGGTTGTCATAGGTTTTCTCCCTGGGATTGTTCGGTACGGTTTCACCTGCCGTACTCACAGTTGATTCCTGACCAACAGAACCATCCCAGCAGCTATGACAACAGAGAAAATAATATAGTCATGGTCTCTCCTTGTACGCGAGGATCGGGATAAGACGTCTCCTGGCTTAGGACAACCTACTCGCCGGCCTTCCCGCCTGGGCAGTGGCATCATCGGCTTTCGTTTCCATCACAGTTGCGCGACAGCAGGGGAATCGCACCCCTTTCCGCTTTCTTATTCCTCAGATATCAAACATCAACCAAACCTAAAAAGAATAGTTGGCCACAAAATGCACAGAAGTCACATAGAAATCAAATGCGCAGTTTGTGAAGTACCTTAACTTATAGCTTTAGTAAGTTCAATTTGCTTCAATTTCGTGTTTTATTATGTGACTTATGTGCTTTATGTGGCTAACTGCCGTTTGCAGATTAAAAACAAAAAATCCCCAGCCTTCAAAGGAAGACGGGGGATTAATAGGTACTATTAACCCACACCAGGTCTTAACGCCGAAGACAGTGCGAGAACATCCATGCAGGTCTTCTGGCTCTCCCCTCGCTGCCTGCCTTCCCAACCGGTTAGGGTCAGTGGCATGTTCTGGCAGCAAGTATGGCCCGATGCTTCTGGGCCGGGATTACAGCGGCGGGTCCGCTCCCGATTTTAACGGGATTCCCTTCGCCTGGATGTGGTCGATATGTGGGTGCTTTATAACATAGCCGGGCCTGAAAAGTCAAAGTGTTTTTGCTGCACTGCGTCAATGAATGCCAAATCCACTTGCTAGCATCAATAACCCCCAAAAACAAGAGCGTCTTTGGCTTTGCTTGTTGCTACGGCCTATGCTATAATCCGCTTCAGTTTTTAACCGCACGGCAGGAGAACGGCATGCTTTTAGAAGACGCAAAGCAGGA
>MHDY01000185.1:13340-14722 GCA_001803705.1 Nitrospirae bacterium GWC2_56_14 | reverse complement strand
CTGCTCGATGCCGCCGATGGGGATGCGGATCTTCCCGTCGTAGATCCCGCCGCTCCACCCCGGAGCATCGGTCACTTCCTGAAACTGCCGGCCTGAATACAGGATGACCTGCATTTCGCGGTCAGGATAGTAGGACAGGCCGCGCCCCACGGACCCGTAGGCGTCCTCCAGAATCCTGAGGATGATCCTGCCTGCTTCGATCTTTTCCCTGCCTTCATACTTGACCAGAAAATGGCTCGTCACATCGCGATTGAAATCCTTTTCGGTCCGGTGCTCCTTGCGGATCCGTTCGAGCCGCGCCCGGATATCAACCGCGCCGGGATTGAGCTCTACGGCTTTTTCCCAGTAGGACACCGCGGTCTCAAGGTCGTCCTTGCGGTAAAAGAGCTCACCCAGGACCTGGTATGCAACCGCGTCCCCGGGACTGAGCTCCGCAGCCCTCGTCAGTTCCCTCTCGGCATATTTATCGTCGCGCAGATGAAAGTAGACGACGCCGAGGCCGAGATGGGCCGCTGCAGAGGAATCATCGTATCGCAGCGCCTGCTCGAAAGAGTCCCGGGCGGCCTCATAATCAACGGCTTTCATCTGCACCATGCCCGACTTCAGGTAGCGGGCGGCCGTGTTCTGCTCCGCGGTCTGGGCGCGGGAGACCACGGCTCGGGCGACCAGCAGCAGGAATATGACAAGAACGATACCAGCCCTGAACCTCTTTCGCATAAAACAACTCCTCACGGGAATAAACCGGAACAAAGCAAAGCATTTTCTCGCAAAGCCCGCAAAGAACGCAAAGGGAACCTTGAGTCAAAAGCTTTTCTGGTTTAAAACCAAAAAGCAAACCGCGTGCTTCGGGTTTTCTTGGCGTCCTTTGCGAACTTTGCGAGAGATGCCTTTCGGTTCCGCTTGTCCAGATTAGGGTTCATTCCCCGGCGGTCATCCCGCCATCACCTTCACCTGCACACGCCGGTCCCGGGGGCCGTCGAACTCGCAGAAAAAGATGGCCTGCCAGGTCCCCAGTGCGAGGCGTCCGTCCTCGACCAGGATGGCTTTAGATACGCCCATAAGGCTCGACTTGATGTGCGCAGCCGAATTGCCTTCGCTGTGGCCGTACTGATCGTCAAAGGGAATGACCTTGTTCAGCTCCTTCAGGATATCGCGTCCTACGTTGGGGTCAGAATTTTCGTTGATGGTGATGGCTGATGTGGTATGGGGCGCGTAGACATAGCAGACCCCTGATCGCACGCCGCTCTCCGCCACCAGCCGCTGGACCCCTACGGTAATATCCACGAACTCGGTCCGCGAACTTGACTTTATTCTGAGCAGTTTGATCATGAAAACCCTCCTCAATTTCGGATTGCGGATTGCGGATTTCGGATTAACCCCTG
>MHDY01000185.1:5955-13313 GCA_001803705.1 Nitrospirae bacterium GWC2_56_14 | reverse complement strand
ACTTACATTCCGCAATCCGCAATCCGAAATCCGAAATTTTATATTCCCATATCTTCCCGCCCCCGGGCGCGCTTTTCCTCGACAATGGGGTAGATGATATGCGTGATGAGCGAATTGATGCGTGCAATGTTCCCGATGATGTCCAGATGAATATGGCTGGTCTCGATCGACTCCCGCAGCCCTTTGCGCAGCCGCTCCAGATGGGCCTGGACCAGCTCCCGTTCGAGCAGGCCCAGCTCTTCCTTGTTCCTGAGGACCCGTTCGGCAAGCTCGCGGTCATGGTTCGCGAAGGCCGCAATGGCAAAGTCGAAATTCTCGATCGTTTTTTTGTGGAACGAAACGATCTCCGCCATTCCCTCCTGTGAGAACACGAAGCCCTTGGTGATCCGCTTGAGCGCGATGGGCATGATGTTCCGGTCGATGATATCGCCGATATTCTCAAGGTCCCGCGTTACTTCCAGCACAGTCATGACGCGGCGTGACTGCGATTCCGTGAGGTTGGAGGACGACAGGCGCGCGATATACAGGCGTATCTGACGGTCCAGCAGGTCGACCAGGTTGTCCTTGCGTTTAATATCTTCAACAATGGCAGGATCATCGCTGCGCAGTCCCCGGATCATCTCGGTCAGCATTTCGCGTACGATATCGGAGGTCCGCAGTGCTTCACGGGTGGCCTGCCCCAGCGCCAGGGACGGTGTCCCCAGCACATGGTCGTCAAGGTACATGGGGCCGAATGTTTTTTCTTCGGCCTTTTCCGGAACCAGTTTTACCAGGAGCTTGGCGAACAATCCAAGGAACGGCAGAAAGACCACGGCCATGACCACATTGAAAAGCGTATTGGCATTGGCGATCTGGCGCATCACCTCCGGCGCCGTCTGTTCGACCAGTCCCTGGTACCAGGGCAAAAGCGGCAGGAACAGCAGAACACCGAACACTTTGAACAGCACATGCGCCCAGGCCACACGCCGCGCTTCTGCCGGGGAGCGCATGCTCGCGATCAACGCCGTAGCGCAGGTGCCGATGTTCGCGCCCAGAATGATATAAAGCGCGGACTGCAGCGGGATCAAACCGCTCGTTGCAAGGGCCAGGGCGATGCCCATGGTCGCGGCGCTGCTGTGGATGAGCGCGGTGACCGCGGCCGACAGCAAAATGCCGATGAAGGGCGTGCCCGTGAGGGCGATGAATACGCTCCGGAAGAGTTCATTCCCCTGGAGCGGCAGCATGGCTTCGATCATGATCTTGAGCGAGAGAAAAACGAACCCGAAACCGAGTACGCCCTGCCCCATATTCCGGTAGAGCGTGTTTTTCGTGAACAGGGTGAACGACAGGCCGGCCCCGATCAGCAGCACGGCGTAATCGTACACGTGAAAGGCGATCAGTTGGACCGTAAGGGTTGCGCCGATGTCTGCGCCAAGGATAACGGCCAGGGTCTGCCGGAAGGTCATGAGCCCTGCGCTCACGAAACCCACGAGCATCACCGAGGTGGCGCTGCTCGACTGGATGAGGCCCGTCAGGAAGGCGCCGGCCCCCACGGCCGAGAAGCGGTTGCTGGTCAGCGAACGAACCAGCGAACGGATCTTGCTGCCTGCAGCGTTCTGCAAACCGTCGTTCAGGAGCTTGATGCCGTAGAGGAGGAGAAGAACTCCGCCGAAGAGGCTGATGAATATCATGAGGTACTATGCCCAATTTTCCCCGGTTCGTCAAGGGAAACTGACCGATAGCAGGACTTATTGCTGCGCAAAGCCGCCCACGAGCCCTGCGATAGCAGAAGAGAGGACGACATTCTCAGAAGGTTCTCACTGCGCCAGATACATACAATGCGCAGGTGCTGTTATCATGGTAACCGATAGGAAAATGATCGCTCGCTGCTGACCGACCCGGTCAATGAATGAGGGGGCCTTAAACCGTTCGACACGGCGGAACGGTATCAAAAAGCGTAGCTGATCGTGCCTATATATCGTTCATCGGTTGTTGCGCCTGCCGCGTCACGACGGTAAAACTGTACGCCCAGACTCAGGTTGAAATTCTCCGTCACAAACCGTAAACCAGGCATCGTTGCCCGGTGGTTTTCTTCGTAGATCGATGGGATGTCTTTTTTGACGATGGTGCTATATTCAAAGACCGCTTGCAGGTTGCGGTCTTCGGTAAGCGGGAAGAGCAGCCCGGCGTTGAATACCCCATATTTTTCGACCCGGGGATTTGCGTCGGTCCTCGTTGACCATTCATTGACTACGACCTGCCCTTCAAAATAGACCCCGATGAAATAATCTCCGGGCATTTCTTTTTCGGAAGTTCCGATCACCATGATGCGCACGCCTTCGTTTTCCACGCCGCGCAGTCCTTTCTCGGAATCTCCCGTCGGCAGCGTATACGCAAGCCCGAACGCTATTGCAGGCATCGTATCTCCCTGCGACGAGGCTCTCCATTTGACCAGAAGATCGGTGTCACCGACGCCGATCTCGCTCGTCGCCGAACTCCCGAGATTGGTCCCGATCACGTGTGCCCTCACCCCGAACTCGACCCTGTCCGCAATCCCTGCAGTGACCGTCGCAATTCCCTGCACGATACTGAAGTCAGGCACCTCACTGTTCTCGGCAATGGCCGAGAGACCTGCAACGATGCGGCCCTTGGGCTGCGTGTAGGCCGAGTTGGTCATGATCAGTCCCGTCAGTCCCTGGACATTGACCGGTCGATTGACTACTGTGGTGGGATCATCCTGCAGGTCTTCTTGCGTGGGGTAGCTGCTCTCGGCATAAGCCGGTGTTACAGCAATCAGGAAAACGACCATCCTGATAAGAACCGCGATCATTGCTCTCATCGTATCCTCTCCTTCTATGCGAGTGGTATCGTAGGTTCCGTATCCTATGAATCGTCCCCCAACTTCGGCGTATATTCCGGAATGCCGGAGGACGCTAAACATGAGAATAATGACAGGCATACCGGAACAAAGAATTACAAGAGTTTACTGAACAATTCCGGTGTTGTCAACGTAAATGAACCTTAAATCCGCTGATCCTTTTTACGGGAATAAAAAAACATATGAAAAAAATCGTGGTTTCCGTCCCGACCCCTGCTCCCCTCCCGCACTTGACAGCCCACCCGGGCGATGCTAATCTCAAAACAGACGGTATTTGTCCCGTTTAAGACGACTTTCAGCAAGGAATGGGAAAATACCGTGGATCTTCCTGCAGCATGAGGGAGTGAATGCAGACGGGCCGGGGACCGCCCGTGTGTCCATCGACAAAATGCCGGAGGGGTTCATATTGTATTGAAGGGAGCGTGATAACCGTGAAACAAAACAGGAAAAGCAGATTAACGATCGCCGGGTTTTTCATCGTCCTGGCAGGCCTGTTGTATAGCTGCGGCGGCGGGGGCGGCGGTTATGGCGGGGGCGGCGGAACACCGCCAACGTCCACGGTCCAGGTTGTGGCATGTCCTGTCGGCGGTACCACGGATATATCGATAATCTCGAGTACGGCTGCAGGCTTCAGTCCCGGCAGTGTGACCGTGCCGGTCAACACAACGGTGAAATGGACCAACGCCGGTGGAATGCAGCACACTGTTACGAGCACAACAGTTCCGGTTAATGGCACATTCAATCAAACGGTGAACCCCGGCGTATCGGTCTGTCTGAAATTTACGTCAGCCGGGACGTTTAACTATCAGTGTTCGCTTCATCCGGTCATGACGGGGCTCGTGACCGTGCAGTAAAAACAGGCAGCGTGACGGGCAATGGGTGTTAAAGGTGATCTGATCAGCCCACGAGGGTGTGGTTGAGAGTAACGCTACCTTCTCTCCCCGATTCCAATGACGACGGTTCGAGGTGCTCTCGCTCCTGCCTCGCGAGCCTCGGCTACGCGCAGTGCTCCATGCGGCCTCCGACTCTCTATTTCCAGTCAATATAGCGGATCCGGGTGATGCCGGGAATCAGCCTGCCCAGATTTCGGCCGTCCTTGGTCATGAGCCGGGCATCGGTATACCCCACGCTCTTGAGATAAACGAGATATTGTCCGGAAGGGTCGTGGACCGGGAGCCAGTTGACCCAGCCGTCGGCAAGCAGGGTGCGCTCGCCCGTCCCATCGATGCGGGCCTCGACGATGTTCCAGGGGGAGTAGACCGCCCAGGGGTCCTGGCTGTAGTTCGTGTCCCTCGTGAACCGCTCGAACACAGCGACCGTGTTCGTTGCCGTAGGGTCGTGGTCGGAAGTTCCCAGGGAACTGGTCAATTGCGTGACCATTGTTCCATCGGCATTCATGACCGCGATGCGCACCTGGTCCGGCAGGGACGGGTTGAACCGGTCCGTCTTGAATACGATGCGGCCGTCGGGCAGCCAGTCGGGATCATTGTCATTGGCGGTCGTGGACGTGACATACGAGAGAACCATTTCATCACCTCCCGTTGCCGAGGTCATGGTCACGAGAGACGCCTGCCATCCATCGCGGAAGGAAGCATAGACGATCTTGCTGTCGTCAGGCGACCAGGCCGGATGGCCGTCCAGAATCGAGTTGGTTGTTAAAGTAATCAGGTTGTTACCATCCACGTCAACAGTATAGATCTCCCAGGTAGTATAGTCGGTTGAACTGGGTCCGCCGTAAAAAGCTATCCGAGTGCGGCCGTTGGACAATGACACGCCGTCAATGTAAAGCCCAGTGGAATTCGTCACGCGGGTCACGAGCTTCGTGGCCGGGTCGAAGGTGTACAGTTCGCCCTTCGGATTCTCGTGGTCGCTGATGAATGCGATAAGTCCAGTAAGGTTGCTCGGGATCTGCGGCTGATTATGGGGCGTTGGCGCGACATAGGGCAGTAAGGGCCAGCCGCTGCTGTTCATGCCCGCGACCATATTGGGAGGTCCGCTCAAGCTGCCGACGTTGCTGGCAGGTGCTGGCAAAAAGATCTCGATGTTGTCCAGGATGTTGATGTTGAAGCGCGTATTCCTGTTCAGAATGCCGTCCTCGCCGGTCGCGTCCGGCGCCAGTGGAATCAGGAACTCGGCGTGGTACATCCCGGTGCCAGTCGCGGTAGAATAGGTCATTTTGCCGAGGCCGTCCCCGATGGAATCAGAATCGTTCCACGTTGATGAAGGAACACTATGAAGATCGCCGTACCCGGAGCTGTAGATGTTCATGACCAGTCGGCGGGCATCCTCATTCTCCTCGAACGTGCCGTCGCCGTCGTTGTCGAACATGACGACAACGCCGTCGAACGCAGTGAGCCCAACGGCTGGATCGAACGCGGTCGGCGTGGCATCGGTCCACACCATGGCGATGTAGAGATGCCGTTCGTCATTGAGCATTGTGTACTGAAGGGTCGTCGTACCGACCGAAGTGCCGGTTCCGAAGCTGTCGAGAAGATCGATGGTCTTCTCATAAACTGTGCCTACCGCGGCAAGGTCCACGACGCCGTCGATCGCATACTGCTCGGCAAGCGGCGCGGGCAACGGACCCCCTCCCCCTCCTCCTGAAGAACAGGAGCCGAGGAGCACGAAAAGCGTCGTGAGCAAAAACATGCCTGTTATCACAAACCACACCGTGTCTTTATTTTCAGCACTGATCCTCTTCATGTTCATTACAGCTCCTCTCTCTACTCGCTCTCCATCAATGTTTCAGAATAAACACGAACAAAGCCTTCGATGGGAAATCATTACAATACCATAGGATAACTCAGGAGAAAATGCAAGCAAATCGGTCACCACAAGGCTTGCTATTCGCAAATCTCCCGTAGCAACGCATAAAGCGAATACTCAATTTTACGCGCTCAATTTGTTGCCAATTGAGAAATTATTTGTTACTATGCATACCTCGTTCAAATTTTTTGACATGACTATGGCATGCTCAGATGCTGCCAAGGTTGCCGACCAAGCTGCACGCGCGCATGCAGGAGCGGACACAGAAGAATACGGGGGGGCAATGATACACTATCAAGACTGGACAGTAACGAAAAAGTTTCTCGCAAGCATCGTACTCGTGCTTGTTCTGGTGACCATCTCACTGTTCGTGACGCTCGGGATCAGCCAGAAGCGAGCACTGTTGCATGCGTTGACGGAAAAGGGTACCAATACGACCCAGTTCCTGGCCGCCATATCAGCGGAGCCCATATTGTCCTATAACTTTACCTACCTCGAGGGATATGTCAAGGACATCTCACGGGACCGGGAGGTGGCCTTTGCGGTCATCCAGGACAAACAAGGCAGCACCCTGACAAAGGGAGCCATTGAACCGGCGGGAAAGGACAACCTGCTGGAATTTACCAGCCCGGTCATGCAGGGTGCGGACCAGATCGGCACGGCACGCATCCTGTTCACGACGAAGTATGTCGACGAAGCCACGCGGACAGCACAAGGAATAATCCTCGTGCTGTGTCTCGGCGCCGGCGTGGTCATTTCCGGCGTCGTCTATATGCTGTTCAGCAGGATCATTGTGAAGCCCCTTGCATCGCTCAAAACCTCGATGGAGAAGCTGGCTTCCGGCGATCTCGACCTGGCCGTTGAGATCCGGAGCAACGACGAAGTGGGCAAACTCGGGCAATCCATGAATTCCATGGTCATGAAACTGCGCGATGTGGTTGCCGACGTGCAGAGCGCGTCAAACGGCGTGTTCGAGGGAAGCCAGCAGCTGTCGTCGAGCGCCGCGCAGCTCTCCGGAGGGACGACGGAGCAGGCTGCTTCGGCAGAGGAAGCTTCATCGACGATCGAGGAGATGAACGCAACCATAAGACAGAACGCCGACAACGCCGTCCAGACCGAGAAGATCGCCCGCAAGTCGGCGGTCGACGCCCAGGAAAGCGGCGGGGCAGTGACCGATGCGGTGACCGCCATGAAGCAGATAGCCCAAAAGATCGGCATCATCGAGGAGATCGCCCGCCAGACGAACCTACTGGCACTGAACGCGGCGATCGAGGCGGCGCGCGCAGGGGAAGCCGGCAAGGGCTTTGCCGTCGTGGCGGCCGAGGTCAGGAAGCTCGCCGAGCGGAGCCAGGCGGCCGCGGCCGAGATCAGCAATTTATCGGGTTCGAGCGTCGATATCGCCGTTCGCGCCGGGACCATGCTGGCCACGCTCGTGCCCGACATCCAGAAGACCTCGGAGCTGGTGCAGGAGATCAGCGCCGCATCAAAAGAACAGGCAGGCGGCGCAGACCAGATCAACAGCGCGATCCAGCAGTTGAACCTCGTGGTGCAGCAGAACGCCGGGGCAGCCGAGGAAATGTCCACCATGGCGGAGCAGCTTTCGTCGCAGGCCGAGCAGCTTCAGTCTTCCATCGCATTTTTCAAACTGAACGCGTCAGGAGCCAGCGGCAACGCCGCCCGGAGACGCGGAGGGCCGCAGCATCGGCCCGCGATCGGACAGGTCCAGTGACGGCAC
>MHDY01000185.1:0-5924 GCA_001803705.1 Nitrospirae bacterium GWC2_56_14 | reverse complement strand
GGAGCGCCGTCTGCTTGCGGTCCTGCAAAAAGCTCAGGCCCGTTTGTTCACACTCCCGCTCCAGAGCTCCTGCGGGAAAATTATACTGTGCGAACCCGGCAGGTGCGGCACCCCCAGGTCCGTGTTCAGATCGATGCCGTTCTTCAAATAGGCCATATAGGCCAGCTGGCTGCAGTAAAAGCTGTCTTCCGTCTTCGAATTCAGAAAATTCAAATTGTAGTGTTTACCAAGCTGCGCGAGACAGTATGCGGCAACATTCTCGCGGACCGCCGTTTTTCTGCCCTCCGGCAAGCCGCTTCCTTCCACCGGGAAGGAAGCCCCGTAAAAACTGTCCGCCACAGGCCCGCGCTGATCTTGCAGCTTTACCGAATCCCACGTATTGCACCCGACATCGTACGCAATGACCCCCTTGACCCCCGCCTCGACGCACCGGCCTCCCGGCCCCACGTAGATTGCAACATGGTCCACATCGCCCGGCACCAAGTTCCCGACAAAGCGCCAGAACTGGCCTACGAGGATCGGCTCGCCGCCGTCATGGGTGCAGATGATGTCGCCGGTCCGCAGTTTTACACCGTTGATCTCGTGTTCGTAGATCATGGTTCGCTCCTTCTTCTTTTAACCGAATATCGGCATACTGCTTTCAATCCCGCAAAGAACCCTTTCATTCCATCCCGGAGCGGTTGTCTTTATGCAAGGAGGAATGGACGGCAGTAAAATGACGCGGTCAACGTGAAGCGGCCCCGCGCGGTCCGGCTGCAGTTTGCGGCAGCAGGCGTATCGTCTGTCCCGGGAAGATGAGATCGGGAGTGGCTAAGCTGTTATCCCTGGCAACGCGGGGGTAGTTGAACGGGTTCCCGGTGAACCGCTTCGCAATGTTCCAGAGATTGTCGCCTTTCACCACCGTATATACGAAGGGTGCGGACAGGGTGCCGCCCGAAGGCACAGCAAGGTAGAGGGGGGGGGCCTTTTCGGACTGCGGCGCGCGCTTCTGAGTCGCCGCTTGGTTCTCTGTCTTTTCCGGCCTGGACACCTGCGGGTCCGGCCGTTTGAGCATGTTGACAACGGAGAAGAGGAGTATCAGTAAAATCGCGATCAGGGCCGCAATGCCAACGTACTTTCTGCTTTTCCGTGCTACTGGCCGAACTTCCCCGTGTCCGGGTTCGGATTCCGGGGAAAACAGCGGTTCAGGCCGCGGCTCCGCCATTACCCTGCTTTTCGCCAAAGCCTCGCGCGCCGAACGCTCTTCTGCTTCTTCTTTTTCTCGTTTCTGCGCTTCGTCGGTTTTGCGTTTCGCGGCCTCTGCTGCGGCGATTCGGAGCTGTTCCGCGGCAAGTCGCTCCGCGTCCTCTTTCCGCTTACGTGCATTCTCGGTTTCCTGTTGTTCTGCAATTATCCGTTCTTGCTTGACGGCTTCTGCTTCGGCACGGGTCCTTGCTTCCTCAGCCGCATGCTTTTTCGCTTCTTCGGCTCGCTGTTCTGCTTCTTCTGCTGCTTGCCGTGCGGCAACAGCGGCAGTCTCCTTTGCCAGGTCTTCTGCCTTGCGCCGGGATTCTTCCTCTTTTTGTTTCCGTGCTTCCTCTGCCGCCATGTTCACTGCTTCTTCGGCTGTTTTCCTGCGCGCCTCTTCCTGAGCTCTGGCTTCTGCCTCTGCGCGTGCCAGGGACTCAGTTTCCGACTTTAATTTTTCCGCTTCTTCCCGCGCCCGTTTTTCTTCAATGGCCTTTGCCTCGGCTTCGGCCTTCAAGCGCGCCTGCTCAACGGCCCGGGACCGCGCCTCATCCTCTGCCCGGAGCTTCTCCGCTTCGACGCGCTGCCTTGCCTGTTCCCGCGCCGCAGCTTCTGCTGCGGCCTTTGCCGGTGCATCCTCCCCTGCTCCCTCTTCCTCGGATACTGCTGCCTGTGCGACGTCCCCTGCGCCGGCAGGGGCAACCAGCGGTCCATCCCACGCTGTTCCCCTGTCAAGATCCCCGCCGGAATGAGCAGCGAGCTCAGATTGAGAGACTGTCTCCGTCATTGGTTGAACAACAGCATGCTCTGCTTCAAGCACCGCCGGCACTGAGGACGCGACAGCGGAATGCTGTGTTGACACCATCGTTGCCGTTGATCCCGTTTCGAAGGCACTGGTCTCCATCAGTTCCAGCGACAGGCTGGCGACGAGCTCGCGGACGGCCGTTTTTTCGAAATGGACAGCCAGCGCCTCCACGTTCAGGATCAGCCTAACCATGCCCGCATCAAGGTAGCACCCATACAGGACCTGATGGGGCAGGGCAATAGGCACTTGCCGCTGCGTCCCGACAGGGAGCTGACGGCTGCCCGCGACCTCATCGGTGACCACGAGGGCATGGAAATCCCCGTTGACGAGATGCATCATCCTGCTTTTCTTCCCGATGGGAGTCCGTCTCCCGAAAAGCGCTGCCAGATCCAGGACCGGGAGCAGCTCTCCATGAAGTTCCGCGATCCCCAGCACGATCTCGGGCGTCCCCGGGACGGGGACGAACGGTAATAACGCGAGGTCGTCCTTCATCTCCTCCTGGGGAACGGCATGGCGTGTGCCCAGGAGCGAGAACTCAACGACCGCGGTGTCGCTCTTCCGGAACTGGGCCGGGAACTGGGACGAAGGAGTGAAGGACATCTTCTCCGCCTGGACGAGGGCAAGGTCTTCGGGAGCAGCGAACACATTGCTGTCGACGAACAGACAGATTTTTCCCCTTGCTATGGCAGCGGCCGGAAGCCATGGCTTGGCCGCGAGCTTCGGCAGGGCAAGCACCGCAAGGTCAGTCCCCTCGACGATCCCGAGGTCCTGATCAACAGCAACGGCGTATCGTGCCCCCTGCGGTCCGGCAAGGAGAATGCCCTTCCTGTTGTCCGCCTTCACGCAACCCAGGAACGTTTCGGGCAGCATCACCGGCACCGCCGCACCGTTGTGCAGGGCGACACCGGCAAGCCGCCTCGACAGGACAGGGACCGCCGCGATGCCGCCTTCTCCGAGGACGGCATAAGCAGTATCCCCGGCATTGACGCAGAACTGCGCATCGCCGACCGAGAGGACCCTGATGCTGCGCAGGCCCGACAGGTCGCAGGCGGAGGCAGGCGGTCCCGGTTCAGGCAACGGAAGTTCCAGGAGCCCCTGCTTCAACCGATCGTGAAGATGTCCAAAATTAATGATAGGTAGCAAAGATGAACCGCGTACAGCGCAGGTGTCTGCAACCGGTGTTGCAACGGCGGGAGGGAGGGACAGAACACGCTCAGGAGAGCATTCGAACCCTTCTACCTTTCCTTCAACGCAAAAACCGGCGATTGTGTCATTGGCATCGATGATGAGAAAAGTTCCTTGCCGCGGATTCGCCAGGGGAGTACGGCCGAGGCAGGCGCCCAGATCCGCGATGACCGCGCTGCGGTCGTCGATAATCGCAATACCGGCGATGACAGCAGGGCTGAGCGGCAGGTGGTGGAGCGGCACCGCGCTGATGACAGAAGGAACCGCGTCCTCCCACACACCATAACGGACGCCGTTGAAATTGAGCAAGAGCAGATTTGGCATAGGGTCAGTGTGGACCTTCTCTATGAAGTATTCGTCGTTAAGGATTCACCCTTTTTTATCGTAAAAGGAACCTGGCGAGGGGACTCCCGACAGCATGGGTCATTTACTGCCCATCAATTTTTCAAGAATAAACCACGCGGCAACGAGCGCCGCAATGAGAAAAATGATCTTCCCGATGTTCACGAACGCACTGCCCTGCTCCTGGTCCTCAGATTTTTCCGGTTCTTTATTGCCGCCCTTGTTCATGATCTCTCCTTGGGGACCGTGCGCACGTCATGGATTTTGTCCTTATCACCCATCAGCAGAATAGGACAATTCAGGCAAAAACGCAAGCACATCGATATGGTTTCGGTTCAGCAGCGGTCAGGGGCCAGAAAACGGGGTCAAGGGAGAAAGTTGAAAGGCAATGACCTTCGAGGCTCGCATAAAATGCAACATCATGCTCATCTTTCGAGAAAAAATATCAATTCTGACGTCTTTTTTATGTTTATGATACGCATAACTCCGCCTGCGGCAAGAAAATATGCTATCTTATTCTCGTTGTCGTTTTCTGTCCACAAAGGGCGAGGCCGTCAACTATACGAGACAAGGAGGATTCTCACATGATCTTAAAAGATACGGTAAAACAGCTTAAAAAATCGATCAACAGTTCACATTCGGGCAGTCAGGAAGTGGAGTTCAATCTCGTTGCTCCTGACGCGAAAAAGGTCTTTATCGCAGGCCAGTTCAACAACTGGAATCCGCAGGCAATGCCGATGAAAAAAGGGAAAGACGGCGCATGGAAGATAAAATTGAAACTTCCTCCGGGAAAATGCGAATATAAGTATTTCGTGGACGGTTCGTGGGTCAACGATGCTGCACGGCCCGACTGTGTTCCCAATCCCTTCGGCACGAGCAACAGCGTCATCACCGTGCAGTGAGCGTTGCGCAGCAGGGTACGAAGTCCGTACGACGAACGATGACCGGTCGACCACCAGCAAAATTGCCCTGGGTTTTGGGGCCGAGGTAACGAGTGGAAGAGATGCTGCCATGCCGGATGCGGTGAGCATGCCCTCAGGGGAAACAGAGAGGGAAGCCTGAAGCCTCGGCTGGAGCGAAACATTCTGGATCATCCTCGCAGATGCTCAAAAACCCCGGGCGATTTTCGCTGATTCACCTGGAGCTCGTTTTCGGAAATGCTTCAACAGTGCAGCAAGCTCTTCGTAATAAGCTCTGTTATTCACGTACCCTTCTCTTTACAAACTCCCTCTCGTCCTCAAGCGTCCTTACCTGTTCATCAAGCTTTGCATCCAGAAGCTCCGCAAGGATCGTTCTGAATCGCGGTCCCGGCGGGATGCCAAGAAGCTTGAGATCATCACCCGTCAGCATAACCGTGACGCTGCGCAGATGGGTAAGGTAAAGGGAGATATACTTCCTGGCCCGCTCCTGTCTGGCCTTGGCCATCATGAGCAGGATCGATTCGATATCCAGGGGATGGACCAGCGCATAGACACGGCTCGGCGCGAGCAGCGGTTCACGCGACAGGATAGGAAGCACGTCATGACAGCGGGACCGTGCCAACCGGACCCGCTCCCGGATCCGCATCGGCGCTGCAAGCCGTTCGAGCGCCTCCTCCGCCTCGGGGCCCTTCAACCGGTCGAGGAGCCCGAGAAAATAGACGAACCCTTTTTCCAGCGGGATTTCGAGATAGAGCAGCCTGAACCAGGTAAGGGTCTCGCTCAGTGCGTCAAAGAGCTTTTCCGTGTTCGGGGTTATGGTGAGCGACGGGTGGATGAACTTCAGCAGGTCGAGCTCCTTCATGCGCTTTAAGCCTTTGACAGGCTCCGATTCGGCGAACATCAGCACCAGCTCTGTATAAATGCGCTCCCCCGTGAGCCGGTCAAAAAGCCGCATGGCAACAGCGGTCTTGATCATGTTCTGCGTATGTTTGCTGATCCGGAAATCGAACCGCTGTTCGAACCGGATCGCCCGCAGGACCCGGGTCGGGTCTTCCACGAAGGACAGGTTGTGCAGCACCCGGATTGTCTTTTCCTTGATATCACGCAGGCCGCCGAAGAAATCAATGAGCTCGCCGAACCGTTTCTTTTGCAGCCGCACCGCAAGGGTGTTGATCGTGAAATCCCGCCGGTAAAGGTCTTTTTTTATGGAAGACAGTTCGACCGTCGGCAGCGCTGCCGGAGATTCGTAATACTCAAGCCGGGCGGTTGCAATGTCGATCTTGAGCCCTTTCGGCAGCACGACCACGGCGGTACCGAACTTCTGGTGTGTCCTGAGCCTGCCGCCGGTCTTGGCGGCAAGGAGGCCCGCAAAGGTGATCCCGTCGCCTTCGACCACGATATCTACGTCGAAATTCGGCACCCGCAGAAAAAGGTCGCGCACAATG
>MHDY01000184.1:3610-5330 GCA_001803705.1 Nitrospirae bacterium GWC2_56_14 | reverse complement strand
GAGACAGGGTTCACCATCGAGTATGCCGCCTGTACCAACAGCACGCCGGCAACCTGCCCGGATGTCAATGCCGCCTACTGGGCCGGATGGTCTTCAACGACAGCTTCGGCCGACAGCACAACGGCAACTATCGGCAGCCTCATCGGCGGCAGGACATACCGCTTCCGAGTAATGGCCACCCTTCTTAACGCCAATTCCGCCACCAGCACGGCTCTTGGCGCCACGACGACGGCATTCGTCCAACCGGTCCTGGAACCGCTGAACGTGCTTTCGACGACTGCCATTGATCTGTCATGGAACGACGTCGCCGGCAGTACCGGCTACAAGCTTGAACGGAAGATTGGCGCCGGTTCCTTCAGCCAGCTGGGAAGCAACCTTGCCGCGGGAACCGTTGTTTATCACGATACCGGGCTCACCGCCGGCACGACCTATACCTATCGTGTCAGCATCCTCAACAGCGTTTCGGGGACGAGCAACGAGCAGTCGGCAATCACCCTGTCTGCCGCGCCGGTGCTCAATGCGCTTTCGGGCATAACGACATCCCAGATCAACCTGTCATGGTCAGGCATAACCGGCAATGCCGGGTACAAAATAGAGCGGAGCACCGACAACGCTACCTGGACCGAGGTGGCGACACCGGCCCAGGGCGCTACCGGATATTCCGATACGGGTGTCGTTTCGGGGACTACCTACTATTACCGCGTGAGAACGACCAACGCATCCGGTGACTCCGCCTACAGCAATACCCAGAGCGGCACGACGAAACTGGTGGCCCCGACGCTCTCCTCGGCCACTGCCGCTTCCATAAGCCAGATTACTCTCGTCTGGACCGATCCCAACGGTACCGGGAGCGGTAATGAAACCGGTTTCACGATCGAGTACGCCGCCTGCACCAACAGCGATCCCCCTTCGTGTGCCGATGTCAACGCCGCCTACTGGGGCACCTGGTCGTCGACCGCCGCCGCTGCCAACAGCACGACCACGACCGTCTCGGGGCTTACTGCCGGCCGGACCTATCGCTTCCGGGTGACGGCAAATCTCGCCACTGCCGATTCCGGTTCCAGTAACGTCCTGGCGGGAACTACAACAGCCATAACGCCGCCGGTGCTGAGTGCCCTGACGGTCCTGTCCACGAGCGCCATTGACCTGTCGTGGGGTAATGCGGAGGGGAACAGCGGGTACAAAGTCGAGCGGAAAACCGGCGCAGGGGGCACCTACGCCCAGGTGGGCTCCAATCTGGCGGCGGACACCGTCGTTTTCCACGATACGGGTCTCAGCGCCGGAACGGTCTACTATTACCGGGTGAGCGTTTTGAATGCGGTCGGCTACAGCAACGAACAGAACGCCATCACCCTCCCTGCTGCACCGGTATTGAGTGCTCTATCGGGTATTACGACGTCCCAGATAAATCTCTCCTGGGCCAGCGTCACCGGAAACGCGGGATACAAGGTGGAACGGAGCACCGACAACGCCACCTGGGGCGAGATAGCCACTCCCGCCCAGGGCGCCACCGGCTATACAACCACCGGCCTTGTTTCGGGAACGCTCTATTATTATCGCGTCAAGACGACCAACGCCTCCGGGGATTCGGCGGTGAGCAATGTGCAGTCGGCGACGACGAAGCTCCAGACGCCGGTATTGAGCACGGCAACCGCTTCGTCGACGACCCAGGTCGCCCTGGAATGGACTGATCCCAATGGTTCCGGCAATGGCAACGAGA
>MHDY01000184.1:3221-3554 GCA_001803705.1 Nitrospirae bacterium GWC2_56_14 | reverse complement strand
TCCGTAGCCGACAGCACATCGGCAACCATCGGCAGCCTGACTGCCGGCAGGACGTACCGCATCAGGGTAACCGCCATCCTGGCCGGCGCCGATTCGGCACCCGGCACTGCCATGGCAGCCACGACCAACCTTGTGGGACCGGGCAACCTTGCCGTCTCGGCCATCGACAGCAGCAGCGTCAGCCTGACCTGGACCGATGTGCTCGGGGAGACCAATTACAAAATTGAACAGGACGGAACCCTGCTGGAGGGGGTAACCCTCGCCAAAAACAGTGCGTCGTACACGGTCACCGGGCTCAGCATGAATACCGCCTACTGCTTCCGTGTGCAACCC
>MHDY01000184.1:296-3141 GCA_001803705.1 Nitrospirae bacterium GWC2_56_14 | reverse complement strand
TCGGGAGCGAGACGGGTTACGAAGTATGGCGCGCCACCCCCGTGAGTCAGAGCAACATCGCGGGAGCATGGAATGCCTATGTCAATCTGACTGGTACGCCCCTTGCCGCCGATACTGTCTCTTACGCAAATGCAGGTCTCACGGCAGGCTATACGTACAAATACAAGGTACGCTACAAACTTCCCGATACTACCTTCTCGGCCTGGAGCAATGAACTGCAGGTGACTACGATTCCGCCCACCCCTGCGGGCGCGGCAACATCTACTACATCGACGACAGCCCTGTCTGTGACATGGACCGACGGTGTGGGCGAAACGGGGTACACTGTCGAATACAAGCAATTGGCCGCCGCGACATGCGCTGCCGAGGACTGGACAGGAAGCACTTCCGCGTCCCTGGCTGCAAACACTGCATCCCACCCGGCAACGGGGCTTGCCATGGGGGCAACGTATTGCTTTCGGGTCAGGGCGGCCAACGGCGCCGGCTCCTCCTCCTGGACAGCGGCGATGGCTCAGGTAACCTGGCTGCCGGCGCCGACGCTCAACGCTCTTTCCGGCGTGACGCCGACGAAGATCGACCTGTCGTGGTCGAACGTGTCGGGCAATACGGGGTACAAGGTCGAGCGGAGCCTGAACAACAGCACCTGGAACCAACTGGCGACCCCCGCCACCGATGCTGCTTCCCACAGCGACACGACGGTCAGCCCCAATCAGATCTATTATTATCGCATTTCCGCCAAGAACAGCGCCGGAGTCTATTCCGCGACCAGCAACGTGCAGAGCGTCACGACGCCGGCATATGCAGCGCCGGTCCTTACCCTGTCAGACATTGCCACGAGTCAGATAACCCTTACCTGGACCGACGTTTATAACACCGGATACAAGATAGAGCGGAGCCTCAACAACAGCACCTGGAACCAAATAGCCATACCGGTCCAGGGAAGCGTCACCTACCTGGATACGGGGCTTACGGCGGGTACCCTCTACTACTACCGCATTTCGACGCGTAACAATGTCGGCGGTTATACCACCCCGAGTACGGTCAAATCGGCGACGACCGGTCCTGTTGCGCCGACGGCCACACTGGCTGTGGTGTCCGAAGCGCGAATCGATCTGACATGGCAGGTGGTTGCAACGGCCACCAACTACAAGATCCTGCGTTCGGTGGGTCCGGACGGTCCGTGGACGCAGGTGGCCAATCCAGCGGTGGCGTACTCAACCCTCTATTGCGGTTTGTACACGACCCCCTCAATCGGGTGTCCCACAGCAATACCGGTGTCTACGTCGTATGCCGATACCGGGCTGACCGGAAACACCACCTACTGCTACCAGGTCAAGTCCTCCAATGCGTCCGACAGTGATTCGACAGCAAGCGTGACGGCCTGCGGCAAGACCTCTTCTGTCGGCGGCCCCGTGCTGACCGCCGTTACTGCCGTCAATTCGATGAAAGTCAGATTGGAATGGACGTACGATCCCGCGTCCTGCACACCAAACCCATGCGGCGAGCCCAATGGGATCGACATTGAAATGCGGTTGTGGAATGGAGAGTGGGCGCGAAAAGGGAGGGTCACGGGAGGAACATCCTCCTTTGTGGACAGCAAATTCATTGAGCCGGAAAAGAGCTATACGTACCGGGTAAGGGCCCTTGCAGGCGCCGATGCATCTCCCTACAGCAACACCCTTACGGTGACCACCCCGTCCTATGCGGCAAGCCCTCCAACCTGCCCGTAAGGGTAAAAGCCAAAAAGAAGCCATTTGGGTTGAAGTGTCTTCACGATAAAGGTCTTGTCCTTCAGACTCCCCAGATAGGTTCGAATGAGATTCTTCTTGGAACGAGGAATGAGTACGGAACCGGCAAGAGGGCATTTAGCCCCAGCAAATCTTGTACATAGAGTTAGGGCGTAATCAAAGTTTCCGTCGTAAGTTTGCCTTTTGAGCCTATAGATGCATCTTAGTTAGGGATTGCCCGTTTCCCGGGAAAAGGAGCTAATTTTGAAATTTCATATGTTCCCGCATTCACGGTTGTTCGTCGCAATTAGCCTTTGCATTTTCCTATTGAATGATATTTCTGTTAAGGCAGAAGAGTCGATACGAGAGGAACGTCGGAAAAAAGTTCCGGTGGAAAAATTAATTCTGAATTTGGAGAAACCCGAAAAAATAGAGCGTAAGAAGCCAGACAAGGTAATAGAATTGCTTGGGGTGAAGGAGGGGGAGGCAATAGCCGACATCGGTGCTGGAACTGGGCTCTTTTCATTCCGTCTTGCGGATAAAGTTGGACCGGCGGGAAAAGTTTATGCCGTTGAAATTGAAGATGCTCTTCTGGACTTTATCACTGAGAAGAAAAAAAGGAACAACATCAGCAATGTCATAACTATTAGATCCTCAGATTCAAGTCCCAATCTGCCTCCTAATTCATGCGACAAGTTGCTCATTGTAACGACGCTAGAATACCTATCGAATCCGGTTCAATTCATGAGGTTAGCCCTCAACTCATTAAAACCGGAGGGCTTAGTAGGTGTTGTTTTCATAGATAAAGCAAAAATCAAGGTTAATACTTCCAGTACAAGGCACTTTTTTAGGCAAGATGAAGTGATAGAAATAATGAAGCAGGCTGGGTTTCAATTCCACGAATCCCATGAAATATTCACAAACATGTGCTTTTTTGTATTCAAACAGGCAACGACTGGCGTTCGTACGGGAAGTGATCAATGAAACAGAACAAACTGGTTTCTGCTTACCCAATCTCATGACTGCTGTACGAGGGGTACTTCTGGTCTTCCGGCCAACAAACACGTTGCCCGATAATCAGCGTAATCGTCAGCGGAGATACATATCATGCTCAAAAT
>MHDY01000184.1:0-289 GCA_001803705.1 Nitrospirae bacterium GWC2_56_14 | reverse complement strand
AGTAGTCCGCATTTTTCCGGTCACGACACTGATTTTGTCTCTGGTTCGGCCACGTAAGAAAAGGCGCAAGGTAATGCCAGTTGACAAACTGATACAGCGGCTGGAAGACTTTAAACTTAGCCTGTTTCAGCTCAGCATCTCTCCGCCGGTCGTCTGCAGCAGCGTGCACAGGTCCTCGTACGTGCCATAGGTCGTTGGGTCGTGGTCAACATCACCCTGGCTAGGAGAGCGTTCGATCGGTGTGGCGCCTGTCCATCTCCCCCTGCCTTGCCTGCTGCCAAAAGCTCCT
>MHDY01000183.1:8538-14977 GCA_001803705.1 Nitrospirae bacterium GWC2_56_14 | reverse complement strand
TCACCGGGCCGTTTGATGTACGAGACGCCGAAACCCCAGCACTGCGAGGCGTAGCGCGCGCCGTATTCCTGCTGCGTTGTTTTTTTGCTTTCCAGGTCGCGCCAGAGCTGCGTGTTGAAACGCCACTGGTCGACCTTGAAACCGGCGCCGCCGATAAGAAATTCGGTTCGAAGGTTTCCGGGGACCTGGCCCGCAGGCGTCGCCCTCAGATACCGGTGGGTCACATCAACAGTGACCTCCTCGGAAGCAACTCCAACACTCACATTGGACGACGTAAGGCTGTTCGTGTACGTATTGAACTTGCCGTCGGCGGAAACCCGCAGCAGCTTCGGCGTCCTCCAGAAAAGCTCGCCGGTGATCTCGGACCGGGACTGGAAGGTGGAAACAGTACCCGCCGAATTCAGCTCGTAGGATTGGGCCACCCGGAGGACCAGCATGTCGTAGGTGAGAAACCCCGACGCATCCTTGTAATGGGCCGTCAGCCGGTTGACCAATACGGCAGTGACCCTGTTCTGCTTGGTTACCGTGTCCACGGCGTCGAACTGGAGAATTTTCGGAAGCCCGGTCACCGGGTCCGCCTGCTCGACCTCCGGTATGTAAGAATACGACAGGGTCGGTTCGACCGAGTGGCGTATCCGCCCGATCCCGGCCTCGGCGTCCTGACCGTAGACCCGAGAAATGCGGGCGTTCAGGTCGGCGCCGGCAAAGGAGTAGGTCCGGCTCACGGGCTCGGCGGAGAGTGTTCCCGCGCCGTTGCTGTAATAGGTCGTCCTCGCGCCGGCCCGCGGCGTAAAACCGAGACCGCCGCCGCCGAACGCCGCGGTAAGCTGCGGCCCGATATCCATGCGCCTCACCCCGTCGCCCTCCGACACCGTAAAGTTGACCGCCGACCCGTCAAGGCTGAGATAGAGCGGCCCGGCGATCTTCTCCTGAAATATGCTGTAACGAAGTTCAGGCAGCTTTTGAGGAGTTTGATTGTTGTTCTGCGTGAGATTGACCGAGTACTGTCCGAGCAGGTACAAGGAGGCCGTGTCCCAGCGCTCCACATAGAAAGCGTTCGAATCAAGGTACGGCAGGGACCGCAGTTCGAGCTTCCGCTCAAGATCACGATAATAGAACTCGTCGCTCACGAGCTTGATATCGGCGCGCATCGAAAGGTCCTCGGCGATCTCCTCCTCGTGCTGAAACTGGAACTCCCACCGCGAAGCCGTTGACCGGCCGGGAGAACGGAAGGTGTCAAAAAAGTTGTAATTGAAAAGGCCCTTGGAGTCCCGGGAATTCACATAACGGTATTCGATGCCCGTTCCGTGGCCGTGCTTGTCGCGATAATCCGAAGTAAACGTCATATCCTGATAGTCCGATAGGGCCCAGAACACCGTATTCTTCATCAGGAAACCTTCACTGCTGCTGTAGCCGACCACGGGCATGAGGAGGCCGCTCTGCCGCCGCACGGGGAACAGGAGATAGGGCGTATAGAATACGGGCAGCCCTCCCATGTTGAGCGAGACGCCGTTCGCCGTGGCATAGCGATCGAGGTCGACGTCGATCCGGTCGGCTTTCAGGTACCACTCCCCCTTGTCGCACGTCGAGAAGGTCCCGTTCTCGATCCGGTAGACGGTCTCGGACTCGCGCTCGATCTTCTCTCCCCTCAGATGATAATTGTCCTTCTCCAGGAAGAGATCTCCCCTGGTGATGCTGGCTGCGCCGCTCGTGATATTGACCGTAAGCCGTTCTGCGCTGATGGCATCTCCCAGCTGGTTCAGGAACACCTTGCCTTCGGCCACGGCTTCGCCTGACTTGTTGTCCAGCACGATACGGTCCGCCTGGAGCAGCATCCCTTCCTGCTCGATCCTCACGTTGCCGACCGCGGTATAAACCTCGTTCAAGCGGTCATAATCAAGCTTGTCGGCATTCACCGTGACCGGCATCTTCTTTGTTTCCTCGGCGCAGGCATGGCGGGAAAGGCCGGCCGGGATGCCGGTGCTCAGGAAAAGGAAAAGTATGAAGGTGGTCGTAAAGTTCATATCACAGTAACGATTCAGGTGTTGAGGCTGAAGACTGAAGGTAATTCAGAAAAATCAGCAGCGAGACCTGACCGGCCCATCAAAGTGTATTTATTTATTATGACACATGCTTTTAATCTTTAAACCCTTCGGCCTTCAGTCTATCAACCTGAATTGTACCCTATCCTTTGAGCCCCTGCAAAGCAGGCGCGTCAAGGTCCGGGCCGGAGAATTCAGCACGGGCGTCGCCGACCACATAGAGCGATCCGGTGATCAGGACCAGGTCTTCCGGCGCGGCCCGATGACGGGCAAGGGCGATCGCCGCTGCCACGGTTCCCGTTGTTTCAACGGTCTCGTGCTGCTGCCGGACCTCCGTTGCCAGCGCTTCGACGTCCATGGCCCGGGAATAGTTCGGTTTGGTAACGATCACCAGGTCGGCCAGCGGCAGCAGCTGCGACAGGATCCCGGCACGGTCCTTGTCGCCCAGTATCCCGATGATCAGCACCAGCCGTCGGTAAGACTGCTTCATGGCCCTGACCGCGGCGGCCAGCTGTCTTGCCGAAGCAGGATTGTGCGCCCCGTCCAGAAAGATATCGGGCCGCGCTGCAACGCGTTCGAGACGGCCTTCCCACCGCGTGTTCGCCAGCCCGCGGCGCATGGCCGCCTCGTCGACGGCAACGCCCGCCTCTTGCAGTACCTCCATCGCGGCCAGGGCCAGACAGGCGTTGTCGACCTGATAGCGGCCGATCATCCCGATCTCGAGAGCGGAACAGGAGCCCCGTCGACCGCGATAGCCGAACACCTGCCGTTGTCCTGCCACAACGCTTTCCGCGGCAAAGTCCTTCCCCAGCCGGTAGAGCGGGGCCTGCTTTTCTGTTGCCTCGCGCTCCAGGACCGCGACCACTTCGGGCTGGACAACGCCCGTCACCACCGGCACTCCCTGCTTGATGATGCCCGCCTTTTCCGCGGCGATCAGTTCGAGCGTCGTGCCGAGAAATTCCGTGTGCTCCAGGTCGATGTTCGTTATGACCGACAGGAGCGGCGTGATCACGTTCGTGGCATCGAGCCGGCCGCCCATGCCGACCTCGATCACGGCAAGGTCCACCTGCTGCTCGGCAAACCAGGTGAAGGCCATGGCGGTCGTGACCTCAAAGAACGTGGGAACAGCCGTTCCGGAGCCGGGAACGGGAAAAGACGCGCGCTCCCGTACGCGCTGCGCAAGCTCTACGACCTTTGCTTCGCTGATCTGAACACCGTTGATGCGCATCCGTTCGGTGAAACTGACCAGATGAGGCGAGGTGTAAAGCCCCACACGGTGACCGGCCGCCTGCAGCATTGCGGTAATGAACGCGGCGGTCGACCCCTTGCCGTTCGTGCCGGCAATATGCACCGAGCGAAAAGCCAGCTGCGGAGCGCCCATGAGCTCCAGCAGCCTGACGCTGTTCGAAAGGCCGAGCTTAACGCCGTACTTCTGCAGGCCGAAAAGGTACTCGATGGTTTCCTGGTATGGGCGGTGAGAAGACATATCGGCAACCCGATCATGAAGCAGTTCCAACTCAAATTCTACACCAAAGAGCAAAAATGTTTTCACCGCGAAGGCGCGAGGAGCGCGAGGACGTCAAAAACAATCAAAGCTTATCAACATTCAAGGCCTTTAAGATTTCCTCGCGACCTTCGCGCCATCGCGGTTCCAAGGTTTTTGTTCCCCGCTCCTTGTAGAAAAATTAGATGCGGGGCGCTGCCGCCGGTCCCGACTAGTCGGGGCTTTGTCCAGGTTAGGGCTGGGCAGACACTGTAGGAGAGGAAACGGCCGGCGCTGGGGTGGGCGTCCCCACCGTGACAGCAGGCATCGGTTTCGTTGCCGCCGGTAGCGGATCCTTCAGCTTCATAATGAACGGTATCAGCTCCGCCGTTGACAAGGCACTGAGCCGTTTTCTGCTGTAACTCACTTTGCCGGCCTGCTCGATCCGGCCGAACAGCGTCTGAAGCTCTGCGGGGGTCAGACTTCCCGATACTTCGCGCACCGTATCGGTAAAGCGCAATTTCCGGAGTCCGGCGTGGCCTTTCATAACATCGTTGATGCGCCGCATCGATGACTCATCGTCGGGCGTGATCGTGATCGCCAGGGGCTCCACGGATGGAACAGGAACGGAAGCGGGCGTTTTCTTTATGGGAGCCGGTGACGGCGCCGGGGCCGCTGCCGGAGCAGGGCTCGGGAAGGGCAGGGACGGCACCGGAGCGGAAACCACGGCACCGGGAAGCGAGCGCTCGATGACCTCCAGCTCCGGATCGTGAAGTGACGGAACGAGCACAAAGACATACAGGCTTCCGGCAATGAGCAACGCCAGGAGGATCCAGAGCGGGCGGTACAGGAGCAGGCGAAGTCTCCCGAAAAACAAGAGGGTCGCCTCCATGCGCGCGCCCATGCTCTCGGACGACGTAATGTCCTTCAGCAACAGCTTTGTATCCGCGGCAAACCGAAGCGAGTGAAGCTCCGAGGTACAGACCGGGCAGGCCTTGAGATGCCGCTCGATCCTGCGTGCCTGGAACGCGAACAAGTGGCCCGTCAGGTAGTCCGGCAGCGCTTTCCGGGTCCGTTCGCATTCTTTTTTTGCCTCGCGCGCCTGCTGGAGCCTGGCGCCGCTCGACTGGTGCAGCCCATCCTGATCGATCCGTGTCTTCAGCACTACACCCCCCCTACCTTCACCTGCTCTGCGCGCAGCAGGTCGTCACCGAGAAAACGTTTGCCGATCATTTCGAACCGTGCCGGCGTATCGGTCACAAAATATTTTCGCACCGTGCGCTCCTTGACCGGCTTATTCCATTTGAGCTTCCCCAGCACCTCCGCGACCTCCTTGGCCGTCTCGGTCGCTGAATCGATAAGGGTGATGCCGGGGCCGAGCACCCGGCCGATCACGCGCTTGAGCAGCGGATAGTGCGTACAGCCCAGCACCAGCGTGTCGATGCCCGTGGCCTTGAAAGGCTCCAGATAGGTCCTCGCCACGAGCGCGGCCACATCGTTGTCGGTCCAGCCCTCTTCAACAAGCGGAACGAAGAGCGGGCAGGCAAGGCTGTGGACCCCGATGCCGGCGTCGAGCCGGGCGATCGCTTTTTCGTAGGCTTTGCTCGCGATCGTCGCCTCGGTCCCGATGATGCCGATCTGACCCGTCCTGGTCGTTCTGACCGCCGCCCGGGCGCCGGGTTCCAGCACGCCGATGACCGGCAGCGGGAACTCCTTCTTCACCGCCTCCAGGCTGACGGCCGACGCCGTGTTGCAGGCGACGACCAGCATCTTGATCTCCTGGGCAAGCAGGAACTGGGTGTTCTCGAAGCTGTAGCGCGTTACGGTCTCGGCCGAACGGATGCCGTAGGGGACCCGCGCCGTATCGCCGAGATAGATGATGTTCTCGTCGGGCAGCGCCGCCACGATCTCCTTCAGCACGGTCAGTCCGCCGATGCCGGAGTCAAATATGCCGATTGCTTTTTGCATGGTAGTAAATATTTTCTCGCAGATTACGAACCTGGACAAACAAAAGACTAAATGCGTCTCTCGCAAAGCTCGCAAAGAGCGCAAAGGGAACCTTGGATCAAAATCTTTTCTCTTGCTTTAAACCAGAAGCAAGCCTCGGTTTTAGCTTTTCTTTGCGTCCTTTGCGAGCTTTGCGAGAGACGCCCTTGACTCTGCTTCTACCCCAAAGATGCTGTTACTGCTTCACCAGGTCCATCCGCTTCGTGAACTTCCTCGAAAGCTCGATATGCCCGGCCAGCGTCTGGACCTCCCTGCCGTCGACCAGGAACCGGACCTGCCTGATCTCTTCAAAGTTCTGCGACAGGGTGTTCACCATCGCGTACAGGGCGATCAGCTCTTCCCAGACCGAGGCCCGCACTTCGCGCTGCTCCACCGGCGCAAGGTCGATATAACCCGTGCCGGCTGAATCGAGATACACTCCCCGGAGCCGCAGGTCCTTCAGCACCGGCGCCTGGCTCCCGATGGGGTCAGCGAACAGGGCGGCCAGGGCCTCGCGGGCCAGGGACTGCGTATCAGGCTGCCGCGTGACCTGGGCCTGGACCGCGGCAAGCAGACCGTCAACCGGGACGGAAAGCGTGATCACCAGCGGTTCATTCAGCCGGAACGTTACTGTTGCAGGCTGCTGCACTGCGTTGGTCGCCGGAGGGGAGGCCCGCAGCCGCCACCAGAGGAGCGCGCCGACACAGAGCACGGCAACCAGGGCCAGCGCCAGGATCGGCAGCAGCCGGTTTTTCCCCGGCATTCTTCTATCGATCCTCTCGGACATACGCCGCTATCCCCTCTGCCACGGTCTCCGCGACCCACGACCGGTCCTGTCCCATACCGACCTCCACAACCACGGCCGCGGCATCGATCGCCTTGAGCCCGGCAAGCGGCGCCTGCACCGGTTCACCGCCCGGCATGCCGA
>MHDY01000183.1:0-8488 GCA_001803705.1 Nitrospirae bacterium GWC2_56_14 | reverse complement strand
GCCTGCTGGCTTCCCCAGACACGCTCCTGCAGCTCGTTGCCCGCGTCAAAATCGAAAAAGGTCTTGTTCGCCGCGGGCGCGGCCGCAAGAGAGCCTTCGTCGGGGTCCACGATATAGACCCGGGTCCCGGCGCCGGTCGCCGCATGCACGCTCACGAACAGCATGGCTCCGGCTGCGTTGGCGGCCCCTGCCCGGTCGTCGAGCGAGAGCGCCTGGTCCCGCTCCCTGGTCAGGGTGACGGCCAGATCGGCGTTCTTCTTCAATAGCTGCCGTTTGATCGTCTCGGCGATCTCGAGCGTCATGGCCTTTTCCTGCCCCTGGGCGGTCACGATGCCGGCGTCCTTGCCGCCTCCATGGCCGGGGTCGAGCACGATCCGTTTTCGGCGCTCCGCCTGCGCTGCCGGCGCCGCCGCAACAACGCCCTTCATGATATCAAGCACGATCCGGTCGGGGCCGCGCAGCACGAAATCTTTTACCTCGCCCGCGGCCGCATCGAGCTGCACCACGATCGTCGCGCGGCTGCTTTCCTGAAGCAGTTCCACGGTCTTCACGACCCCGTCCCGCACCGCCGGCATCGTGGCCGTGACCGAAAGGGGACCGTTGTAGGCTGAAAGCGTGACGCTTCGTCCATTGTCGCTTTTCATCACGACATAGGGCGCGGCTGCGTCGATCTCGAACACGATGCGGGTGAAGGCTGCATAGGAAAAGAACCTCACGTTCTTGACCGTCAGGCCTTTTTCAGAAGATTCCGCATCAACGCCCGGCGCCAGCATCAGAACAGCGAGAATAAGAAGGATTAAATGTTTCCGCATACGAGGCGGTATAGTAACATATCAAAAAGATTTGTGCAAGAAAAAGCCTTTATATAACCGCTGGTAAGCATACTTTTGCCACCAATTTTGTTTGCCGCGCACACCCTAACGGGGACCGGTTATCGCACGGAGCCGCAGGTAAGATCCGGTAAAAACTGTAAAGGACAGTTAGCCACATAAGGCACATAAATAAAGCAAGAAGCACGTGCGTTTTCTTTTTTGTGAATTCTGTGCATTTTGTGGCTCAACTATTTTTTTCTTTTCGCCTTGCTCGACCCACTCTTCTCCGTGCCCCCGTGGTGAAAGCCTTTCATTCCGCAATCCGAAATCCGCATTCCGCATTCGACTTATTTGCTTTCCCTCCGCCCCTATGTTAAGCTACGCGACCATGAATGCCGTGAAAATATTCGGCCCTTCCGGGACCGTGGCGCAGGCCATGCACGAGGCCTACGAACAGCGGCCGCAGCAGCTTTTGATGGCCCAGGCCGTGGAGACAGCCCTGGCTTCGAAGACCCACCTCATTGTCGAGGCAGGCACCGGCGTCGGCAAAAGCCTGGCCTACCTCGTCCCCCTGGTCCAGTGGACGCGGGTCGAGGGCTGCCGCGCCGTGGTCGCGACCTATACCAAGGCGCTGCAGCAGCAGCTCGTGCAGAAGGACCTGCCGTTCCTCCGGACCGTGCTCGGTGAGTTCCGTTATGCCCTCTGCGTGGGCGGCGAGAACTACCTCTGCCTCCGCCGCTTCGACCAGCTCCGTATGGGCGACCTCTATGAGCAGAACGAGCGGGAAGCGCTGAACCGGCTGTTCACCTGGTCCACCATGACGCGCACCGGCCTTCGGAGCGAGCTTGACGTCGAGCCGGGCTATGCGCTCTGGGCCAAGACCTGCCGCCAGGCGGACCTCTGCTTCGGCAAGGACTGCTCCTTCCAGCGGGACTGCTACTACCAGAAGGCCAAGGCGATCGAGCAGCAGGCCCAGGTCCTGGTGGCGAACCATCATCTGTTCTTCGCCGACATGGCCACCGGCGGCAATGTGCTGCCCCAATACCGGGCCGTGGTCTTCGACGAGGCGCACCAGGTCGAGGACGTGGCAACCGACTATCTCGGCATGGAGATCACGAACTTTTCGGTCCGCTACCTCCTCGATACGCTTTTAAGCCAGCGCACGCGCAAAGGCCTGCTGACGCGCCTCACCATCCAGAACGCCGAGGTGCAGGTGCTGCGCGGCATGGTGGAAGGGCTGCGCGTCATTGGGGACAACTTCTTCCTGAACCTCCACCCTCTTTTGCACAAAGAGGCCGCTTTGCGCATCCGACAGCGTTACATCGTGCCCGACATCCTGAGCGGACCGCTCTCCGAGCTGAAAGACGCGCTTCTTCAGCTTGAGGTCGACACTCACGAAGAAGAGATGGAGGTCAAGGCCTTTGCGAACCGCGCCTTGTCCATGGCTGCTGCGGTCAGGGTCAATCTGGAGCAATCAGCAGAAGGTTTCGTGTACTGGGCCGAGCGGGAAAACATGCGCTACCGCCTGGTGGCCTCGCCCATCGACGTTGCTGGAACGCTCCGGGACAATCTTTTCGGCAAGACCGAGACCATCGTGCTCACCTCGGCAACGCTCTCCGCAGCAGGAAGCTTTACCTACATCAAGAACCGTCTCGGTCTGGACGCTCCGACGGAACTGCTGCTCGACTCGCCCTTTGATTTTGAGAAGCAGACGCTCTTGTATATCGCTCCAGGCCTCGACGACCAGCAGGCAAGCGGGTATCAGGAGCGTTTCGACGCGGAACTGCATGCCGTGCTCACGATCACGAAGGGAAGGACCCTCGTACTGTTCACGAGCTACGGCCAGCTCCGGAAGAGCGCCGAGACCATGCGGCGCGAGCTGCCCGACGTGGGCGTCCTCTGCCAGGGAGAGATGCCGGCCTATCGCCTGGTCGAACAGTTCAAGGCGGTCCAAAACGTCGTGCTCTTCGGCACCGCGTCCTTCTGGCAGGGCATCGACATTCCCGGAGATGCGCTCCAGTGCGTGGTGATCGCCAAGCTCCCTTTCGCCGTGCCTGACGAGCCGATCATCGAGGCCCGGATGGAGCGGCTCAAGAACCCGTTCCGGGAATTCCAGATCCCCCAGGCGACGCTGCTGTTCCGCCAGGGCTTCGGCAGGCTCATCCGCACCAGGACCGATCGCGGCGCCGTGGCCGTGCTCGATTCGCGCATCATGACCAAAAACTACGGCAGATCCTTTCTGAAATCCATCCCCAAATGCAGGATCACTGATGAACGGGAAGAATTCCGGAAATTCTTTGACGCGTTGAAAGCCTCGGAATAACTCCCCATCTCACCGTTCTTCTCCATTTCTCCACAAAGGTTTCCTTCGAGTTTCTCAAGTCAAATCCGCTTTTTCAACTGTTACTGTTAATTATACGAAAGAGCCAAATAGCCATCTTGATTTTTGCTTATTCTCCGCAAGAGTGCGTCTGTCGTATGTAATATGGATCGTTAGTCCAGAATAAACCGTTCAAGATGAACTTTTCTCCTCTTTTCACTCCCACGAAGCGTTATAACCTATTGATTTATTGGAGTTGCTGCTTGCCCGATCAATGGCATATCCCTTGCTATAACAGGACTACGGAAAAATGAAAAACTTTTTGGATCGCATTGACCCTATTCGGCGATCACGGCGGAAACCCGTACACGAGCACGGAGGCAGGGATGATACAGGCGATGACGACGGCCGATCAGGAAGAAACAGAGGTTGACCAATGGAGTGGTCCGGGGCTGCAGATCGAACAGGAATTCGACGGCAATCAGGACCGGCTGCAGGCGGACGAAGATGCTGAAGCGCGCTTGCCCGGCGAAGGGCCGAATGCCATCAAGCTGTACCTGCAGGAGATCAGAAAAACGCCTCTTCTCACCTTTGAACAGGAGCAGGAACTCGGCAAGCGGATCGCCCAGGGAGACAAGGAAGCGCGGGCCCATATGATCGAGGCGAATCTGCGGCTCGTCGTGTCCATCGGCAAACGGTACATCAACCGGGGATTGCCGTTCTCCGATATCATCGAGGAGGGCAATCTCGGGCTGATACGGGCCGCGGAAAAGTTCCAGTACCAGCGGGGGTTCCGGTTCAGCACTTATGCGACCTGGTGGATCAGGCAGGCCATCGAGCGGGCCATCGTAAATCAAGTGAGGACCATCCGGCTGCCGGTGCATACCGCGGAGGTCGTGCGCGCCTATACCCGGACCGTGACCGCGCTGACCCGGGAGAAGGGATATGAGCCTGCCGCCGCGGAGGTCGCGAAAAAGATGAAGCTGAGCATCCAGAAGGTCAGGGCCCTGTCCATGCTGACTCGGGACACCTTCTCGCTTGACCTGCTCATCGGAGATTCAGGGGAAAATTCGCTGCTGGACATCCTTCGCGACGACAATGCGGCGTCGCCGGACCAGGCCCTTGACGACGAGGGCAGAAGCAGGCATGTCCGCGAGTGGGTCTCGCAGCTCACGGCGGTGCAGCGAGAGGTCATTGAACTGCGCTACGGCCTCAAGACGGAGAATTTCCTCACCCTGGAAACCATCGGCAAGCGGTTCGGCCTCACTCGCGAGCGGGTGCGCCAGATAGAAAAACAGGCGATCCAGCAGCTCAAGCGCCATGTGCGGAGCCGGAACATCGCGATGAACGACATGCTCTAGCCATCACGGTGCGCTCACGGCATGACCAGGAACAATAAACACCGATCGATGAGCGCCCCCTGGTCCCTTCCCGCATTCCTTCTGTTCCGCATATTTCCTGTGAGGTCCTGCAGGAGTCCCCGCCGTGTCTGTGATTATCCATCAGCCGCTGACGCGATCCCTGACGCTGTTTCCCTCTGAGCACCGCCTCCCCCGCGCGCCGGGATCACAGGGCCGTACTTGCGTACATGCTATACTTAATATAGTGACGATATCGGGAGCTCCCCGCGGGGCTCGCCGGGTTTGCGGAATTGTCCTTGACATGCGTCCGGGAAGGAGCATATGGCGGTACTCATCGATCCTGAGAACAGCAGTCTGCTGCGGGCGACACCGCGGCTGATGCAGATCCTGCGCGTGCTCGCCCGGCATAAGTTCCTGGGTGCCCTGCGCGGCAAAAAATACCTGCCGTCGCCGAAAGAGGTGCGGGAAACCTTCGAAGAACTGGGGCTCATGTTCCTCAAGTTCGGGCAGGTGCTCGCCATGCGGCGAGACCTGCTGCCGGACGCCTATATCGAAGAGCTGGAGCAGTTGCACGACCAGTTGCCGGCCATGGGCATTAACACGGTGCGCGCGACGATCGATGCGGAACTGGGCGCCCCGGTGGCGGAGCTGTTCGCGTCGTTCAACGAAACGCCCATAGCGGCCGCCACCATCGCGCAGGTGCATGAGGCCACCATGAAGGACGGGCGTCGCGTGGCGGTGAAGGTGCAGCGGCCAGGCCTCGAAAAAATGATCTCCACGGATATCGCCGCATTGACGTACCTGGTTGCGCTGGGAGAAAAGCTCTTTCCGCGTCTCCGCGCGCTGGACCTCCCGGTGGTAGTCAGTGAATTTGCCAAAAGTCTGAGCAGGGAAACCGATTTCAGCCACGAAGCGCGTTCCATCGCGCTCTTTCGCGCCGCGCTGGCGGATGTGCCTGACCTCTGGATCCCCGAGGTCGTGGCGGAGTGCTCGGGCGAAACCGTGCTGACCATGGAGTTTTCGGCCGGCGAACGGGTGGACCTCTACGCCGAGCGTCACCCGGAAGCGATGCCGAAGGCGATCAGCACCCTGGTGCGGCTGATGCTGCAGACGATCTTCGAAGAAGGGCTGTTCCACGCCGACCCGCATCCCGGCAATGTCCTGGTTCTGCCCGACGGGAGGCTCTCCCTGCTCGATTTCGGCATGACGGGCGAACTGGACGAACCCATGCGCGAATCGCTGACCCTCCTGCTCGAAGCGGTTGTCAAAGGCGATGCGCGCGCAGCCACCGAGGCCTATCTTGAAATGGTATCGGGAAGCGAAAAGGTCAACCGCGCGGGGCTCCTGGTGGACATCAAGGCGGTGATCTACGAGATCCACCGGATCGACCTGGCGGATGTCTCCATCGGGAATGCCTTCGACTCCCTGCTGCGCGCCGGAAGCCGGCACGGGGTCCACAACCCCGGCGAGTTTTTTCTCCTGACCCGCGCGTTCGTCATCCTGGAATCCATGATACGCCAGCTCGATCCGCACCACAGCTACATGGACTCGTTCCGCGAGGAGATCGCGCGCCTGACCAAGATGCACTTTTCGGTGGAGCGCATAAAGGATAAGACAACCAAGCTTGCGCGCGACCTGGAGCGCTTGCTCAACGATTCGCCGAACGACGCGCGGCGCGCCCTCCGGCGTATCGCGGAAGGAAATATTGGCAGAGTGCAGCTTCCGGCAGTGGAGGCCCTGGGCGGCAGCATCAACCGCAACCTCAAACGGCTCACCGATGCCATCGCGGCCGCAGCGCTCCTGGTCGGCGGTTCGATGCTGGTGAATGCTCCGCCCGACTCGGGCTGGCACCATTATTTCGGTCAAGCGCTGATCGCCGTGGGGCTTGTCGCCACGGTCCTCGTCGGCATAGCAGCGTTGCGCGGCGACCAGGGCCGGGGCCGGGGCCGCCGCTGACGCTGACGCTCCTGCCTGCAGCACCGTCTGAGGATGGGGCACGTCAAAAAAATAATCGAATACCGGGTGTGCCATGAACGACCAAAAGAGAACAAAAGCCCAATTACTTCAGGAAATATCCGAGCTGCGCCGGCAGGCGAAAGCGGCTGCCAGGCATCCTTCCCGAAGCGGGGAAGAGGCAAGGCTCGTCCATGAACTTGAGGCCCATCAGATCGAGCTGGAAATGCAGAACACGGAGCTCCGCCGTGCCCGGGAGGAGTTCGAGTCGGCGCGGAACAAGTATGCCGAACTCTATGACTTTGCGCCCATCGGCTATTTCACTTTTGATGCGCGCGGACGGATACAGGAGGTAAATCTTTACGGCGCGCAGCTCGTGGGGGTAGAGAGAGGACTGCTGGCCAATAAGGCCCTTACCAGTTACATTGCCGATGCGGAGGGTAAAGAGACCTTTTCCCAGCACCTCGAAAGCGTCATGCAAACAAAGGGCATTCACCGATGTGAGATCAGACTCACGGGAAAAGACGGCTCCGTGATCCATGGCCTGCTGAAGAGCGTTTCGGTGGACACCGCAAAAAGCGAACACGGTTATATCCTTTCCTCGATGGTTGATGTCACTGCCAGCAAACAACTGGAAGCGGAAATTCAGGAGGCCCGGGAATATTCCGAGAACATCGTGGAAACCGTGCGCGAACCGCTGGTGGTGCTGAACGCAGACCTGAAAGTCCTGACCGCCAACCACAGTTTCTACGATACCTTCAAAGTAACGCCCGGTGACACCATCGGGAACTTCATCTACGACCTCGGCAACCGGCAATGGGACATCCCCAAACTGCGGGTGCTCTTTGAGAACATCCTTCCCCATGATACGGTGTTCAACAGCTATGAGGTCGAGCATGATTTTCCCGGTATCGGCCGCAAGACCATTCTGCTCAACGCCCGGCAGATCTTCCGGGAAAATATCGGCTCTCACATTATCCTGCTGGCCATGGAAGATATTACCGACCGCAAATTGCTGGAAGCGGAGATACAGGAAGCACGGGAATATGCCGAGAACATCGTGGAAACCGTACGCGAGCCCATGGTAGTGCTCAATGCCGACCTGAAGATCCTCACTGCCAACCACCGGTTCTACGATACCTTCAAAGTAACATCCGGGGATACCATCGGGAACTTCATCTACGACCTCGGCAACCGGCAATGGGACATCCCGAAGCTGCGGGTGCTCATTGAAGAGATCCTCCCCCTTGATACGGTGATCAATGGGTATGAAGTGGAGCACGATTTCCCCGGCATCGGCCGCAAGACCATGCTGCTCAACGCCCGGCAGATCTTCCGGGAACAGATCGGCTCACATATCATCCTCCTGGCCATGGAAGATATTACGGACCGTAAACTGCTGGAAGCGGAGATCCAGGGCGCACTGGAATATGCCGAGAACATCGTGGAAACCGTGCGCGAGCCCATGGTAGTGCTCAACGCCGACCTGAAGATCCTCTCGGCCAATCAGAACTTTTACAGTACCTTCAAAGTAACGCACGATGAGACCATCGGGAATTTCATCTACGACCTCGGCAACAGGCAATGGGACATTCCCAAGCTGCGGGTGCTCGTGGAGGAGATCCTTCCCCAGGATACCGTGATCAATGGGTATGAAGTGGAGCACGATTTTCCCGGCATCGGCCGCAAGACCATTCTGCTCAACGCCCGCCAGATCTTCCGGAAAGACATTGGTTCACACATCATCCTCCTGGCCATGGAGGACATTACCGACCGCAAGCAGCTGGAAACGGAGATCCAGGACGCCCGGGAATATGCCGAGAACATCGTCGAGACCGTGCGCGAACCGCTGGTGGTGCTGAATTCCGACCTGAAGGTCCTCACCGCCAACCAGAGCTTTTACACTACCTTCAAAGTCACGCCCCAGGAAACGATCGGAAATTTCATCTACGACCTCGGCAACCGGCAATGGGACATTCCCAAGCTGCGGGTGCTCGTGGAGGAGATCCTTCCCCAGGATACCGTGATCAATGGGTATGAAG
>MHDY01000182.1:13266-19784 GCA_001803705.1 Nitrospirae bacterium GWC2_56_14 | reverse complement strand
CCGAAGTGGTGGAACTGGTAGACGCGCTGCGTTCAGGGCGCAGTGGGAGCAATCCTGTGGGGGTTCGAGTCCCCCCTTCGGCACCAAATTTACAGGCACAACTTCCGGGCTCTATGCCCGGAAGTTTTTTTTATCTCTGTCGCTCCGCAGTACGAGCAGGGAAACAACACACCTCCTCTCTATTTCTGGCAGCATCCCGATTTCTCCCCAATGTTACGGTTCTGTTAAATCTTTATCCTCCCCTTGAATTCGCGCGAAGATAAATGGTATAACTACGTTCATGAACAAAAAAATACTGATCGTTGACGATGAACCGGATATTGTCGACCTCGTATCCTATAATTTAAAAAAAGACGGCTTCAGGATCACCACGGCCTCAGACGGCGAAGCAGCGCTCCATAAGATCAGGAAGGACCGGTTCGATCTCGTGGTCCTCGACCTTATGCTCCCCGGCATACAAGGTGTGGAGCTTTGCCGCATTATCAGGAACGATCCCAAAACCGCGGGTACTCCCATTATCATGCTTACCGCAAAGGGAGAAGAGGTGGACAGGGTCATCGGACTGGAAAGCGGCGCCGACGATTATATGACGAAACCGTTCAGCTCACGGGAACTCATTGCGCGCATAAAAGCGGTCTTACGGAGAACGGGAGAAAAACCGACAACGGAAAAGACCCTCACGCTCGGCAACCTGCTCATCAACCTCGAAACCCACGGCGTCACCAAGGGCAAGACCCCGCTGGAACTCAGTGCCACGGAATTTAACCTGCTGGTCTATCTCGTCGAAAGAAAAGGCAGGGTATTCAGCCGCGAACAGCTGGTCGATGCCGTCTGGAAGGGGGAGGCCTTTATCGAACCCAGGACCGTAGACGTCCATATCCGGAGGCTCCGGACCCAGATCGAGGACGATGCTTCGGACCCCGCGTATATAAAGACCCGCCGAGGCGTGGGGTACTATGTGGAAGGGGACCTATGAAACAACGCCTCTTCGGCCGGATATTCCTGCTGTATGCGGTCACCTTCCTTGTGGCGGTGGCGTTTGTCGAACTCTTTATTACCGATGTCGTTCGGAACAGTCATCTCAACGATCTGCGGGACCACCTCATTTCACAGGCAACGCTCATTTCCAATGATGTCTCGTTTCAGGACCAACCCTCGCTCGATGCACTCTGCAAGCAGTTTAAGGAACAGACCGGTTCCCGGGTGACCATCATCGCACTGGACGGACGGGTCCTCGGGGATTCAGATACGATGTCATCCCTCATGGAAAATCACGCGGGTCGTCCCGAGGTCCAGCAGGCCCTCCTGTATGGCGCAGGCATGGCCACCCGCCACAGCGATACCCTGCAGGACGAACTGCTGTATGTTGCCAGGAGGATCACGCGTGCCGGTTCCCCTGTTGGTATTGTCCGGCTCAGCATGCAGCTGCAGCAGGTAAATGCCTCGATCAATTCCCTCAGGTTCAAGATCATCGCGGTAGTCATCGCGATCCTGTTTGCAGCGGGCCTGTTCTCAATCGGACAGCTGGAACGCATCAGGAGGCTGACCAAGCAGATCGGAGACTTCTCGCGCTCGCTCGCCAGCGGCCTGACCGGAAAGAAGCTGTATTTCGATCAGGCCGGAGAGTTTGAGGAGATAGCCGAAAGCCTGAATGCCATGTCCATGGAGCTGCGGAACACTATTGCCGAGAATGAAAAGGAGCGAAAGCGGCTGAATGAGATCCTGCGAAGCATCCCCGATATTCTCATGATACTCGAATCGAACGGCACGATCCAGCTGGCAAGCTCCGCCGCGCGGCGCTCTTTCGGAGAGGTCCTGGGCAAGCAGGTGTTCGAGGTCATACGAAACCCTTTGTTCCTGTCGCTCATGGAAGAGGCGCGCAGGAACCTTACGCCCGGCGTCGGCGAACTGCGGCTTGATCATCCGGAAGAACGGTATTTTTCCGCGCGGGTGTCTCCGCTCACCGATGAGGAGAAGGACCTGGCCGGTTTCGTCGTCATCCTGCATGACATCACGCAGCTCAAGAAGCTGGAGCAGACCCGCAAGGATTTTGTGGCGAACATATCGCACGAGATAAAGACACCTATAACCGCGATCAAGGGGTTTTCCGAAACCCTGCTTGAGGGCGCCTTGCATGATGCGGAGCACGCCGAGAAATTCCTGAAGATCATCAAGGCGAACAGCGAACGGATCAACAGCCTGGTGGACGACCTCATGACGATCTCCAAGATCGAACTCGGCGTCGCCAGAATAGAACGGGCCCCGGTTGATCTCTCTGAAGCAACGGAACATGTTCTGGCACTGCTGAGGCCCAAGGCCGCTGAAAAGAAACTGTATCTGAAAACCGATTTCCCCGCGGAACATATCACGATCATTGCCGACCGGGACAAGCTGATCCAGATACTCACGAACCTCGTGGATAATGCAATAAAATTCACGGAAACAGGCGGCGTGACCATCGGTTTTCGCATAGAGAACGACAAGCCATACCTCTCCGTCGAAGACAGCGGCGTCGGGATCCCGGAAAAACATCTGCCGCGCATTGGGGAGCGGTTTTACCGCGTGGATACAGCACGATCACGGAAGATGGGCGGCACCGGCCTCGGCCTGGCCATCGTCAAGCACCTGGTAAAGGCCCACGCCTGGGAGATGCAGATCGAGAGCGTTCCGGAGAAGGGCACGAAGGTGAAGGTGCAGGTGGGTTGATGCCTCTGTATCTGTTGGCATAACCTTCAGTCGGACTGGTTTGACGGTTCTGACTTGCAGGACGTGTTGCAGGATTGGTCTGACTTGTAGTGTGGACCTTTTTGTGAAGCAAAGGAGAAGCCGTGAACAAGCCTGATGATTTGATACTGCCCCACGGTGGGTATCGCAAGTTGCGGAGCTTTACGGTGTCTCTGGCCGCTTACGACGGCACGGTTATTTTCTGCAACCGCTTTATCGACCGGCGGTCGCGGACGCACGATCAAATGGTGCAGGCTGCGCGGAGCGGGGTGCAGAACATCGCGGAAGGCTCCCTTGCCTCGGGAACCTCGAAAAAAACAGAACTGAAGCTGACGAGTGTGGCCCGGGCGAGCCTGGGCGAGCTGATTCGCGACTATGAGGACTATTTGCGTCAGAATCGGCTGGCGATCTGGGACAAGGACGCGCCGAAAGTACGGGCGATGCGCGCGCGGCTGGCAGGGAAGATCAAAAAGGGGTCTGACAAGTCTGACGGGTCTGACAGGTCTGACAGGTCCGACACGTCGAACAGGCCTGACCGCTCCGAGTTCTTTGACGAGCCTTTGCTGGCGGCGCTGCAGGCTCTGGAAACCGCGTCTGCCGAGGTTTGCGCAAATATCATGCTCTGCCTTACCCATCAGGCCAGCTATCTGCTGCGTTGCCAGATGGAGCGACTTGAGAAAGATTTTGCTGAACAAGGCGGTTTTACGGAAAGGCTTTACGAGTACCGGAAAAATCATCGCGGAGCAGGGAAAGTGAAAGAGGAAGAGGCTGTTTACGGGTCGGACCTGTCTGCCCTTTCTGTTTTCTGAGGAGCTTATGAGCGACCTGCACAAGGAAGTCAACCAAGCTGGCAGGGGGCGCAACTGCATTCCTGCCGTTTAACCATGGTAACAATGGCGCTGCGGGAAACCTACTCCGCTTCCCCGTTTTTCCCGCACATCCTGTCACGATCCATCACGAGAAAACGCTCCGTATATCCCCGTTCGCTCCTGCTGCCGCCCTGCTCTTAAAAATTCATTTCATAAACACTTAACGAAACCGACATACTGATGTAACACAAAGAGAGTAAGTTACCCTCCATGCAAAGAAGCGACGTGTCGCCTGGCGTCAGCTCTCGCAGAGAAGCACTTCCGAATTGTCGGAATAATCATACGTCACGGAGGGTAAAAGATGAAAAAGGTTCTAGCAGCGATAGCAGTAGTTGCAGTAAGCAGTTTCGGTTCCATGGTTTTTGCGGCAGATGGTGAAGCTCCGGTGGTAAAAGGCAACATAGAGGTCTATGGCCAGGCAAGACTTTCTGTCGATATGATCGATACCGGCAGCAAGACAGCGGGGGCGGACACGAGCCTGAGCAAGCTTTCCTCCAACTCATCCCGTCTCGGATTTAAGGGCTCGGAAGAGATGAGCGACGACCTTTCCACCGTGTACCAGCTGGAATTGGGCGTCAACATGGACGGTACGACACAAACAACAGTGGAGTCTGTCACTTCGGCGACCACGAACACCACTACCGGCGTTACAACGGTGACCACTAAGAATGCGAACGTCAACACTCTTGGGCTCCGCAACACCTATGTCGGTCTGAAATCGAAAACCCTGGGTATGCTGACCTTCGGCACCTTTGACACGCCTTACAAGACCGCAACCGGCCAGTTTGATGCCTTCGGAGATTCCATGGCCGACTACAATGCCATTATGGGCAACGTCAACGGATCATCGAACTTCGAACTTCGGCCCAAGGACGTGATCGCCTATTCTTCTCCCTCCTGGGGCGGCTTGCAGATCAGCGCGGCCACTTCACAGTCCGGGTCGGAAGCTGCAAACGCCACCGCGGACGCGCGGCTCGTTTCCGCCTCGGCTGTCTTTAAAACAGGCGCCCTGGCAATCGCCCTGGCGGCAGAAAGTCACAAGAACGGCGTAGCCACCTGGGACGCTGCTGGTAAGGAGGTTACGGGAGCCAGACTCGGCGCGGGCTATACCATCGGCGGCACGAAGATCGGGCTTGTTTTCGAGACCCTCAAGGACGATACCGCTACTTCAGCGATCACCCGCGACGCCATGTACCTTGCGGTGAGCCAGAAGCTGGGTAAGGAAACCATCAAGCTCGCATTCGGCATCGCCGACGACGGCGAGTCGCTCGCCGAGACGGGCGCGACATTCATGGCTGTCGGAGCCGACCATGCTTTTACAAAGCGCACCTCTGCATATGTTCTGTACGCAGCCACGAAAAACGATACGAATGCCACCTACGGCCTGGGCCAGGGAGGCGCAGGCGGAGCGTACACACCGAAGGCGGATGAAGATCCTTCGGTCATATCCTTCGGCGTGAATCACAGCTTCTAACGCTATCACTGCAGCGTACCTGGCTTCATCGTCCCACCTCCCCGGGACGGGCCTTATCAGCCCGTCCCACCCTTTTTGAAAAGGACGAGACCATGAAATACTTTACCAGGATAGTCGACAGCATGATCAAATTCATGATCCCGATCGTTATCCTCGCCCTTTTGATGGGGATCGCCCGGGTCATTCTTGACCTTCGTGCCGTGTTTGGCAGTCAGACGCTGGCTTCCGCGTTCGACATGATGGTGACGAACATTCTTTCGATGTTCATCGTCATCGAGCTGCTGCGAAGCATCATTGAATATTTCACCGTGCACCGGCTTAAGATCACGTTCATCACCGATGCCGCTTTGGTCTTTGTCCTGCGCGAGATCATGATCGGGCTCTATCAGCACAATCTGGAGGCGGGCATGATCATGGCGCTCGCGGCCCTGATCCTGGTGATCGGCGGCATCCGGACGCTTGCCGTGGTTTTTTCACCGGAAAAATGCAGCGATGCAAAAGAGGTGGTCCATGCCTGACAATGAACAGAAGCAGCTTCAGGAAAAAATCGAGGAGATCCTGCTTTTCGCCGCTTTCCTGGCAGGACTGGTGTTCCTGGTCCTTTATTGGCGGTGACAGGAATGCACGAGACAACGAGGAAACCGGCCTTCCCGGAAGACTTTCAGTGGGGAGTCGCCACATCGGCGTTTCAACTCGAAGGTTCTTCCAACGCCGACTGGTCGACCTGGGACCCGGTATTAAGCGACATCCCCGAGATCACGAACCACTATGCCGTTTTCCGGGAGGACCTCAAACTCCTGAAGGACCTGGGCGTAAATTCCTATCGCTTCTCCATTGAATGGAGCAGGATCCAGCCGCGTCCCGACACCTGGGACGACGAGGCCATCGCGCATTACCAGGAGATCATCGACATCCTGCGGAGCTATAACATCGAACCCATGGTCACGCTCCATCATTTCACCCATCCCAAGTGGTTTCTGGAGCGTTCTCCCTGGCATAAGACCGCATCCATCGAAAAATTCCTGCGCTATACGGAAAAGATGGTAGCGACGCTCAGGAACGTGCGGTACTGGATCACCTTCAACGAACCCTATGTCATCCTGATCGGCGGGTACCTGGACGGGTGCACACCGCCGGGTCTGCGGGACGTTCCCCGTTCCCTTGTCGCTCTGAAGAACATATTCACGTGCCACGGCAAGGCTTACGACATCATCCACCGGTATGTTCCCGATGCTCAGGTCAGCATCGCCCATAATATGTCTGTGTTCGCTCCCTGGAAGAAATGGAACCCCCTGGACCGGCTCCTGAAAAAATCGGCGAACTTTTTTTACAATCATTCGATCATTAACGCGTTCCAGACCGGCGTCTTCGTCATCAAATTCCCGTTCTCCCGCGCCGTGGAGATCGAAGTCCCGATCAAGGACAAACTCGACTTCTTCGGCGTGAACTAC
>MHDY01000182.1:12485-13245 GCA_001803705.1 Nitrospirae bacterium GWC2_56_14 | reverse complement strand
TTCAACCCCTTTAAAAAAATGGGTGTGGAGCTCAGGCACCTGGACATCGACGGACACGGCCTTACGAACATCGGGTGGGAGGTGCATCCGCGCGGCCTTGCCAAGGTCCTGCGGTACGCGTCGCGGCTCGACCTGCCGCTTTTCATCACCGAGAACGGCATAGCGACCCACGACACCGAAATGAAGGTCAGGTACATGAAACAGCATGTGGATGTCATCGAGCGATGCCTGAAGGACGGACTCGATGTCCGGGGCTATTTCTATTGGACCCTCATCGACAACTACGAGTGGCTCCAGGGCCTCGATTCCCGGTTCGGCCTGTACAAGGTCGATTTCAAAACGCTCAAGCGCTCCCCGACGAGCGCCGCGACCTACTACGCCTACCTGATCCAGAGCAGGTCAAGGATGTAATCGAGGTGATCGAGCATGAATAAGTCTATCTTGAAAACAATCGAACACGGCCTGACCGTCGCAAGTCTGGTGCTGGGAATCCTGTTTGTTGTTCTTATGCTTTCCGGGGTGTAGTAAAAGGGGCGAACTCGCGCAGAGACGCAGAGGCGCAGAGGGAGCTGTCGCTGCACCGAAGCTTTTCCGTGATTAAAATTCGGAAAGAATATTATTCCAGTGCGTCAGGCCGGCCGGTAAATAACTTAACCCAAACTTCACACTCCTGTCATACGATGGTAACACTCCTCCTGTAGTATGCCCTCAATGCTTCTCTGTGACTTTCATATCCACACTACGTTTTCCGACGGATCGC
>MHDY01000182.1:11900-12473 GCA_001803705.1 Nitrospirae bacterium GWC2_56_14 | reverse complement strand
AGACGATCGACCTCTTCGGTCAGGCGGGCTTTGATGCGATCGCGATCACGGACCATGTGGTGAACGGCGACAACACCATGGGCAAGTTCGCGCGCCAATTCAACCTGTCGATCCGGGGCGACAACTTTGACGAGTACCTCGACACGCTCAGGCAGGAGGCGGCGCGGGCCTGGGACAAATACGGGATGCTCGTGGTCCCCGGTGTTGAGATCAGCAAGAACTATATCTCGAAGGACGAGTCGGCCCACCTGCTTATCCTGGATATCAAGGAATTCATTCCCGCCTGCATGACCTATGACGAGATCTTTCTCGAAGCACGGCGCCAGGACACCCTGACCGTTGCCTGCCACCCTCACCATACCCCGGACCTCGTGAACAAGGATACGCTCTATCTCTGGAACAACCGGGACAAGTATGCAAAATATATCGATGCCTGGGAGATCGCGAACCGCGATGACGTGTTCAATGTGATCAGCCTGAAAAAATATCCCTACATCGCCAACAGCGATTTTCACAAGGCACGGCATCTGTACTCCTGGAAAACGCTGCTGAACTGCGAAAAGAACATCGACT
>MHDY01000182.1:0-11853 GCA_001803705.1 Nitrospirae bacterium GWC2_56_14 | reverse complement strand
TTCAGGAATTGATTTTGGAGCGAGCCGACCGTGTCGGCGTGATTCACGGCAACATGGTTGCCTTGGTCCAAAAAGAAGGAGGAGCCACATGACACTATTTCTCATATGTGCTTCGATCTCCCTGGTAGGGGTCATTCTCTACCTGCTCCAGGTCGGAGCGACCTGGTCGCTCTTAAGAAAGAAGCAGAAAACAGCAGCGGACGAACCGGGCCATTCCCCTCCGGTATCGATCCTGAAACCTCTCAAGGGACTGGACGACAATCTGTTCGACAACCTTTCAAGCTTCTGCACGCAGGACTATCCCGAATACGAAATCCTCTTTTGCCTCCAGGACTTCAACGACCCGGCCTTCAAAGTAGCGAAAAAAGTACAGGACAAGTACCCCGACCGGAACATCTCCCTCGTTGTCGAGAAATGCCATGCCGGACTCAACCCGAAGGTGAACAACCTCCTGCCGGGCTACCGAAAAGCGCTTCATCCCTGCATCCTTATCAGCGACAGCAATGTGCTGGTCGGCAAAAACTATTTGCGCGAGATCGTGCGGCAGACCGCGGACCCATCGGTCGGACTGGTGAGCAACCTTATCCACGGCGTCGGCGGACGGAGCCTCGGCGCCACCCTGGAGAACCTTCATCTCAATTCGTTCATCATGGGAAGCGTCAGTTTTCTCGACCAGGCCCTGGGGATGCCCTGCGTCATTGGAAAGTCCATGCTCATGAAAAAGACGGACCTGGAAGCGCTGGGAGGGCTTGCCGCGTTCAAGGACATCCTGGCCGAGGATTTCATCATCGGCAGGGAAATGGACAGGAGCGGAAAGAAGGTCGTGCTGTCGAACCACCTGGTCAGCAATGTCAATGAGTACTGGGACATCAAGCGCTTCATGAACCGCCACACGCGGTGGGGCAAGCTCAGGTGGAAGATCGGCGGAGCGAAATATATATCCGAGCTGCTCGTGAACCCGGTGTTTGTAGCGACCTTGCCGGTTCTGCTCACGGGCCCGTCGCGCGCAACGCTTTCCTTCGCGGCCGGCATCGGACTCATCAAGGTCCTGGGGGACCTCCTGCTCGGGAGCATGATCGAAGCAACATCAGCTCGCACCTACGTTCAGAGGCAGTCGGTTCTCCGGTATTTCCTGGTGCCGGTCAAGGACCTTATCATCGGATTCCTCTGGTTCGTGCCGCTTCTGAGCTCAACCGTGATCTGGCGTGGCAACCGGTATATGATCGGACAGGATTCCCGGCTGTCGCCCTGTCCGGAGCGGGGAGTCTGGTCCTGGGGCTATCGCATCACGGACAGCATTCGGGCGCGCGTGGCTTAGCGGGGACGGACTCGAAAAAACCTTTGACACGGATAAGATCCGACAAAGGCCATGAGCACTGAGGATAAGTCACGAGCGCAATCCCGGCATGTTTCCCGACGGATATCCGGCTTTAACCAACATTTAACGCAGGCTTCATACTCCTGTAACAGAAACCGGATAGAGTATGCATCGCAACTGAATGCAAAGGGTCAGGACAAAGCGTTATGAAAAAGCAGATCCTTATTGTCGAAGATGAAAACGATTGCGCTGAATTGCTCAGCTATAACCTGCAAAAAGAGCAGTATGAAACAGTGATCGCGCGAAATGGCAAGGAAGCCATAGAGGCGGTACAGCGCCGGACCCCGGATGCCATCCTTCTGGATGTCATGATGCCGGAGCTGAACGGCTGGGAGGTCTGCGGCCTTTTACGGGAGAGCGCAAAAGGGAGAACGCTGCCGATCATCATGCTTACCGCGCTGTCCGATGAGGACGACCGCATCAAGGGCCTCAGCCTCGGCGCCGACGATTACCTTGCAAAGCCCTATTCCATGAAAGAGCTGGTGCTGAAGTTAAAAAAACAGATCGACCGGCAGCAGACGATCGATCGGCTCCGGACCCGCGAGCAGGAGCAGGACACCTCCGTGCAGTATATGATCCATGAACTGCAGAACTCGCTTGCCGCGATCGGCGGTTTTTCCTCTCTTGCGCTGCGGAAGGGCGAATCGAGTAAATATATGAGAACCATCAACCTGGCCGCCTCCCATGCCGAAAGCCTGCTGAATGACGCATCGCTCCTCTCCCGGCTCGAACAGGGGAAAGAACTCCTGACGGCTCAGCCTGTTGCTCTCGGCTTACTGGTCGATGAAACATTAGAATTCCTTCAGGATGCGGCGAAAAGGAAGCAGATTGAAATAATGCATGTTAACAGCAGCTCGTCCCTGGTGCATGGCAACAAAACAGCGATCAAGCAGGTTCTGATCAACCTCATATCGAATGCTGTTAAATACAACCGCGACGGCGGGATGGTCAAAATCTCATTCGACAGCAGCACTGATTGGGTGAATATTTCCATACAAGATGAGGGGAGCGGGATAGCACAGACCGAGATCGACCGCATTTTCGATAAGTTCTACCGTGCCGTCGGAAGCGAGCGGATAAAAGGCGCCGGCCTCGGACTCTATATTGTAAAGCATCTTGTCGAAGCCATGGGTGGCAGGGTCACGGTCGTGAGCCGGCCGGGAATCGGCAGCACCTTTACCGTGTCATTTATCAAGGTGGAAGCCGAAGCGTCTTACTCGGGACAGGGCGTGGCGTGACAGGCAGGGACGGGTTTGAAACCCGCCCCTACGAAATGATGCAGAATAAACCAATGATGAACTCGTAAGAAGTCAAGATTTGCCACATAATTCACATAAAGCACATAAGGAAGACCTTCAAGAATAAAGATTATTTCTGTGTGTTTTGTGACTTATGTGGCTAAAAAAGACTTTTTACGAATCTATCAACCAATGTATAGAACGATAGAGGAATGAAGAGTAAAGAGGAGGTTGTATGCAGACGATGCCAGCGCGTGAAAACGTTCTTCCCGTCGGAGAACTCATTATTTCGAACGAACTGACCACGCCGCAGACCACGGTGAACATGGTGGCGGAGCGGTTCTTCAGCACGACCAACCTGGACGCGATGGCGGTAGTCGAAGGAAACGAGCCAATCGGACTGGTCACGCGAACGAAGCTGCTGTTCGCGCTGTTTCGCAGGTTCGGCTTCGAGCTGTACGGGAAACACCCCATCATCGTCATAGCCGACACGACCCCGCTCATCGTGCCCGAGAACGAGCGGCTCGATGTGGTCATTGACAAAGCGTTGGAACGGACGCCGCAGGACATCTATGACGAGATCATCGTAACGACCCCCTCCGGCGCCTACAAAGGCCTCCTTTCGGTCAAGCAGCTCGTGATCCAGCAAAGCAACGCCCTGGCCAACAGCGTGCTGCAGAAAGAAGTGGCCAGTGCGCGGGCGCAGGAGCTGGAGAAGATTAATCAGGTAAAGTCCCAGTTCCTGGCGAACGTTACCCATGAACTGCGGTCCCCGGTGAACGCCATCATCGGACTTGCCGAGCTTTTGCGCATGTCGGCCGACAAGGGCTCGATCGAACAGATCAAGGAACGCCTCTCCTTCATGATCTCCAGCGCGACCAATCTTAGGACCGTTATCACCAATATCCTCGACCTGTCGAAGATCGAAGCAGGCAGGATGGAGGTAGCGCAGCAGGAGGTTGATGCCGTGTCGCTCGTTGCCGAGCTCGCGGAGACGACCCGCATCCTTATCGGGAAAAAGCCTGTGGCCGTGGAGGTGAGGGCGCCCGCAATGGCCTTGATGGTCACCACGGACCCCATCAAGCTCAGGCAGGTGCTTATGAACCTGGTGAGCAATGCCGCGAAATTCACTGAAGCCGGCATGATCGAGATAACGCTTTCCATCATCGGAAGCAACCTGGTGATCGCCATTAGCGATACGGGCATAGGCATAAAAGAGGAGGACCTCCATAAGCTCTTTACGGCCTTCAGCCAGATCGAGGACGCCAAAACCAAAACCCATGAAGGTACGGGGCTGGGCCTGACGATCAGCAAGAACCTGGTGGAGCTGATCGGCGGTACGATATCGATAACAAGCACCTACGGGAAGGGCACGACGTTCATCGTGTCCCTGCCGTTATGTCAACTTCCCTCACCCCTGCCCCTCTCCCCCGGTGGGAGAGGGAGTATGGGAGGGGGGGCTTTATCAAACGAATTACGGGGAGGGCTTTACAGTGCAGAATAAGAATAAGAAAAAGGTACTGGTGATCGATGATGATGAAATGCATCTCTATACCACGAAGGAGCTCCTGCAGAACGACCAGATCGAGGTCAGCACCCATAAAAACTGGCTCGGCGCGACGAACCGCGTAAGGGATTTCCAGCCGGATATGGTGCTGCTCGACGTCAATATGCCGGGGCTCTCAGGCGACAAGCTCTCGGAGATCATCAAGCCCTATTGCGATGCCTGCCGCACTCCCATCTTTTTTCATTCATCCAATGACGAGGATAGTTTGCGGGAGCTCGTTAAGATCCACGGTGTCCGGGGATATATCTGCAAAGGCAATGTCGTTGATTTGAGAAACAAGGTCAATCGGCAGCTCAAACTGCAGGCATAGAACAGGATGTCACGGTTAACAATTTTGTAAAAAAGGAGGTAAATAAAGGAGGTAGATGAGGTAAACTATTTAACAGAAGCTTAATATCGTTGTAATAATCTTGTAACAATTCCATGGTATAAATGACAAACATAAACAGGAAAAGGAGAAAACCATGAAGCGAATTTTGACAATTGCGTTACTTTTGACCGGACTACTGTCGTCCAACCAGGCACAGGCTGAAGAGATGCTGAACGGCGCGGGCGCCACGTTCCCCTACCCGGTATACTCGGCATGGGCCAATGAATACAACAAGATAACGGGCATAAAGCTCAATTACCAGTCCATCGGCTCGGGCGGCGGCATCAAGCAGATCACCGAGCGGACGGTAGACTTCGGGGCTTCGGACAAGCCGCTCAAACCGGAAGAGCTTGCCAAGGCCAACCTGATCCAGTTCCCGGCTGTCATCGGCGGAGTTGTTCCGGTGGTGAACATCGCAGGCATCAAGGCCGGAGAATTGAAGCTCGATTCCGACACTATGTGCAAGATCTACATGGGAGAGGTCAAGACCTGGAGCGATCCGAAGATCAAGGGAATGAACCCCAAACTGAACCTCCCGGACAATGCTATCACGGTGGTCCATCGCTCCGATGGTTCGGGTACGACAGCCATCTTTACGGATTACCTGAGCGATGTTTGTCCTGCCTGGAAAGAAAAGGTCGGCGCCGGCACTTCCGTAAGCTGGCCGGCAGGCATCGGCGGGAAGGGGAACGAAGGCGTTGCCAATTATGTGCAGCAGCAGGCGAACTCCATCGGCTATGTCGAATTCGCCTATGCCAAGCAGAACAACCTCACCCATACGGTCCTGAAGAACCACGCCGGCACGTTCGTGGAGCCGAGCTTCGCAAGCTTTGAGGACGCGGCCGCAACAGCAAACTTCGACCCGAAGAAGGATTTCTACCTCTGGCTGAACGATGCGCCGGGCAAAAAGTCCTGGCCCATCGCAGGGGCGACGTTCATCCTTCTCGGGAAAGAAAAGAAGGATTCCAATATAAAGGTCGTCAAGTTCTTCGACTGGGCTTTCAAGAACGGCGATGCGAAGGCGAAAGAACTGGTGTATGTACCCCTTCCGAAATCGTTGAAGGCAAAAGTGCAGGCTTACTGGAAGGCGAACGGCATTCAATAAGCTGCACGATAGCAAACGCGTAAAGCATGAATTACATCTTCAAACGTTTTCCGTAGGGCAACCCTTCAGGGTTGCTTCATACAAGGCTAAAGCCTTGCCCTACAAGTGACATTCATAAATGCGTTTGCATGAGAAATGAAAACAGGTTGCAATCTGCGGGTCAGGTATATATACTGAAAATACCTGACCCGTTTCCTTTCTTTATTGTAAGTTTTGATCGACCAGAAAGGTCCTCGCAGTGGCTATAGCTCCCAAGAAAAACATCCCTGAGCTGCTTTTTTACTCTCTTACGGCAGTTGCGTCCTTTACGGTCATCATCTTTATCATCGGCATCATCGCCGTACTTTTAAAAGAGTCCTCGCTCGCCATAGGGAAGTTCGGGGTGGTCGGTTTTCTGACCTCGACGGCATGGAACCCCGTGACAGGAATGTTCGGCGCGGCAACGACCATTTACGGCACGTTCCTCACGACCGGCCTTGCCCTGCTCTTCGCCATTCCCACGGCTATCGGTATCGCGATCTTTGTGACCGAGATCGCGCCGAATTATTTGAAAGCTCCCATCGGCATCGCCATAGAACTGCTGGCCGCCATCCCGAGCATCATTTACGGCATGTGGGGCCTGTTCACCCTTGCTCCCATCATGTCCAAGTATATCGAACCTGCGCTCCAGAACAGCATCGGGAAACTGCCCCTCGTCGGCATCCTGTTCGAGGGCACTCCCATGGGCATCGACCTGTTGACGGCAAGCGTCATCCTCGCCATCATGATCATCCCGTTCACCGCGAGCATCGCACGCGATTCTTTCAATTTGACCCCCTCGGTGGTCAAGGAATCTGCCTACGCCATCGGGGCCACGAAGTGGGAAGTGGTCAAGAATGTGGTGCTCCCGTACTCCAAGCTGGGCGTTTTCGGCGGTGTCGCCCTCTCCCTGGGCCGGGCGCTGGGCGAGACCATGGCGGTGGCCTTCGTACTCGGGAATAGTCATAAGATAGCCACATCGCTGTTCGACGCGGCATCAACGATCACCGTAAGCCTGGCTAATGAGTTCACCGAAGCGGACAGCGATATCTATCTTTCCTCGCTCTATTACCTGGCGCTCGTGCTGTTCGTGATGAGCTTCATCATTCTGGCGATAGCCAAGTTCTTTCTGCTGAAGGCGGAGAAGAAGTATTCGCGATAAGAAAAAGGACCTTTGACACTGAAAGGTCGGACAAAAGCTATGATTTTCACGGATACGTCAAAAAGATACTGACTGCTCATAGATTTTATCAGTGTCAATCAGTGTCAAACATTTTTTAGCCTGGGATCAATATGAATATTGAGCAAAAACGCAAAATAGAGAGTCTCGTCGCGCTCACCCTGAGCGGTCTGGCCGCTGCAATCGGGCTCTTCTGGCTGGTGTATATCCTGGGCGATGTCCTGATCCACGGCCTGGGCGCACTGCACATCAGCCTGTTCTTCAACGACCCCGCTGCCGCCGGCGTTGAAGGAGGGGGTCTGAGGAACGCGTTCGTCGGCCAGTTGATGATCACTCTGGTCGCCACGCTTATCGGGGTCCCCGTGGGCGTTCTGGGCGGGACGTTCCTCGCCGAGTATGCGCGGGGAAAGGCGATCGCAAGGACCATCAGCATTATTTCCGACATCATGGTCAGCGTGCCCTCTATCGTTATCGGCGCTTTCGTCTATGCGATCCTGGTCAGGCCGCTCCATCATTTCAGCGGCTGGGCAGGGGCGTTCGCCCTTTCGATCATCATGATACCGGTGGTGCTCAGGACGACCGAGAACATGCTGTCGCTGGTGCCCTGGACCCTGCGGGAGGCGGCCTTCGCCCTGGGCGCCCCGTATTACAAGGTCATCATCCAGATCGTGTACCGGGGCGCGGCAACAGGCATTCTGACCGGTATTCTGCTGTCCATCGCCCGGGTCGCGGGAGAAACGGCGCCGCTCCTGTTCACGTCGTTCAACAACAATTTCTTCTCAACGGACATGAACAGGCCGATCGCATCGCTGACCGTCACCATCTTTCAATACGCCATGGGGCCCTATAAGAGCTGGCATTCCCAGGCCTGGGGCGCCGCCCTGGTCATTACCCTGTTCATCCTTCTGCTGACGATCGCCGGAAGACTTATCTTAAAGTGGAGGTATAAGCAGTGACGCCAACGACCGAGATCGAGGTGAAAAACCTGGATTTTTACTATAGCGGCGATATCCACGCTCTGCAGAAAATCTCGCTGCCGATCTACAAGTACAAGGTCACCGCCCTGATCGGTCCGTCGGGCTGCGGCAAGACCACCCTGCTCAGATGTTTCAACCGCATGCACGACCTCTACCCGAAGCACCGGTATGAAGGAGAGATCCTTTTTCAGGACAAGAATATCCTTGCGAACGACATCGACCTGATCAATCTCAGGAGCCGCGTCGGCATGGTGTTCCAGAAACCCACGCCCTTTCCCATGAGCATTGCTGAAAATATCGCCTACGGCCTCAGATTAAAGGGCATCAAGAACAAGTCGGAACTGGTGGGAAGGATCGAAGAGGCGCTGAAACACGCGGCGCTCTGGACCGAGGTAAGGGACAAACTGAACGCGAGCGCCTACGACCTGTCGGGAGGCCAGCAGCAGCGTCTGGTCATTGCGCGGGCATTGGCCGTTGAGCCCGAGGTCCTGCTCTTCGATGAACCCACCTCGGCGCTCGACCCCATCTCGACCGCCAAGATCGAGGAACTTGTCGTTTCCCTGAAAAAGGACGTGACGATCATTATCGTTACCCATAATATGCAGCAGGCCGCGCGCGTTTCGGACATGACCGGTTTTCTGTACATGGGCGATCTCATAGAATACGGGTCAACGGAGAAAATCTTCACGAATCCGGACAATAAGCAGACCGATGATTATATTACGGGAAGATTTGGATGATGCCATTGCGGATTTCGGATTGCGGATTGCGGAATAAAACCTTCAGACTTTTGCCGTTAAATCCGTTACCGGTATGAACCGGTATGCCTTAGATTCACAAGTGAGCTCTTGCTATAACGTCGTTCAATCCGCAATCCGAAATCCGCAATCCGCAATGGAAAAGAGGGAGAAACTCATGGCCAGACAGAAAGAACAGGACCTGGAAGCGCTCAAGGAACGGGTGCTCAAAATGGGCGGCTTTGTCGAAGAGTCGATCAGGAAATCCGTCACCGCGCTGGTTGAGCGGGACCGGAACCTGGCGATCGAGGTCATCGACGGCGACGCCATCGTCAACAATTATGACGTCGAGATCGAGGAGGAGTGCATCCGTTTCCTCGCCATCTGGCAGCCCTCGGGCAGCAACCTCCGTTTCATAACCACCGCCATCAAGATCATCACCGACCTCGAACGGATGGGCGACCTGGCCGTCGACATTTGCGAGCGCACCATAGAGTTGAACGACGAGCCGCCGCTCAAGCCCTACATCGATATTCCGCGCATGGCCGAGGCGGCCCAGAAGATGCTCAAGGACAGCCTCGACGCCTTTGTGGCCAGAGACGCCAATCTCGCTTTGAACGTGTGCGCTGCCGATGATTTCGTGGACAACCTGAACCATCAGATTTTCAATGAATTGCTGGTGTACATGCTGCAAGACCCCAAGAACATCTCACGCGCCGTGCGCCTCACCTATATTACGAAGTATCTGGAGCGCATCGCCGACCACGCCACGAACATCGCGGAAATGGTCGTGTATATGGTCCAGGGGAAGGTCATTCGCCATACGGCCTGCGAGGCCCGGGTCGGGGACAGCCAGAAGCAGGATTGAGCAGGATAGCGGCGCTGGATCAAGCAGCCGTTGACAAAAGGAAATCCTCTGTGATATATTGCCTTCGCTGATGCGCAGAAGCGGTTTACCCCGCAGAGGGTGCTCGTCCTAGAGCGCCATTCCAGAAAGTGACCCCCCTCATGAAAAAACTGTTTTCACTCCTGCTGTTCGTTGTTCTCGCCGGCTGTGCGGAAAAGCAGGAGGTCTTCGACCCGACTGCCTTGTTCAAACAGGCTGAAGAGAACATGGTAAAGGGCTCCTACGAAAAAGCGCGCAAGGACTACCAGGAAATACAGGAAAAAGCGCCGGACCGCAGCTACGATCCGGCCCTGATGCTGCGCATCGCCGACACCTACTTTGGAGAAGAAAAGTACGATGAGGCCCGTGTCGAGTATCAGGCCTTCCTCAATTATCACCCGGTGAACAAGGATGCCGCCTACGCCCAGTTTCAGGTCGCAATGTGCAGTTACAACCAGCTCACCACGATTGACCGCGACCCTGAGCCCGTACACACGGCGATAAAAGAATTCGAAACGCTCAGAAGCAGGTACCCGAAGAGCGCTTACGAAGAACAGGCGGTCCGTTATACAGCGCTCTGCAAGGACCGGCTCGCAGAATACGAGCTCTATGTCGGCCGGTTCTACCACAAAAAGGGATCCTATGCGGCTGCCGCGGCGAGGCTTGAGCAGCTGCTGCGGGATTATCCGGGGTCGACGGCGGAAAAGGATGCTCTCTACTACGCCGGCTTGTCCTATCAGGAACTGGGCAGGCGCGACGATGCGCTTCGGGAGTTCGAACTGCTCGTAAAAAAGTATCCCTCCATGCAGGATGTTGTCGGTCCTCTCATCAGCGCGCTCAAATCAAAATGAAGTACTATCCCGTGAACCTGGATCTCCGTGAACGCCGCTGTGTGGTCGTTGGCGGCGGCCTGGTCGCTGAGCGCAAGACGCTCTCTCTTCTCGAATCGGGCGCCGAGGTGACGGTCGTGAGCCCTTCGCTCACGCCGAAGCTGGCCTACCTTGTTGCATCGGGAAAGGTCCTTCAGGTCCCGGCCCTGTTCCAGGAAGCCCATCTTGCGAACGCCCTTCTTGTTATTGCCGCAACCAATGACCTCGCCGTGAATCGTGCCGTAGCGCAGCTTTGCCGCAAAAAAGGAATCCTGGTGAATGTGGCCGCGCCGCCTGAAGAAAGCAGCTTCATCGTGCCGTCGGTGGTGGAGCGCGGGGACCTGGTGATCGCCATATCGACGAGCGGGGCGAGTCCGGCGCTGTCGAAGAGCATCAGGCAGGAACTGGAGAAGCGGTACGGGCCCGAATACGGGCTGTTGCTGACGAGGCTGGCTGCTGTGCGGAAGCGTCTTCACGATGAGGTCGGGAGCGAAGAGATCAGGCGGCAGGTCCTTGCTGCGATCATTGGTTCAGATGTTCTCGATCTGTTGCGGCGGGGGGGCCTTCAGGAAGCGGACCATCTGATCAACGAACTGCTGAAGCAGCATACCGGCCTGTAACGAGGTTTCAGGGTTTCTTTCCGTCCTTGAACATTTTATTGAAGACCCCGCTCTGGTCCTTGGGCTCATCCTGCGGCGCCGCGGTTCCGCCGGCGGCCTCGATGGCTTTCCGGGCGGCATCCGACGCGGGATCCAGTTCGAGGGCGTGGGTGAAATACGGCAGCGCCCGGTTTTTGAGCCCGCCCTTCAGGTAGAGGTTTCCCAGTTCCAGATGGTAGACGCTGATCTCCGGATCGAGTTCGATCGCCCTGCGCAGCTCTTCCTCGGCATCGTGACTTCTGCGGGGAATGCGTGACAGGGCAATGCCCCGGTAGTGAAAGTATTTGCCGTTTTCAGGGTCGAACTGGCAGGCCCATCTGAAGGATTCCTCGGCGCCCCAGAAGTTGCCTATCTTGAAGGCGTCCATGCCGGTCTCAAATTGCTTGGCCGCCGCCGCTCTTTTTTCCAGCTTTTCATTCCGGGCCTTGACCGCTTGGGGCGCTTTTTTCGATCCCTGCACCTGGATACGGTCGTATTCATTGCGCTTAAGATCATTGCTGAGCGTCTCGTATGCCTGGTGGATCCTGGTGAAAAGGGCCTGGATCACTGCTTTCATGTCGGCCATCTCCGGCTCATTGTGACGGTCTGGATGGAAGCGCTTGGCCAGCCTGAAATATACTTTTTTCAGTTCAGCAGGCGTGATCGTCTTGTCGACGCCGAGGATCTGGTAATGGTCCTGCCTGTCCAGCGCCGCATAGGCCTCCTGGATCTCATTCCGCGAAACGGGGCCTGCCTTGCCGGCATCGGGTCCCCCGTTGTCGGCAGGAGCGGACCGGGCGGTATCGCGCATCGACATGCGGGCCTCCCCGGCCGCTCCCTGTTCGACCATACGTATTGCCAGCAGGGTGTAGATCGCCTTGTACGTGTTG
>MHDY01000181.1:3128-5376 GCA_001803705.1 Nitrospirae bacterium GWC2_56_14 | reverse complement strand
GCTGCGTTGTAGCGTACGACATGAAAATCATGATTCCCCGGGTCAGTGAGCCGGTCCCCCGCCACCACGATGTTGCCGTCGATCGGGTCCACCTTGATCGCCACCGCCTCGTCGTCTCCCCCGGGGTTGGCAGCGATCTTCGGCCCGCCCCACTGAATGTTTCCGTCCTTGTCGTATTTGAGGGTGATGAAGGCCGTGTCGCCTTGAGCATTGGTGGTCGTAAACCCGGTAACGTAGATGTTTCCAAGGCTGTCGACCGCCACGTCGTTCGGCTCGTCGTTGCCGAAGCCTCCGGCGTAGGTCTGCTCCCAGAGCAGACAACCCGGCACCTTGCCTATAGGGCAAAGAGGGGCGGTGGCTGCGCTGCCGCTGAGCTTGGCCGTGTAGATACGGTAACTGTTGGCTCCTCCATTGGGGAGATTGCCAATGAATCCGGTGACGACCACATCCCCCCACGGATCGACCACCACGGCAGTCGGGCGGTTGTCGTCCATCTTGTGTATGGGAGTTGCCGCCCAATAGCCGGGATTGGGTGATCCGGCAGGGCCGGGGCCCGCAGGCGGATAATGGAGGAGGTAGATGTCGTACTTGCCGTACTCGCCCGGGGTATGAAGGCCCATGCCGACGAGCGCGATGTTGTTGGAAGAATCGGAGGCCGCGTCGATGGCTATGGCCTGTGCGTCGCCCCCTCCGGGTGCATTGAACTGGTGCGCCCACTGGTCTGTCCAGTTGGCCGAAACCTCGTCGGCTACCGGCGTGGTCGCCGTGGCAGCGGTATTGTCCAATTTACGGGTAAAAATGGCATCCATGTCGGTGCCGCTGTTATTCAGGTACGAAAAACCGGACACGATAATCTGGCCGTTGTTATCGACAGCCAGGCACGTATCGACATCGTCGTAGATCATTTGCGGCTCGCCGTACTGCTGGCTCCACAGTTTTGTGAGATTCCTGTCCAGCTTGATGGTGTAGTAATCGAACCCCTTGCCTCCAAAGAAGCTGTTGCCGGTGACGACCGGGAAGCCGTTGGTCGGACTGGTAGCTACTGAAAGAGCGTTGTCGAGCTGGCTGGGTGGCATGCCGGCATAGGTGAATGTGTGGTCGTTGGCCGGCGTCTCAGTTTGGAGGTACTGGGTTGCGGCATGGGCTGTGTTGCTTGGATAGGTATCCCCATTCGCATTGTTATGCGCCGTGACGCGGTAGTAATAGTAGGTATCCGACGCAAGCCCGGCATTGTCCGTATAGGATGTGCCGACCAGGTTGTCCGCCAGCACCGAGAACGACGTGCAGTCCGTCAGGCGGGGGGCGGAGTCCGTGCAGCGTTCGACGCGGAACAGGGTCGGGTCGGGGACCGACACCGCGTTGTTGTCCTGCCACGAGAGGCTTATCGCATTGGCTGAGGAGGCCGCAGCGGCAAGCTTGCTCGGAGCGTTGAGAGCGCCGCGGTCATACTTGACCACGTAGTAGTCTTGGTCCTCTTTATCGTAAATATAATGGGAATCGCCGGCTTGTATGCCGTTCGGCAACTGCAGGGCCAGCGTGAGGCTCGTGGCGTCGTTGGAAGCGATCTTCCGGAATTCACCGGAGTTGAGACCACTGGTCATCATGATGTAGTAGCCGGACCATATGCCGCTCGTAGTGCTGTCTTCGATGACGGATCGCGAGCTGTTGTCGATCGTGGCGGCGTACTGGTGCAGAGGAGTGGTTTCGTCAGCGTACCCGGCCACATATGGATTGCCGCCGGAGTCGAGGTCGAGGCCGATCCCGATCGACTGGTCGTTATTATTGGCAACGCCATGAAAGGTTCGCGTCCAGAGGTGGTCGCCGGTACTTTTGGCGTACTTTGCGGTCAGGAAGTCGGTGTTGCTATTCCTGGCGGCATACCCTGCAACAAAGAAGCTGTCTGACGATTTATCGACGACGATCACCTTCGGAATATCGATACTGTTATTGCCGGAGTTGAAGATAACCCCCCCGGAGACGACTCCGGGACCCGACCAGACAGTTTGCGGAGTTGAGAGGGCAGACTTGTACCGTATCGTGTAGATATGATTGAAGCCGTCGATCGAGGTATGCCCGGTAACGTAGACATGATCGCGGTTCGCCGGATTAGTGTCCTGGTCGATATAGAGGGCGTCGGGTTCGGTGGCCTCGTCGAGGTTGGTAGTCTGGCTCCAGGCAATGGTTCCCGAACCGCCGTTGTATTTGACGGTATGGATGTGATTGAGAGTGCCGCTGGAGACATGCCCTG
>MHDY01000181.1:1644-2868 GCA_001803705.1 Nitrospirae bacterium GWC2_56_14 | reverse complement strand
AGCACCATGAAACGGTCGCTGCCGCTGTACCGGGATGCTCCGCAGACATAGACATGTGTTGCATCCATCGCCAGCGACGTAACGGTGGCATTGTGCGTACCACCGTTGTCGAACGTCATGAGCCACCCTTCCTGCACCTCCTTCGGGTCGCTGCTTCCGGCTTTGGGAGCAGGATTGGCCGGATATTTGATGGTGACCACATCCCCTGCGACGTTACCGGTAACAAAAACATCGCCTGTACCGCCGTCCACTGCCAGCGCAACCGCTTTTGCCGGCTGGTTGGTCCTCTGGTACACGGCGCGCCACGCCACCGTGCCGTCGGAAGCGATCTTCACCGTGTAGAACTGTTCGAAGCCGCTGCCGGGAGGGAGTTCGTAACCGGTGATATAGGTGTTTCCCGCGGTATCGGTCGCAGACGCTACCGGCGTTTGCTTGCCGGGCCTCTGGTCGCGGGCGGGGAATTGCGGTGAAACGATATCGCCACCCATGGTCGCAAACGCAGTGGAAGAAGGGGGGATCACGCCAAGAAGCGCCAAGATGACCGCCGCGAAATACCCTTTACGCACCACCGCGCCGATCCGCGTCACAATGTCATGTTTGGTAGGTTTACCGTTTATGAGGCTTATTCCATGCATATATTCACTCCGCTTGGCAGTCACAGATGAAGTCATCGTTACTTCGCATTCGGCCACGGCGTCACGCTGTTCCAGAAGTTGCCGTCGGGCCATTGCTCCGGCAGACCGGAAGCCTGGCCGGTGACCCCAGTCTTCCACCCGTTGACCAAGTCGGTGAACCTGCTTACATGACAGGCGACGGAGGCATCCGGCGTGGGAACCGGCTTGCCGGTGTTGCCCTGGCCGGTGAACGGCGGCATGATCCCGAACTCACTTGCGCTGGGGTAGCCGCGAACCGCAAGCCTTCCGTTATGGGTGCTGCTTGTCCTGTACGTCGGGAAGCTGCCCATTGCGATCTGCGCCTTAAGTGCGGACCACGGGATTCCACCCGAGACCTTCATGCCACGATGCTGGTAGTCGAGGCAATCGGTCTGCATCAACCGAGGAAGCCCTGAATTGTGCGGCTGGTGGCATTTCGAGCAGGTGAAGGAATGCTCCTTGTTCTCCCCCCACCCTTTCGTGGAGGCGTGAACCCGCTCGACGCTCTTCCACGGAGCCGCGTTCGGGCTCTGCGAGCTGGTGTATCTCCCCAGAAGCGCCTTCTTCGAAT
>MHDY01000181.1:831-1505 GCA_001803705.1 Nitrospirae bacterium GWC2_56_14 | reverse complement strand
GATGTTCAGGCTGGTGCCGGAGATGACCGACGCACTCCAGCTCGGCATGAGCGACGACGCGAGCTTGCCGTACGGATCGGGCGGCGGGTAGTCCTCCTTGTAGGGGGACGACATCCAGGTATCTTTCAGCAGCGGTACGCCGTATTGCTGCTTCGTCCCAAGGACCGGGCTGACGCCGTGAGGATCGTGGCAGGGGGTGCAGAGGCCGTTGATCTGCTGGTTTTCCGACACGGACGTTTTGAGCCCCGAGGTCGCCTTCAGGTGCCCGCCGACGATCCCCTTGCTTCGCTTGAAGTCGTTCGCCAGCAGGTACGCCGGGCCCGCATACGGGTCAACGTAATTCCGGTCGCCAAACTTGTAGCCGTCGCGGTAACCCTTTATCGGTTGCGTCGCGCCGTAGGTGCTCTGGTAACCCCACGGCGTGCCGGTGCTCCAGTCCTCCCCTTTCATCGCGGTCATGTGGCAGTCGAAGCACTGGGCGGCGCCTGCGTTATACGGGTTGTTCCCGCTCATATTCGACTTGGCGGAATACGTCACCCTGTACCCCCCCTTGCCCATCGTCACTTCCTTGATGTTCCCCCCTCTCGTCCCGCTGTAGGAGACATAACTCGACGTGACGCCGGCAGCCTTGGAGCCGTGGGAGTTGTGGCAGTCGAAGCACTGGACGTTTCTGC
>MHDY01000181.1:0-822 GCA_001803705.1 Nitrospirae bacterium GWC2_56_14 | reverse complement strand
TCATCCCGGCGAAACCGATGCGGTAGTTGTTGATGTTGGTATCGATGCCCGTCGAAGGGTTCCAGCCCCCCTGGTTCGCCCCGGCATTGCCGTGAGCCGAGAGCGCTTTGGTAACCTTATATTTGGCATTGACCGTCGCGGAAGAGTATTTGCCCCACCTGGTCACTCCCTTCTGGGAGTAGCGGGCATCGACGCTCTGCCGGTCCCACGCGTACTGACGCGGAGTCTTGCAGTCGTTGAACGGCTTCGTATCGTTGTTCTGGTCGCTGTGGCACCCGAGGCAGTGATTGTTGATGCCGGCCGATTGCTTCCGCTCGGCATTGACGTCGCCTGCACCGATAGTTGCCGCTACGAACTGAACAGCAGTAGCGCGCCCTGCCACTGAGGAATAGAGGCGGTAGAGGGTGGGCCTGGTCCCGGGGCCGTAAATCACCAGGTCAACCTTCGTGTCTTTCTGCGACGAATAGTTCTTGAAGTTGAATCCTTCGTGGCTGGCGGGGTCGATGAACCCCTCGGGCGTCGATTCCCAGTGGCACTGGTAGCAATGCCTGTTGCTGATCGGCACTCCCTGCACGTGGTGGGAGTTCCCCTTGAACTGGCCGATGATGTCCACGCGGTTCCCCACGCTGCCGGTATGGCACTTGAGGCAGTCCCTGGGCAGACCGAAGCTGGAATGCCGCGGCACCGGTTTGCTCTTATGGCAGGAATTGCAGGACTCTCCCTCGGCGTGGCTGTCGCTGAAGCGGTGTTCGTGACACGATGTACAGACGGTGTTGCTGTTGTGACTGTCACCGCCGCCGGCTCGATAGTGGCGGCTTTCCG
>MHDY01000180.1:1983-5088 GCA_001803705.1 Nitrospirae bacterium GWC2_56_14 | reverse complement strand
CAACGAGGTTGTGGGGGACCCGCGGGTCGGGGACCAGGAATGGGCGCGGGCGGAGGGGATGGTCGCATTCGCCGGGTATCCCCTGGTCGTTCAGGACCGGCTGGTCGGCGTGATGGCGCTGTTCAGCCGCAGGCACCTCGCGGAAACAACGATGAATTCGCTGGGATCGGTGGCTGATGTCGTGGCGCTGGGCATTGAACGGAAATGGACCGAAGAAGCCCTGGGCCGGTACAGCGAGGAACTTACCGCCTTAAATACCGCGTCCAATACGCTCATGATCATCACCAGCCTGAAAGACATGTATGCGTACATCTGCCACATTATCTACAATGTGTTCGAACTGAAAATGGTCTGGCTCGGCATCGTCGAGCCAGACACCTGTGACGTGAAGCCCATGGCGCATTCAGGGCGGGAAGACGGCTATCTTGCCGGCACGCCGGTAACCTGGGACGATTCCCGCTACGGCAGGGGACCGACCGGGATGGCCATTAAAACAAAGAAGAGCTTCGCCATGCGCATCGCGGACCCGGCATTCGCCCCCTGGAGCGAGCAGGCGCGGCAGCGGGGGTACGTGGCTTCGCTCGCCGTTCCGCTCATCTATGCGCGGGACAAATGCCTCGGGGCGTTGAATTTCTACAGCGATGATCCCGGCTATTTTTCCCCGGACAGGATCAAGCTGTGCGAGATCTTTGCGAACCAGGCCGCGATCGCGATCGAGAACGCCCGGCTCGTGGCTGGGCTCGAAACCAAGGTCCTTGAGAGGACCCGGGCGCTGGAGGACACGAACAAGGAGCTGGTCCTCCGGCGGGAGGAGGCGGAGGCGGCGAGCCGGTCCAAGACGGACTTCCTGTCCAATATGTCCCACGAACTCAGGACGCCCTTGAACGCGATCATGGGCTTTTCCGAGATCATGCTCATGGGCATGGCCGGTCCGGTTTCCGACAAGCAGCGGGAGTTCCTGGGCGACATTTCGAAGAGCGGCAATCATCTGCTCAGCCTGATCACCGACATCCTGGACCTGTCCAAGGTAGAGGCCGGCAAGGTGGAGCTGGAGCCGGACCAGGTCATTGTGGGGGAGCTTGTCAGCGGGTCGCTTCTGCTGTTCAAGGAAAAGGCGCTGAAACATGCCGTCAAAGTGGAATCGTCCATCGATCCGGCGGTCCCGCAGATCGTCGCCGACCGGAGGAAGCTGAAACAGGTGCTCGTGAACCTGCTGAGCAATGCATTCAAATTCACGCCGGACGGGGGCTCGGTGCGCGTGGAAACACGCTTGATTGCGGATTGCCCCTCACCCCGCGAAAGTGGCTCAGCATCTAACGGGGCAGGCCAGCCCTCTCCCCCAAGGGGAGAAGAAGGTTCTCAATCCGAAATCCGAAATCTGAAATCCGCAATCCACGGAAACTTCATCGAGTTTTCCGTGGCTGACACCGGTCATGGCATCGAACCGGATCAACTGCAGCTGCTGTTCCGGCCGTTCCAGCAGATAGATTCCAGCCTGACCAGGAAGCATGCGGGCACGGGGCTGGGATTGAGCCTCTGCAGGCGGTTCATAGAACTGCACGGCGGAAGAATATGGGTGGAGAGCGAGCCCGGGAAGGGCAGCACCTTCCGTTTTGTCGTACCGATCGGTAGAGGTGTGGCAAGTAGCGAAGTAGCAAGTAGCAAGTAGCAAAGTAGTGTACGCAATTCCGAACACAAGGAGAAACGCCATGCAGGAAGCATCCAAACGGAAAGTACTGATCGTCGATGACGAAGTGATGAACCGCAAGGTCCTGTCGTTCATGCTCGACAACTACGGATACGCCTATGACACGGCGGTGAATGGAACGGAAGGTGTAGAAAAGGCACGGGCTTACATGCCGGACATGATCTTTCTCGACATCATGATGCCCGAGATGGACGGGTTCGAGGCCTGTAGGATACTCAAGACCGATCCCGCCACGCGCCACATCCCCATCGTGATGGTAACGGCCATGGCGGACCGGGACACGCGCATCAGGTGCCTGGAGGTCGGGGCGAACGATTTCATCACCAAGCCCGTGGACACTTCGGAGCTTCTCGTCCGGACGAAGAACCTCATGAAGGTGAAGGAATACGAGGATTTTCTGAAGCAGCATGCCGAGCTCCTCGATGTCACCGTCCGGAAAAAAACGGAAGAGCTCACGAAAACCCATGAAGCTTTAAAGAAAAGCTACATCGACACCATCCAGCGGCTGACCGTGGTTGCGGAGTACAAGGACGAGGACACGGGGGCGCACATCAAGCGGATAGCCTACTACAGCGCAATTCTGGCGAAGAAGCTGGGGTGGAAGGATGAGGCCGTAGAATTGATCACCTATGCCAGTCCGATGCACGATATCGGTAAAGTGGGAATCCCTTCGGACCTTATCCTGAAGCCCGCGCGACTGAACACCGAGGAGTTCGCGCTGATGAAGACCCACACGACGATCGGCGCCAGGATCCTGAAGGGGAGCGGATCGGAACTGCTGGAAATGGCCGAAAGCATCGCCCTGACGCACCATGAACGGTGGGACGGCGGCGGGTATCCGCGCGGCCTGCGGGGCGAGGAGATTCCGATCGAGGGCAGGATCGTGAACATCGTGGACCAGTATGATGCGCTCAGGAGCCGCAGGCCCTACAAGGGGCCCTTCGATCATGAGACCGCCTGCAGGATCATCACCGAGGGGGACGGCCGGACGAAACCGGAACATTTCGATCCCGCGGTGCTTGCCGCGTTTTCGGAGAACCGGCAGCTCCTTGAGGAAATATTCGAGTCGCATAAAGAGTAGGGAACTACAGATGAATACCGTAAAACTGATTGCAAGCGCTTTCCTGTGGGCTGTTGGAATCTGGCTTTCCGATTCCGCCCTTGATGCTTTTATCTTCCAGAACGGCACGTTCCGGTCCCAGGTCCTTTCACCGGAACCGCACGAAAGTTTGATGCGCGTAATCGTTATCACCCTTACTACCGCATTGGGTTTTATCGCGGTTCTTCGCTCCCGGCAGAAAAAAGCCGAGAACGTCCTGTTTCAAAAGGACGAGCTCTTGCGCATGACCAGCGAGGTGGCAAAGGTGGGCGGCTGGGAATTCGACGCCGCCACGATG
>MHDY01000180.1:0-1644 GCA_001803705.1 Nitrospirae bacterium GWC2_56_14 | reverse complement strand
ACCTTTTGCAACGCCGCGGGGGTCAGAATCCTGGGGTACCGCGGGGAGCAGGACCTTCTGGGAAAGAACATCCACGGCCTCATGCATCATACGAGAGCGGACGGCACGGCGCTTCCGGCGGACCAGTGTCCTGCCATAAAAGCGCTGATAAGCGGCGCGTATGTGCACAGCGACACCGAGCTGCTCTGGCGGGCGGACGGAACGAATTTCCCGGCCGAGTACTGGGCCCATCCCATACGAAGAGATGACGGCGTGATCGGCGCCGTCGTGACGTTCATCGACATCACCGAACACCGGAAGCTGGAGGAGCAGTACCGGCAGGCGCAGAAAATGGAGGCCGTCGGCCAGCTTGCCGGCGGCGTGGCCCACGATTTTAATAATATTATTTCCGCGATCATCGGTTACGGCCACCTTTCGCTGATGCAGCTGTCTGAAAACGAGCCGGTAAAACACTATATCGAGCAGATCCTTCAGTCTTCGGAGCGCGCGACGACGCTGACGCAAAGCCTGCTCGCTTTCAGCAGGAAGCAGGTGGTGAAAAAAGAACCCCTCAAACTGAACAGCGTCATCGGCAATTTCGAGAAATTTATCGTCCGTCTGCTCCGGGAAGACATCGCGCTGAAAACGCGGTATTCCGAAGAAGAGCCGACGATCATGGCGGACCGGGGCCAGATCGAACAGGTGATCATGAATCTTGTCACGAACGCCCGGGACGCCATGCCGGCAAAAGGCGCGCTGACCATCGAAACGGGCCGCATGGTCCTGGACGAATCGTTCGTAAGCGCGCACGGCTACGGCCTCATTGGCGAGTATGCCATGATCACGGTATCGGACACCGGCGGCGGGATGGACGCGGTGACGAAGCGGAGGATCTTCGAGCCCTTCTTCACCACGAAGGGCGTGGGCAAAGGAACCGGTCTCGGCCTGGCGATGGTATACGGAATCGTCAAATCCCATGACGGCTTCATCAATGTGTATTCCGAGCCGGGCAAAGGTACGGTGTTTCATATTTACCTTCCCCTTGTTCGTACGAGCGCACCGGCGGAGCCCGTAAAGCAGGAACCGGCCCCGCTCTCGGGCGGCAGCGAAACGATCCTGCTGGCCGAGGACGACGCCGTCCTGCGGAAAATGACCGACACGATCCTGAAACATATGGGATATACGGTCATAACGGCGAAGGACGGACGGGAAGCGGTGGAGAAGTTTATGGAGAACAGCGAGAGCATACGGCTGGTCATTCTGGACGGTATCATGCCCACGATGAACGGAAAAGAAGCGTATCAAGCGATCTCCGCTCTCGTTCCCGGGGTGCGCTGCATCTTCATGAGCGGCTATGCCGAGGATGTCTTTACCAAGGACGGGGTGCTGCAGGAAGATGTCGAGTATCTTTCGAAGCCCGTAATGCCGTCCGTGCTCCTCGGTAAAGTGCGGGAAGTGCTTGACCAGTAAAAATGCAGTTCGTTCAGGGTGGTTTGCCGGCGATCCGCAGGGAAGCTATTCCCGGCTGGAGCGAGGCCATCCTGCGGGATAAGAAGTTCTGTGCGCTCTGTGATTAATTTTTGACAGTACGGGTTCGATATGCAGGGGAGAGAAGATGAAACAAACGACGCTATTGTACACAGAACGGATCCGGGCCCTGATCAC
>MHDY01000179.1 GCA_001803705.1 Nitrospirae bacterium GWC2_56_14 | reverse complement strand
CCAATTCAGGATTATTTTAATTCCTCGCTCTTTTAGAACCGCCCTTGATTCTTGGCCCCTATCAATATATAATCCCTCTAGTTATCCCTCTGGCATACTAACGGCATATTTGGATGATCACCTTCAAGGTACAGGATGTCGACCTTGGACCGTAATGCTGCTTGAACTGTGTTTTCTAAAGGGATAATTACAAAGGAGTACCACGAGCGACTATGGCGTTTACCGGAGATCTGGAACATCTGCATATAGTAGACATTATCCAGTTGGTCCACACAACGCGGAAGTCGGGCATTTTTTCCGTTAAGGGGAGCACGGGAGAAAGCAAGATCGTCTTCAGCAATGGATCCATTGTCGGCGCAAATCATATCAACGACAGCATCCGCATCGGGACCGTGCTGGTAAAGATGGGCGCCATAACCATTGATGATCTCAAACAGGCCCTCGGCGCCACTAACGATGCCGGCAAGGACCATAAACCGCTTATGGTCACGCTCATGCAGATGGGCAAGCTGAAGCGGGAAGACGCTCTGAAAGGACTCAAAAAGCTGGTCGAGTTGACGATCGTTGAGCTCATGAACTGGACCAAGGGTACCTTTACGTTCGATACGGATACGGTCATCTTCTCTTCGGAAGGCGGGGCCGCTTTCGGCGACATGGAGCAGGAGGTGGGCCTTGATGCCCAGATGATTTTGATGGATGCGCTTCGTATCTTTGACGAGCGTGAACGGGACCGCGCGAACGGGAAAGAGGTGCCGTCCTTTGAGGCAGCCTATGCCGATGTCCTTCCCGAGATAAACGCCGGTGGAGCAAAAGGAGAACGTCCGGCCATTACCGCCGATGATCTCGGGCTTGCCGACATCGATCTGCTTGAGAAGAAAATACCCCGGCCGGTATCCGAAATGGAGACCTTCGATCCCGTCGCGATCCATCGCCAGAATATAAAGGAAATACTTGCTGATTTTTCTTTCGAAGAGCAGGAGGTATTTGTTTCTTTTCTGAAGAGGTCCATGGATCGCAAGGCTGCGCCCGACGCTGCGGCTCAGCAGGCTGGCAAAGCCGTCGTCCTGTTCAGCAATGACAGGCTGATCAGGCACTCGGTTATGACCATCGGTAAAGAGGATGGAATACCCGTATTTGCAACAGACGACGAAACGGACCTCGACCGGATCGTATCGCAGTGTCTCGCTACCATGAGAATGCCCGTGGTTGTTTTCGATAGCCCCACAGGACCGGAGGGCGTCTTTTCCGAGGAAAAGATCGTTGCTTTGCGGAACCGGTTGAGGGAAAAGTACTCTACCGCTCCTCTCCTGCAACTCGCCTCTCTGCAGGAGAGCAATTTCATCCTCCAGGCATACCACGAGGGCGTCAGGGCAGTTCTCCCGAAGCCGTTGAAAGAGGTCCGGAAGGAAACGTATATCCCGGATACGATCAAGTTTCTCGGCGTCTTCAAGTCGTATATCAAGGGCCTTCAATACCGGCTCGATGACACCGATACGTACGTAAAAAAGCTGAAAGACGACATCAAATCGCTTCGCGAGCTCGCCAACCCTTCCGATGCCCCCCTGGTGATCCTTGCAGCCGTGGCAGAAATGTTCGAACGTGCGGTCACGTTCTTTGTCCGTGCTTCGGAATTGACCGGCGAAAGGGGCATAGGAGTGAGTTCCGAAAAAAGCATGGGGCCGACCCAGGCGGACAGGCTGAAGATACCGCTCTCCAAACCTTCGATTTTCAGGGATGTGCTTGAAAAAGGGCTGGCGTACTATGGAGAGAGCGGCGATGAAACGCTCAAGGGACTCTTTCAGGAAATAGGCAAACCCCTCAGTCCGGCCGTTGTCCTGCTGCCCGTGCTCTGCGATCGAAAGGTCATAGCGGTCGTTTACGGGGATTTCGGGAAGAAAGAGTCCACCCCGGTGCGGCTCGATATACTCGAGATCCTTGCTCAGCAGGTCGGCATGGCCCTGGAATACGCGCTTTTCCGCAGACAGGTGACGAAGGCGGCGCAAAAACCATAGATCCCTGAATTCTGCGGCGGGCGCTGTTCCCGCTCAAGGTCCGGCTGACTACAAGAGAACGTGGAGGAAGAACGTCATGGATACTGCAATACTGAACCAGATCCTTAACATTGCCTTCGAAAAAAAGGTCTCGGACATTCATTTTGAGGTAGACAACCCGCCCATGTTCCGGGCGCGGGGCCATCTTATTCGCGCCAAGCTCGCGAACCTGACGAAACAAGATACGGAGTTCGTCGCAACGGCGGTCATGGAGCAGCACAACCGGAAGCTGCCCGAAGACGTGAAGGAGCTTGATACGTCCTATACGCTGGCGAACGTCGGCCGCTTCCGGGTGAGCATCTTCCGGCAGCGCGGCAATCTCGGCATTGTCATGCGCGTTATCCCTCACCAGATCGGCACGTTCGAGGAGTTGAATCTTCCAGCCGTGCTCGGTAAAATTGCGCAGGTCCCCAACGGCCTGATCCTCGTCACCGGGCCGACGGGCAACGGCAAGTCAACGACGCTCGCTTCGATGATGCGGTACATCAATGATCATTTCGCCTACAATATCATTACCATCGAGGACCCCATCGAGTTCCTGTTCACTTCGAACAAAAGCTGTATTATCCAGCGGGAAGTAGGCATCGATACGGAAAGCTTCAGCGTTGCCTTACGGTCTGCGATGCGCATGAATCCGGACGTCATCATGGTCGGAGAATTGCGCGACCTCGAAACCGTGGATGCCTGCGTAAAAGCCGCCGAGACAGGACATCTGGTCTTGTCCACCCTGCATACCCATAATACTGCCTCGTCCGTCAACCGCATCCTTGGTTATTTCCCGTCCCAGGCGCATGAGAATATCAGGCAACGGCTGGCAGAAAGCCTCATCGCAGTCATCTCGCTCAGGCTGGTACGGGGGAAAAAAGAGGATACGATCGTACCCGTCCTTGAAGTGATGTATGCGACTTCCACCATCAAGGCGTGCATCCGGGACAATAAACTCGACGAGATCGAGCAGTATATCGAAAAGGGCCGCGACGAATACGGCATGCAGACCATGGACCAGCATCTCATTCAGCTCTGCAGAGATGATCTCGTAACGCTCGAAGAGGCAAAGCGCATCTCCCGCTCGAAAGACCTAGAGCGAAAACTGACCTACAGTTAAGTAAGCCACGTGCAAGATCGAATCAAGAAGTAAGACGATTAATACAAACGAAGTAATAAATGTTACATTCTGAACGAATCCCCTCACCCCACCCTCTCCCCGCTGGGGAGAGGATAAAAGAGGACGACAGCAGTAACAAATCTAAATGCGTTTGTATTAGTCCTCAGCCTGCCGTCCCCTGCACCGCATCACTTCGTCGGATGTAACTGCAGGGAAGCGGAGGCGATGAGGACATTCTCCATATATTTCGATGGCATTTCCCCGCGCCCGCGTTTTCTGCCGTAGATTCCGCACTCCGTATTCCGCATTCCGCATTTGAACTCCCGCCAGAACAGGACCTGCCCCGACTATCAAGAGATGTCAAATTCTAGATTAAGACAAAAATAGTCTTTTTTACTTGCACCCGGCACGGGCTTCGGTTATACTCAACTTAATACAGGACTGAATTGGTGTTAAATAAACACATACAGGAGGGAGTCTATCATGCAAACCACAGCCGCTGCTTCAATGGAGTACAAGAACGATTACTTCTCCATCGTCATTCGTGAATCCGAGCACCGCCCCGGGAGCTACATCTTCTGCAGCGGCATCAGCCTGCCCAGGTTCGACCCGATCATCTGGGGAAGGACCGGCATCTGCTCCAACGCGGCCTTCAAGGGACTTCAGCAGCTTCGGGCCGATGTGTCCTTCTTTGCCCTCCAGCGGGGAATCGTGACGAAGCCCACGGGGACGCCCTGCGATTCGAAGCGCGAACACGGGGACGGATGGTATCAGGAGAATGCCCTCTTGATCGAGGACCCATCTCCCGAGGCTGTCCAGGAGATCCTCGAGTTCAGCGCACGAGACCTTGTCCAGACGGTACTGAATGCCTGCCTTTCGGATGTAAAGGTCCCGGCCGGGTCCCTTGATCCCCAAGCAATGCAGCGTTTCCTCGAATCCCTGAGCGTTCCCAATTACAAAAAAATGGCCCCGCCGCCCATCGCAAGACCGCAGGCCGCCTGAGAAGTACGGCAAGCGGAGCCGGAAACAAGAAGGCCCGGGATTTTCCCGGGCCTTTTAATATTTCATTGAAAGACAAGCCGGCCTGTCAGTCTGGTGCGTCAAAATGGGCGGCGGCCCCTCCGTCAAGCACCTGCCTGACCGTGGTCAACAGCCTGGCTCCGTCGAATGGTTTTTTGATGACCCTATCGATGTTTTGTGCGGCCTGTGCGATAGCGCCGCCGCTGAAGCCGGTGATCCCGATGACCTTGATATCCGGCTTTTTCGTTTTGAGCTGTCTCGATAGTTCAGCGCCATTCATGAGGGGCATCACCATATCCGTTATGACCAGGTCAATATCGTCCGACATCTCCTGAAACAGCTCCTGCGCGTACACGGAATTGTCCGTGGCGAACGTCTTGTACCCATGGGAATCGAGCGTGTCTTTGATGAACGAGAGGACATCCTGTTCATCGTCCACGACGAGGATGCATTCGCTCCCGGCCGCGTCATAGAGCGGAACGCCGTCGAACTCCCGGCTGGGAAGCCCGGCGGGCTTGTCCAGGGACGGGAGGTAGATCTCGAAGGTCGTACCGACCCCGACTTCGCTCCGTACCCAGATCTCTCCCTGGTGGCTCTTCACAATACCGTACACCATGGCCAGTCCCAGGCCGGTCCCCTTGCCGATCGGTTTGGTCGTAAAGAACGGCTCGAACATCCGGCTCCTGACCTCCGGCGGGATCCCGGTCCCCGTATCCCCCACCACGAGGACCACGTATTTTCCGGGCGTCAGGAAGGGGCGTATCTTCGAGGACAGACCGACCTCCATCGCCGAGGTCGTGATGGTCAGCGTGCCGCCTCCCGGCATGGCATCCATGGCATTCATCACCAGGTTCGTGATGAGCTGCTCAAGATGGATGCTGTCTCCCGAGACGGCGGGTATCGCCGGGTCGATATCGACCTTCGGTGTTATATTCCGATCGATGAATGCCCGGCCGAGCAGTTCGGCGGTATCCATCACGACCATGTTCAGATCGGTCGGGACCAACTCCAGGGATTCCTTGCGGGCGAAGCTCAAAAGTTTTGAGACCATGAGTCCGGCGCGCTTCGCGGCATTCTCTATGGTGGTGACCCTTTTCAGTCCGAACTCGTCGGCGCGGATGCGGCGCCGCAGCACCTCGGTATGGCCCAGGATGGCGGTCAAGGTATTATTGAAATCGTGTGCAATGCCGCCTGCGAGCACCCCCATGGATTCCATCTTCTGCGACTGAATGGCCTGTTCCTGGAGCTGTTTCTTCTCCGTAATGTCCCGGTGGAAGGACTGGATGTGGATCGCCCCGCCGATCTCGATCGCCCGCGCGCTGATCTCCAGCTGTATTTTGCTCCCGTCGCTCCGGTAGTGTTCCGCTTCGTACAGGAGCGATTCGCCCCGCAGCATGCGGGTGAGCCGTTCATCCTCTTTTCCGTCGAACGGGCCTGCGCTCAGGATCCGGTAATCGGTTCCGAGGATCGCTGCACGATCAAAACCGTGGAGCAGGCAGAACTGACGGTTCACGTCGGTTATTACGCCGCTCGGGTCGAGCACGGCGATCCCGTCGGTCGCGTTATCAAAGAAGCTGCGGTATTTCTGCTCCGAGATCGTCAGTTCACCCGTCTTCTCGGCGACCTGGTCCTTCAAACTGAGGGAAGCAAGTTCAAGCTTGCGTTTGTCCTCGGAAAGCTCCGCCCGGAGCTGCAGTTCGGAAACGATCAATTTCTGGTTGTTGTACCGGAGCAGCAGGCCCATGATGAACGATGAGATCAGGAATGCGTTGTTGCTTATGAAGACGCCGCTGGTGATCGTCTCGGTAAGCAGGATCGGCACGACATAGATGCCGTAGACGATGCCTACCAGGATGAAGGCCAGTGGCATGCTGATCGGGACGAACCCCAGGCCGCAGATCGCCAGGACGATCATCGCCGCATAGTAGGACGAGCTTTGGCCGCCGCTCTGGAGAACGGCAAGCTCGATGGTGATGGCGCATAAGGCGGTGCCGGCTGAAGCGATGCTGTACTGGTAGACCTTGTTCCGCTTCAGCCTGTTGAGATAGTATAAGCCGATGAGAAGGCCGGAAATGACCAGCCGGTACGTCAAAAACCGCACGAATTTGTCGTAGGGTAATATGAAATAGTCCATGAACTCCAGCGCCGGGAACAAAACAGCGCCGATAATGAGGACGGTGCCAAGCCAGTCCTGGGTCAGTTTTGCGAGGTGATCTTCGGGAGAGTAGCGCTGTTCCATTGGGTGTAGTATATCATCAAAAGAAGTAACTATTCAGCATATCTGAACCATATGGGATGGGCGTAAACCGGATAAAAACCTTTTTGGCCGCAGATTAAAAAAACATTTCCGGTCTAATCAACCGCTAATGCACGCGAATACACGCTAATGTTCTTTTTGAATTTTTCGCGTTCATTCGCGTCCATTAGCGGTTATTGCTACCGTGCTTTAATCGGTGAAATCCTCGTAGCGGGGATAATGTTTTGACCTGAATAGTTGCCAAAATAATGATGCTGAGGAACAGAAGAAAACAAAAGGATCAGAAATGAACATCCAATTTCCGCGCGACTTCCATGGCGGACGTTACCGCATCTTCATGCAGGCCGAACCCGAAGTGACTGCCGCAATAATAGGTGTTCTTCACCCCGTTCAGGGACGGCAATTCCCTGGTGGTCGAGCAGGATCCGGGGTCGAAGCGCGGGGTCCTGAAAACTTTTTCGAATACGATGCGATCCTTCGCTATCGGGAAGTTCGGATGCTGCGTACTGATCAGGTCGCTTTTTTTCGATACGTTGGGCAGCGCCCACAAGGAGCCGCTGACGGACGTTTCGACATAACGGCCGCAGTCCCGGTACAAGAACGTAAAACCCTCCATCAATTCCCGCTTCGGAAAGCGGGTATGATCGGAGTGAACGACGATCCTGGACTCGGTGTAGCTCCAGGCGGCCAGCAATCGTTGTTCCTGCTGTGTCGGCTCATGCAGCAACTGCAGCGCCTGATCGGCATTGCAGGCAAATACCACCTTGTCGAACGACAGGTCCCTCCCGTCTTCCATGCACACGCGTATCCCGGCATCCTGTCTCGTAACGGTCCTGATGTTCGCATTGAGCATGATCCTGTCCTGATACGGGGCGGACAGTGCGTCGATATACCATTTTGTGCCTTTTGTCGCGATACGGATAGAGCGCAACGACCGGGGGGTGGGAAGCATAATATCGTTGTACACGTTCAATTGTTCGAAAATAAAATCGGCAGGAGCCTCCAAAACGTCGTTGCACTGCATGGACGTTGCCAGGCACAGCAGGCCGATGAACAGCAATTTAGCGTCGCCCCGGAACTGAGGGAGCTTCTGCAATGCCTCTTCAAGGGTCAGCCCCTGAAAGTCCCCCCGGCGCGAGGCTGTTTGCGCCTTTTTCAATCCGTGCATCAGGCAGAGAACGCTCAGAACGCGATCCGGCCTCAGTATGGCAAAATGCTGGGCAAGGAGCCCTTTGAACCCCGGCGTAAAGAACATACCTTGTTCCGTGTCCAGATTGTAATAACTTAAGCTCGGGGAGGACAGGGTGAACGGGTTCAGCTTGAAGGCCCTGACCGTCTCAACATCCAGCTTCCTGAAAAGCCGAAAGAGATTTTTGTAGGAGAATTTCCCAAAGACCGCAGTAGCGATATCCATCTCCGCGCCATCGGGTGCGGTCAAGGTATAAGCATTTCCCCCGATCCGATCGGATTTTTCGAACAACATGATGTCGTACTTCTCCCGAAGCAGGTATGCCGCGGTTAAGCCTGCTATCCCACCGCCGATAATCGCAATTTTCTTTTTTATCATAGGATCTATAACGCCTCAGTGCCCGGTGAAGTGCAGGACCTCCGCTAGGGCAGCGTAATCCTGCCGATCGGTCTTGACGAAAGACCGCCTCCAGAATACAGAAAATCCACGTCGGTCGTTATCCGTTCATCAACGTAATACACACTGGTCGATAGCGGAGGCATGACGAAATACCAGCCGGTCCCGAGGGGATTGGCGGTGAACTGATCGCCGTCGTCCAGTATGATCTCTTCGACATAGTATTGTCCTGGATCGAGCGGCAGGAAGGTATACGTGCTCCCGGTCCAGCGCTTCGTGCCGGGGATATTGACGAGATCAAGGGGCGTGGCATTCGTCCAATCGTTTTCATCGGTTATCCAGACGAGCGCGGCGTATACTCCGGTCGGTCCGTCCGCTTCGATCGTGACAGTGACGTCATATTTCCCTGTAATGGTGGGACTGGACCGGAGAGTAAAAGAAGGTCCGCTGACCAGGTAGGGCACCTTACCGCTTACAGCGCCGCCAGCGCCGGTTCCACCCCCACCGCCTCCGCAGCCGACAAGAATCAACAGCATGAGGACAGACATCACAAAAAGGAACCTTTTCATATGAGCCTCCTGGTGAAATGAAAAATAGAGACAAATGAATGAGTTGATTTTACTGAACATGGGCTGGCGAGTCAAGAATATAGCGGGGTTCTGCGCGATTTGCTATTTGTCACATTATCTTTTTGTATAACAAAAGATAACTTTTGCTTTAATAGTTTTTATAATCGGCGAATGGCTTGTGTCGAGAGGATGGGGAATAGTACAGGGGGCGGGGTACAAGGGTGGTCTCGGAGTGCGGACTGATCGAAAACAGCTCTGAGTCAGGCAGGATGGTACTCCACCGCCCTATGAGGTCGGCCGGCGTCAACTTCGACCGGCCTCATAAGCATGCGGGAAACTTTTAACGCGGATCTATTTAATATAGTTGAGAAACGTGTCATGCTCCATTCCAATGCCGCCTGCAGCCGACCCTCGTACCATAAATGCTTTTGGCCCCGCATTGGCGGACCCGGACTCCGGATCAACATAGCCGGCAACCCCGCTCGGGTCGATATAGTTCAGAAACGTGTCAGGCTCTCTGCCCATGCCGCCTGCCGCAGACCCTCCTGGGATGAACACCGGCATTGGCTCTGCCAGGGTAACGGCCCCGGTCTCCAGCTCCACAAAGCCGGGAACTTTGCTCGGGTCAAGAGTGTTAATAAGGGAATCGGCCCTCTCCGCATAGGCGATCCCAAAAGCAAGGACAAACCCCGCTATCGTTAATATCGAAATTGTTTTTTTCATTCTAGTCACCTCTTTTCTCTTCATGTTTACTTTCTCTTGATTATAGTATAACACCACTCTTTTCAAGCAGCGATATTGGCTGAAATACGACAACATGCGACTAAAGTTCAAGGGACTGGCCAGTGATGATACCTTATTAACGGTAACATAAAAGTATTGACACTCATTCACGTGAAATCGGCAACACTCAGCAATTGTGTGTCCTCGAATCACCTAACCTCCCTTTGGCAAGGGAAGGGAAAGCCGTAGCCCCTGGGCAATGCAGCTTGTCCTTCCAGGTGGCGCTGTGCTTTTCGGAGAAAATGCCTTGCCGGAGATATTCAAACGTCTGAAACGATACCGTGCTGCTGCGCTCTTGTTCAAACTGCCTGGATCGAACATCATGGCCCGCAACTTTTATCGCTGGTTTGCCGCCCGGAGATACCATATCGCGAAGGTGCTGTTCCCGAATAAAAATAAATAAGCCTTGCTTGATTTCTCTATTTCCGAAAAAAAGGTAAAGTGGTATTATAATAACAGCAGAGAAATTCATGGTAGTTATTTAGAAAGGCGTTGCCGACCAAGACCGAAAGGTCACGCATTGAGAACACAGTTGAGGGTTGCCAGCCGGTCGAAAAAGAATTCCGAAACCTGAACAGTTGTGTTGCAAAAGCTGTTTTCGGTAAGCGGGAAACCGAAAGACCGGAGGGACAAAAGGCCCCGCGTCCGGAGGAAGAAAGCGGCGACAAGAGAACAAATTCTGCAGGAGTTTCATGCTGCAGAAAAGTTGCTCTATCACCGTATGATACCTTCGGTTCAACTGGAAAGTTTAAGATACGGGTCAGACAACGCCGTCCTTATTCACGAGAAAAAGCCGGAAAGAACAATTCCGGCTTTTTTTATTTTCCTGTTGCAATAGAACATCTGGACCCGGCTTTGGAAGTTGGAAGTTGGAAGTTCGAGGAACTAGCCTTTTACACAGGCGATGGGTACGACGCGGACGACCTTGCGCGCTAATCCAGCATGGTGCGCTGCATCAACGACCGCGGTCACATCCTTATATGCTCCCGGCGCCTCTTCAGCTATGCCCGAGAACGAATGGCCGCGCACGATGATGCCCTGCGTTGCAAGCGACTGGACAACCTCCCTGCCCTGCCAGAGTTTTCCTGCCTGCGTCCGTGACATGGCTCTGCCTGCGCCGTGGCATGCTGAGCCAAAGGACGTCTTCATCCCCTCATCCGTCCCGATCAGAATGTAAGACGAGGTCCCCATGGAGCCGCCGATCAGCACGGGCTGTCCCGTATCCCGGTATTCCCGGGGAAGGTCGCGCCTTCCCGGGCCGAAGGCCCTGGTCGCTCCTTTGCGGTGCACATAAAGTTTTTTTATTTTGCCATTGATCTCATGGCTCTCCACCTTGCAGGTATTGTGGCTTACATCATAGAGCATCTTCACCAGTGCTTCGGGAAAGAGCCGGCCCACCACCTGGCGAACGAGGTGCGCAATGATCTGGCGGTTCGCCAGCGCGCAGTTGATCCCGGCGCACATGGCGCCGAAATAGCGCTTGCCCTGCGGAGAGCTGATGGGGGCGCATACGAGCTCGCGGTCTTTGATCACAATGCCGTATTGGTGGGCTGCCGCCGCCAGGTCCTTCAGATAGTCCGTGCCGATTTGGTGCCCCAGGCCGCGCGATCCGCAATGGAGCGATATGAGCACGTCGTCTCTTTTGAGCCCCATGGTTCGCGCAGCCTGTTCTTCGTAGATATCCCGGACCACCTGCACTTCGAGATAGTGGTTCCCCGCGCCCAGCGTGCCCATTTCCCGGAACTGGCGTTTTTTGGCTGTCCCGGAAACCTGGGACGGATCAGCGCCGGCTATCATGCCCTGTTCCTCGATGTATGCAAGATCTTCTTCAGACCCGTATCCCCTCTTCACCGCCCAGCGCGCTCCTCCTGCAAGCATCTCATCGATCTGACCTGAAGTAAGGTTTATCAGCCCTTCGGAACCCACTCCGGCCGGAATATTGTTAAAAAGAGCGTCTGCCAGCTGCTGCAATCGCGGCCGGACCTGTTCGAGCGCAAGACCGGTCTTTATGGTACGCACTCCGCAGGAGATATCGAAGCCCACGCCGCCCACGGAGATGATCCCGTCCTCGTCAGGGTCAAAGGCCGCAACACCGCCGATGGGAAAGCCATACCCCCAGTGCGCATCGGGCATTGCCAGCGAGGCGACCTGGATCCCCGGCAGCGCAGCCACGTTCATCACCTGCTCGCGGACTTTCTCGTCCATGGCCCGCACCAGCATTTCACTGGCAAAGATCCTGCCGGGCACGCGCATAGGGCTCTTCTGGGGGATCTCCCACAGGTGATCATGTATCTTATTCAGCGTAGTAGTATCCATAGAGGCAGGGTGCGGGGTTACTTCCCACTTCTCACTTCACACTTCTAACTACCTTTTTCTCACTCACACATCCACGACGCACTGGGCTACGAACAAATCATGTTCTTTTTTTACTGACAGCATATGGTACGTGGCCGCCTTTATCTCAACACGGGGCTGATGACGGAGGTGATCGAGATGTTCGCCCCAGGCGCGTCCGGTAAGCGACATGCCGCTGATGATCACCTCAAACCGTGCGAAAACCATGTGCTCAATATCGGAAAGCGACAGGAGCGCGTTCAGCCATTCGACGAACAGCAGTTCGCGGTCCGGTGCCGTGACCGAAAAGGTTCTCGCGTCCCTGGGTGCTATTGACCCTACATTCACCATCACCGAGTAAAGCGCGATCGCGGCATTTTCAAAAGCCTCTTCGATGGTCTGCCCGAAGCCTCTGATCCCGATGTCCGATTCATGTTCAAAAGTTTCGTAGTGAACCGTCACAATACCTCGCAATGTTTTTACCACGCCATGGTGCGCCACGGTCCGGGCACGCTTACTTCCAGACCCCGTCAACCACCGCCCCGCAATGTCCGCAGACGCCATTGGCTGCGGCATTCTCGATCACCTGGAACCCGATCCTCTTGATGAGTTTTTTGCCGCAGCTCCAGCAAAGCGTGTCCTCGCCTTCACCCGGGATGTTTCCCTCATAAACATACCGGAGCCCGGCGTCGATGCCGATCTGGCGGGCCCGTTTAAGCGTTTCAGCAGGCGTTATCCTGGCATCGGTCAGCTTATAGGTCGGGTGGAACCGGGACACATGCCAGGGGATCTCCTTTCCGACTGAGCAAATGAATTCGGCGATCTGCCGGAGCTCGGCATCGGAATCGTTATGCCCGGGTATGATGAGCGTGGTGATCTCGGTCCAGATGCCGGCCTGTTTATAGTTTTGAATGGCCTCAAGCACCGGGGCGAGACGGGCTCCGCAGATCCTGCGGTAGAAGTCATCGGAGAACGACTTCAGGTCGATGTTGGCGGCGTCGAGGACGGGCCTGATCACGCTGAGCGCTTCGGGGGTTATATAGCCGTTCGTCACGAACACGTTCCTGATACCGGCCTCTTTTGCACGGGTTGCCGTGTCATAGGCCAGTTCGAAGAATATGGTCGGTTCGGTGTAGGTATAGGAGATGCTGGCGCAGCGTGCCTGTTGCGCCGCGAGAACGATGGCAGCAGGGGCAACGGCCTTTCCGATGATCCTTCCGCGCAGTTCCCGGGGAAGCTGTGAGATGTCCGAGTTCTGGCAGTGCCTGCATCTGAAGTTGCAGCCCGGCGTGGCAATGGAATAAGACTGGCTTCCCGGCTGGAAATGAAAAAGCGGTTTTTTTTCTATGGGATCGACGTTCTGAGCGATGATCTTGTCATATACGAGGCTATAGAGGACGCCGTTGTCATTTTCCCGCACAGCGCACAATCCCAGCTTGCCGTCGCGGATACGGCAGCGGTGTGCGCACAGGCCGCACGTCACGTCCTTTCCTTCCTGCGGCGCCTGGAACAACGCCCGTTTCATCTCTGTTGTCATGGGGTTGAATTACTTTATAACGAATATGACCTTATTAAAACCGTTCACCACGGAACACTGACCACACAAACCTATTTAAGTCCGCTTCCGTGTATTCCGTGTGTTCCGTGGCAAAAAACAATAAACCGAATCTCGCATCAGCTCGAGGACATCTGTTGCGACCGTTCCTCCCGTATCTTGTGGGTCAGCGATTCCGCCTGGATCCTGGTCTTGCAGCTCGTGCAGATAATATCCTCTGACGGATTGCTGCATACAAGACAGCGCCGGTCCTTGCCGGGCTGCAGGCCCTCGGCCTGGAAGATCATCTCCAGGAACTCTCCTTCGGTCACATGCCCGTCCATGTGCAGGTTCTCTCCGAAAATGGTCTTTGGCAGGGTTTTCATGGAATATTTTCTGATGAGCTCCGGGTACTCGCTGGCAATGATGATCTCCGTTCCAACCAGCGTATTTTCCATGGCCAGTCCGATCGCGGTCTGGGCCACGGGGCGGCACAAGGGACAGTCCGTTTCAACGAAAACCTGGATAGGAACCGTTCTTGCCAGATGACGCAGCGTCGACCGGATATCCGCGGGAAACCAGGCGCGCTTTTCCGAAGCAGCGTGAAGAGTGTCGATAAGGATCGAGAAGAAAACATCCTCGAGAAGACCGTAAAACACGACTGTGTGGCCGTCATTGTCCTGCACCACCATGGCCGGGACGCGCTTGATACCGTACAGCTGCGTTTTGTCCCGGTCCATCACCTGGTCATAGATCTCGAGCGCCACCAGGGGCGCGTTCTTCTTTATTGCCTGCGCAGCCTGCCTGGCTTCAGCGCAGGTCCCGCACCCCACGTCATTGACGAACAGGATCAATCTGACCGGCTTTTTGAGAGCGCCGGCCGCCTGCATCATCGTCTGGATCGCGCTTTCCTGCATGGTGACACCTCGCGTTTTTTAAATTTATTACTTCCCATTATACCAGATTTTTACAGCATGCCCATCGGCGAGGGCTGCCTGCAACGGCCCAAGAAAACGCTTGTACCCGGTTCGTCGAATTGTTATAATGTGCACAACAAAAATGTATAGTTGCGCATAATTGCATAGGTGTTCAATTGCAGGGGGGAGGATCATAATTATGAAAAAGGCTCTGGTGCTCGCTGTTCTGTACTGCCTCGTTTTTCCGTACGCCGCTTCTGCCGAAAAGGTCGGGGGAGGTGACATAACCTTTTCTCCCAAGAACGCATCGGTAGTCATCTTCAGCCATGAAAAACATGTGAATGAAAAAGGCCTCAAATGCACCGGCTGTCACTACCAGATATTCCAGATGGCCCAGGGTTCGTACAAAATGGACATGTCCCGCATCAACAAAGGCGATTTCTGCGGGAAATGCCACAATGGAGAAAAATCCTTTGATGTAAAAGACCAGAAGAACTGCGGCAGGTGCCACCACTAATGGCTATGAAGACCATGCTCAGCGTACTCCTGGTCTGCCTGCTTCCCGGCGCGGTCTTCGCGGTCACCGGCGGCGGTGATGTGACCTTCAGCCCCCCCGGTACCGACCCGGTAGTTTTCAGCCACGATTATCACATGAAGAACAGAGGGATCAAGTGTGCAGCCTGCCACTTCAACGCCTTTGCAGCAGCAGGCGAGTATAAGATCAAAAAAGAAAAACTGAACAAGAGCGATTTTTGCCAGCATTGCCATAATGGCATGAAGGGATTTGACGTGACGTCACCCGGCAATTGCGCGCGCTGCCATAAGAAATAGCACGTGCTGCTTTACCTGTGGCCTTCCAGTGAACGGTACCCCCTGCTTACGGGTACCGTTTTTTAATGCTCTTTCTGTTGGGGAAACGGGCGGTAGGG
>MHDY01000178.1:7495-24187 GCA_001803705.1 Nitrospirae bacterium GWC2_56_14 | reverse complement strand
CCTGTTCCTGCAGATAGGCGGCAACCGTTCGGGAAGGCGCCGGCACAAGGCCGGAACAGCGGTTCACCTCAGGCAGGACGATGTGGGAACGGTTGTTCTCGAAGACCCTGCCGAGCGGGAACAGACGGCAGGCAAGCGGACGCGCTTCGTAGATCCGGCAGCCTGTCGCGGTCCAGAAATGGCAGGCGGGGTCGCGCGGCAGCATGACGAGCGGGAAGCCCTTCGCGCGGTCCGTGTCGAGAACGTCGAGCAGGTCCTCGTAGGACATGCCGGTGGCTTTGCGGATCCTGGCGATCTCGTAGGGGTTCAGAACGATGGGGGCCGTCGCCTTGCAGCAGGTGGAACTGCAGCCGGCGGCGCCGCAGGTGAGCTGCAGCAGGTCGGATTCCACCAGCACCCGGGCATCGGCGCCGGCAACGGTTATGGATATTACAGATTTGTTTTGCATGAAACACCTACAAAAACAGTGGACGCGGATCTACGCTGATGAACGCGGATACAACTTGATGGAATGGGCGACAACCAACCCGTTCGCATCAGATTTTAATCCGCATTTTCCGCGTAAATCAGCGTCCAAATGATTTTTCGCTTTTTCCTTACTTCCCGATCAGCCGTCCGCCCGCTTTCGCATGCCACACCACGAGGATGGGGCTTGCCACGAATACCGACGAGTAGGTCCCGACGATCACCCCCATGAGGAGGGCGATGGAGAAGTCGTGCAGCACGTCCCCGCCGAACAGTACGAGCGGAATAAGCACCAGAACAACGGTCAGGGAAGTGACGATGGTGCGCGACAGCACTTCATTGATGCTGGTATTCACCAGCTTCGGCAGAGGATCACGCTTGGTCTTTTTCAGGTTCTCCCTGATCCGGTCGAAGACCACCACGGTGTCGGTGAGCGAATACCCGGCGAGCGTCAGCAGCGCCGTCACGATCAGCAGGTTGATCTCCCAGTTCAAAATGTAGAATATGCCGAGCACCGCCATGATGTCATGGAAGGTGGCGAACGCCGCTGCAACGCCGAACTTAAACTCGAACCGGAAGGCGATGTAAACGATGATCGCGAGCAGTGCGACCACGAGGGCCCTGAGGGCGTCTTTCTGAAGGGCCTGTCCGATCACCGGCCCGATCTCCGTGATCTGCATGCTGTCGGGATCGGAGGGATTGTTCGGGAACTCCTGCTTGAAGATCGTCTGGATCTTGTCCGACGTTCCTTCGGTCTCACGCACCTTGATCAGGAGCGTGTTCCCCTCGCCCACTTCCTGGATCGATGCGCCCTGGAAGCCGTTCTTCTCGAGCGCAGCGCGCGCCTGGTCAACCGGCAGCGCGTCTTTAAAGCTGAGCTGCACCGTGGTGCCGCCAACGAAGTCAATGCCGAGGTTGGCCTTGTGCCGGCCGATCTGCACAACGCCCACCAGCCCCAGCGCAATGAACAGGGCGGCGATGGTGAACGACACGTTCTTCCAGCCCATGAAATCGATATTGGTCTTACCTAGAATATGAAGCATTGTTCCCTCCGGGAATGATAGTAAGTTAGGAGTCAGGAATCAGAAGCCAGGAGTTGGTTTTTTTATTTCCCCCCTCACTCCTCCCGCTTAACTCCTCACGGTTCCTATATACTCAATTTCTCCAGCTTCCACTTGGAGTTGATGATGTCGAAGATCACCTTGGTCCCGACCAGGGCCGAGTACAGGTTGATCATGATACCGAGGCTCAGCGTCACGGCAAAACCTTTGATCGGACCGGTGCCGAACATGAAGAGCACCGCGGCGGTGATCAGCGTGGTCACATGCGAGTCGAGGATCGTCAGGAACGCTTTGTCATAGCCGGCGTCCACTGCGGCGCGCGGCGCTTTGCCGGACACGATCTCTTCCCGGATGCGCTCGAACATGAGCACGTTGGAATCGACGCCCATGCCGATGGTGAGGATGATGCCCGCGATACCCGGCAGGGTGAGCGTAGCGTTCAGGAGCGCCATGGCGCCCAGAAGCAGCACCAGGTTCAGGATAATGGCATAATCCGCGATCAGGCCGGACATGCGGTAATAGACCACCATGAACACGACTACGACGAGCACGCCGAACAATGCTGCGCGCACGCCTTTGTTGATCGAGTCCTGGCCGAGCGACGGACCCACGGTGACGTTCTGGATGATCTTCATTGGGGCCGGCAGCGATTCGCGCAGCACGATGGCGAGCTTTGCCGCTTCTTCATGCGTGAAGCTGCCGGTGATCTGTGCGCTGCCACCGGTAATGCGGTCCTGGATCCGGGGCGCCGAGTACACGACATTGTCGAGCACGATGGCCATCTGTTTGCCCACGTTCTCGCCCGTGACCCTGCCGAAGATCTCCGCGCCTTGGCCGTCGAAGGAGATGGAAATTGCCGGTCTGCCGCGGTCGTCGATCCCGACCTTGGCCTCTTTCAATCGATCGCCGGTGAGCATGGTCTGTTTGTAGACCAGGTAGGGAGATCGCACGATCTTGCCCGACTGGTCCACCTCCTCGCCGTAGAGGACCTCACTGTCAGCGGGGCCCTTGCCGGCAAGGGCCTGCTGAAGATCACCGACCGTGTTGAGCATCTTGAACTCAAGCCTGCCAGCGGTCTTGATGAAGGCAATCGCTTCCTGGGGGTTCTTGATGCCCGGAAGCTGCAGCGCGATCTGGTCGTTTTCCTGTTTATAGATTAGTGGCTCAGCCACGCCGTACTTGTCGATGCGCCGGCGGGTGATCTCCAAAGCCTGCTGCACGGCATTCTCCTTCAGGCGCCTGACTTCCGCCTGCTTGAGCCCGTAGACCAGCTCGCCTTTTGCCCGCGACTTGTACTCCAGGATTGCATAGGTGTCCTTGATCAGCTTCTCCACCTTTTCATCAAGCGTATCGGCAAACTTGGCCGTGATCTCCTGGCCGGTCCTGGTGAAGGTAACGGACAGGCTCTGCAAGGCCGCCGTGGTCTGGAGGTCGGCCGCTATGTTGTCGACCGACGCTTCCACGGCCTTGTCCGTCTCCACTTCCATCACGAGGTGGCTGCCTCCCTGGAGGTCCAGTCCGAGCGCGATCTTGGGCACGCTCTGGTGCCACCACTGCGGCAACTGCGTTGTCAGCGGCGTGGACGGCAGGAACAAAAACACTGCGACCACAACCGATAAGGCTATGAGCCCCAGTCTCCATCGAATGCTTTTTTTCATTGAATCGCCTCCTGCTGAATTCTTAAGTAGTATTCAGCCACCGCGTCGCAAAGATCATATAGAAAAGCACGGACCCTGTATGCCCCCTGGCGACCTGTGGCAAAACCTGCTGTTACTCTTTCGGTTTTTCCGAACCTTCCGTGATCACATGGGCGACGGAACCGCGGGTGATCTTCACCTTCGTGCCTTCTGCGATCTTGACCGTCAGGGTGTCCGGCGCCACGCCTTCAACCGTGCCGTAGATGCCGCCGCCGGTGATGATCTCATCGCCCCTCTTCAGATCATCCACCATCTTCTTGTGCTCTTTCATCTTCTTCTGCTGCGGGCGGATGAGAATGAAATAGAAGATCGCGAAAATGACGGCCATCATGATGAGGCCCGATGCTCCGCCGCCGGCCGGCGCCCCTGCTGCGCCGCCTGGTGCTCCCATTGCATATGCTGTAGCTATAAACATGTGTACCTCCTTAAGAGTTTAGTGCAAATTTCAAACTGCAAAATGCAAAATGTAAAGTGAGCAGGATGCCGGCTCGACATCATTTTGCACTTTTCAATTTGCAATTGTTTCCCGCTTTTCCAAAAACTCTTTCTTGAATTCCTTGAACCGTCCCTGCTCGATGCTCGTTCGGACGTTCTGCATCAGATTCAGGTAGAAATAGACATTATGGATCGTGCCGAGCCGCAGCGCAAGCAGCTCGTTGGCATTGAACAAATGCCGGATGTAGGCCCGCGTAAAGGTCCTGCAGGTGTAGCAGCCGCAGGCAGGATCGATGGGCTGCTTGTCCCGTTCGTACTGCGCGTTCCTGATCACGACCCTGCCGAAGGACGTGAAGAACGTGCCGTTCCTGGCGTTCCGGGTCGGCATGACGCAGTCGAACATATCGATGCCGCGGTCAACGCCTTCCACCAGGTCTTCCGGAGTGCCCACGCCCATGAGATACCGGGGCTTGTCCGAAGGCAGCAGCGGCGCCGAAGCTTCGATCATCTCGTACATCACCGGTTTGGTCTCGCCCACGGACAGGCCGCCCAGAGCGTAGCCGTCGAAACCGATGTCCAGAAGACCCTCCGCTGACTGCTTGCGAAGTTCCGGGTACATGCCGCCCTGGACGATGCCGAAGAGCGCCTGGCCCGTATCCTTTTTTGCGTCCTTGCAGCGTCTTGCCCAGCGCTGCGTCCGCTCCACGGATTCCCGCGCATAATCGTGTGTTGCGGGGAACGGGATGCACTCGTCAAAGGCCATGATGATGTCCGCCCCGAGCGCTTCCTGGATCTCCATGGCATACTCGGGCGTCAGCAGGTGCTTGGCGCCGCCGTCGACCGGCGACTGGAACGTCACGCCCTCTTCGGAAATCTTCCGGAGCTCCGCCAGACTGAAGACCTGAAACCCGCCGCTGTCGGTCAGGACCGCCCGGTCCCAGGCCATGAACCCGTGCAGCTGGCCGAAATCGCGGATCAGTTCGTGCCCGGGCCGCAGGAACAGGTGATACGTGTTCGACAGGATGATCTCGGCGCCCATGCTCTTCAGGTCTTCCGGGGACAGCGTCTTGACCGTTGCCTGCGTCCCCACGGGCATGAAGACCGGCGTCTGGACCGCGCCGTGCGACGTGGTGAGCTCGCCCCTGCGGGCCGAGGACTCGGTATCTTTTTTTATCAAAGAAAACTTAAACATTATAGGGTTCAGGGTCCAGGGTCCAGGGTCCGGGGTCCAGGATTTTTAACCCTGACTACTGTACCCTGGCTACTGGCCCCTGTCGTTACATCTTCTCCGGCGCATTCACTCCCAGGATCGTCAGCGCGCTCTTGATCACCGTCTTTACCTGCTTCATGAGAAAGAGCATGGCGGCTGTCAGTGCTGCGTCCTCGGTGATGACGCGGTGTTTGAAATAATAATTATGCATCAGTCCTGCCAGGTCCTGCAGATAGAACGTGAGCCGGTGGGGCTCATAGGCCAGGGCCGCTTCTTCCACGACCTCGGGATATTTTGCCAGGGCCTTGATGATGTTCTGCTCTTCTTCGCGGCCGAGGAGCGAGATATTCACCGCATCCTTCGTTGGAATGGCGATGTTCCGGGTCTCGGCCTCGCGGAACAGGCTTGCGATCCGCGCATGAGCGTATTGGACATAGTAGACCGGGTTCTCCCGGGACTGTTCCTTGGCGATGTTGAGATCGAAGTCCAGATGGCTGTCTGAACGGCGCGTCAGGAAGATGAACCGTGCCGCGTCGCTGCCCACGTCCTGCACCACATCGCGCAGCGTCACAAAATTGCCCGCGCGCTTCGACATGGGCACGGGCTGGCCGTTCCGGAGGATGGCTACGAGCTGCACCAGCAGCACATGAAGCGAATCTTTCGGATGGCCGAAGGCCTGGATCACGGCCTGCACGCGCGGGATATACCCGTGGTGATCGGCGCCCCAGATGTTCACCAGCGACTTGAACCCCCGCGCCAGTTTGTTCCGGTGGTAGGCGATGTCCGTGGCCAGATAGGTGTAGCTTTTGTCCTGCTTCACCACCACCCGGTCCTTGTCGTCGCCAAAAAGGGTCGAACGGAGCCAGAGCGCCCCGTCCTGCTCATACATGTTCCTGCTCTCCAGAAGCTCTTCAATGGACCGCTGCACGGAATTGTCCTTGAGCAGGCTTGCTTCGCTGAACCAGGTGTCGAAGCGCACGCCAAAGGCTTCGAGGTCGGTCCTGATGTCAAGCAACATCGACTCTTTGCCGAAATCGCCGAACACATCGACGCAGTCATCGAAAGGGACCTTGAGATACTTATTTCCGTGCAGTTTGGCAAAGGCCTGTGCGATCTCCTCGATGTAGCTGCCGTGGTAGCCGTCTTCGGGAAAGGGCACGTCATTGCCCTGGGACTGCTGATACTTCGTCCAGACCGAGAGGGCCAGCAAACGGATCTGCCTGCCTGCGTCGTTGATGTAGAACTCGCGGGAGACGTCATAGCCCACGGCGGAAAGCAGGTTCGCGAGCGCATCGCCCAGGGCAGCGCCCCGGCCATGGCCCACGTGGAGCGGGCCCGTGGGGTTGGCGCTCACAAATTCGACGAGCACCTTCTCGCCCTTGCCGATGTTCCGCAGTCCGTACTCGGCGCCTTCGGAATCTATTTCAAAGAGCGTCTGCTGCCAGCGGTCCTGTTTAAAGGTGAAATTGATGAAGCCCGGCCCGGCGATCTCCGTCTTTGCAATGATGCCACCGGTGTCCTGGATGTTGCTCACGATGATCTCGGCGATCTTCCGCGGGGCCTTGGACTCCGGTTTTGCCAGGGTCAGGGCAAGCGTCGTGGCCAGATCGCCGTGGCTCTTCTCGCGCGGAGATTCGAGCACGATCGCCGGCATTTCAACGAGTTGCAGCTCACCTTTGCTCTTCGCCCGGCCAAGCGCTTCAAGCAGAATATCAGTTACGGTATTTTTCATGCAATTCGTTTTTCTGGTATCGCTCCGACAGGATCAACAGCTCCGGAGCACGGCACTCTCTGGCCGAGGACAAGATCTCAAGCTGGCCGAAAATCACGGTCGGCAACGGGAACGCGGGAACGGTTAAGGTACTGTTTCTCTTTGGTTATTCTACTGTTACGAGCATGGAAGTATATCGTATCCCCGATAAAAGTCAATAAAAATAATCCCTCTTTACTTGGGTTGGGTGGTGTGGTATGGTAAAAAATATCAGAAGCGAGGCATCCTATGTGGGTCCAGATGACCGTAAATACCGTTCTGTTCGACAGCAGGAATAACAGCTATATCGTTGTGCTGAAGGATGATACGGGAAAGAAACTCCTGCCGATCTGGATCGGCGCCTCTGAAGGCAACTCCATCGCCCTTGCCATGAGCAATGTCAAGGCAGCCCGCCCGCTCACCCACGACCTCCTGGTGAACATATTCGACCGCCTGGATGTGGAGATCGCCCGCGTCGTCATCAGCGACCTGATCGACAACACCTTTTACGCCTCGCTGTATCTGCTCCAGAACGGCAAGGAGTTCCACATCGATTCAAGGCCCAGCGACGCCATCGCCGTCGCCATCCGGATCGGAGCACCCGTATTCGTGGAAGAAGAGGTCCTGGCAAAGCAGGATGCGACAACGCTTGATACGTGGATGAAGAACCTCGGCGAGGGCGGCGGGACGGAATATAATGCGTAATGGGGCGACCGCCCCATTACAAAGTCCCAAGCTCCAAATTACAAATCCCAAATAATATCGAATAGTCAAATATCAACATACAAATTGTTTTCGAATTTGAGATTTGAAAATTGGAGTTTATTTGGGATTTGTTATTTGAATTTTGTAATTTGATCTACACCCCCCACCTCGGCGATAGATCGTTCTCCACTCCCATGCTGTCCAGCACCCGGGCAACGACAAAATCCACGAGATCACTGACGCGCTTCGGCTGATGATAGAAGCCCGGCATGGCCGGAATGATATGGCACCCCAGGTCCGCCAGGGTCAGCATGTTCCTGAGATGAATGGGTGAAAGCGGCGTTTCACGCGGCACGATGATGAGCTTCCGCTGCTCCTTGATGGTCACGTCCGCTGCGCGCTCGATGAGCGTCGAGGCATACCCGTTCGCCAGGGACGCCAGCGTCTTCATGGAGCAGGGGATAACGACCATGGCGTCGATCTTGACCGACCCGCTCGCGATCGGCGCATACATATTGTCCTCGCCGAAATACTCGATCTGCCCTTCCCTGGCTTCAAGCCGCTTTTCCAGCGCGAACATGATGTCGGTCTCCGAGCCTTTGAGCATCAGCCCTGTTTCGTCCTTCATGATCGAAAGCCCCTCGCCGGTCATGGACAGGTAGATCTTGTGACCTCCCTTGACCAGGACTTCAAGCAGTCTGAGGGCATAGGGCGCGCCCGAGGCGCCGGTGATCGCTACGGTATAGGTTGCCATGAGTTACCTCTTTCTTACTCTATTTAAACAGGTGATGACGGACTAGCCCTGCTTAATTCTTTTTCTCCAGTAACCAGGCTGCTTTCGCAGATGCGCCACGGCAATAATAACAACTGCTTCGGGAGCTATCCTGTATAAAATTCCCAGGGGAAACCTTCGGATAAGCCGCCTTCGTAGCTCGCCCTCAAGGACCGGCCAGGTATGGGGAGATTGTGCGATGGAATGAACTGCCCGTTCAATTTCGAGGAGAAAATCATATCCCAAGCCGGATGCTTGCTCTTGGTAGTATTGCGCTGCCTCAAGCATTTCCTGCTCGGCCTCGGGAAGGAAGATGATCGGCTTCATTTAAATTTGGCGCACGCTTCTCTCAGTACCATTTCCGCAGGCTTTCCCTTTACCCCGCCCTGTTTATATTCTTTAAACCGCCGCTCGGCTTCCTCGATCCATGACCGCTCAACATCTGGATCTTCGTCGGCATCCAAACTGCTGATAAGATGCTCTGCAAGGAGAGCCCGTTCGCGAGGGTCGAGACGCAACGCTTCTTGTTCCAGTTCATGCGCTTTTAAAGGCATAGGGAGCACCTCCTGCGAGACCATTCCATACTCAATAGCTAAATCTTACAACGACAGGCAGGTTTATGCAAGCCTTGAATGGGGCTTTCCTGTTCCACGCCGCAACCATTCCCACACTCTAATCCTCTGAGTTTCTTTTCGGCTTTTTCAAAACATTTCTTCTGTACTTCACGTACAGCTCTTCCACCTTCGTCCTCGCCCAGGGGGTCTTCCGGAGGAACTGCAGGCTGGACTTGATGCTCGGGTCGTTGTTAAAGCACCGGATATCGATGATCTGCCCCATCTTCTCCCACCCGTGATGTTCCACGAGCTGGGTCAGCATCATTTCCAGCGTGACTCCGTGAAGAGGATCTTTCTGTTGTCGGTCAGCCATGTCAACCTAGTTTTTCAATGCGTCGTCTTAAAGATAGCGTCTCATAAGAATTGGATTTCAATTTACGACGTTCAACGATATGTACAATCTTCAGTGTTGTTTCTGGCCTGATAAATACACAAAGCACAGGATAGCATAGGTCGTTCCCGTAACTACCAAATAGGCCTTCATTTTTACTTTCTCGAATATCTTGAAAATTACAGGGAGATAGCCAATCGGTATCCCTATTATAAATCCCATTGGACCGGTTATAAATATACCCACGAGCGGCCCCTGGTTGGATTCCGGAAACATTATCAGTGGACCAGAAAAACCCACTAATAAACCAATCGCTCCATGCACGATTGTCGATATACATACCCATTTTGTATTCTTTTCAGCAACATTGTCGTTATTCACAATCTTAGCTCCTCATAAGGAGGGAACCACAAGTGAAGCCCTACACATGATTACCGGCAATTTCCGGCCTCTTGATCGCAAGCACCATGAGCATCACGCTCGCCAGGACCGCCAGGCATGCCCCCATGCCGAAGGCCGCGGCAGAGCCGAACTGCTGCCAGACCAGACCGAAGATCAGCGATGCGGGCAAGGCCCCGAGGCCGACGACCAGGTGGTAGAGACCGAAGGCCGAACCGCGGAGATGGGAGGGAGCGAAGTCGGCGACGAGGGCTTTTTCAACACCCTCGGTCAGACCGAAGTAGATGCCGTACACGGCGAACAGCGCCCAGGCGTGCCAGTTCTGGGTTGCCGCGCCAAAAGCCGCGTACACCAGGGCATAGACGACCCAGCCGGTGACGATCACTTTTTTTCTGCCGATGCGGTCGGAGATGATGCCGCCGGGGACCGAGAGGCCCATTTTCACGATATGGAGCACGACCCAGATCATCGGAAGGAGCGCAATTGGCACACCGAGCTGTTGCGCCCGAAGCAAAAGGAACGCGTCCGTCGAGTTCCCGAGGGTGAAGATAAGTATAATGCCAAGATATTTTTTGAAAGCAGGAGGCATTTCATTCCAGGCGGCGCGGAAATTAAAGGTCGTCTTCGATGCGGCACTGACGGGTTCGGCCTGTTTCTCTTTCAGCCCGAAAAGCAGCAGGGAGACGGCGAGAATGCCGGGGATGACTGAGAGCAGGAAGATGGTCTTGAGATCATCGTGGAATACGAGCAGCAATGCGGTCGCCGCGAGCGGCCCGACAATGGCGCCGCTGTGGTCCATGGCGCGGTGAAAGCCGTAGGCAAGGCCGCGGGACTCGACCGGCGTCGAGTCGGCGATGATGGCGTCGCGCGGCGAGGTCCGAAGCCCTTTGCCCACGCGGTCCGAGAACCGGAGCACCAGCACGTGGAGCCAGGACGTTGAAAATGCGATGAGCGGCCTGATGACGTTCGAGATGGAGTACCCGGCCACGATCCAGCCTTTGCGTTTTTTCACGCGGTCCGACCAGTATCCGGAATAGAGCTTGAGCAGCGACGCCGTGGTCTCGGCAATGCCTTCTATGATCCCGAGCGCCGCCGGGCCTGCGCCGAGCACAGTAGAAAGGAAGACCGGCAGAAGCGGGTAGATCATCTCGGAAGCGCCGTCGTTCAAGAGGCTTACGAAACCGAGGATGACAACGTTGCGGGTAAGGCCCTTGCGCCAGCCAGATGCGGAAGTTTTCTTCTCAGGGGTCATGGGAAGGGACTTTACCTGAATTACGCCTTTTTTTCAAGCGAAACCCGGAAAGGCTGTGTTGTGGCACGGTGCCAAAGCGCAAAACAGCCCCGCAGTATTCTGCGGGGCTTGGCCGTTGTAGACAATGAGCGGGAGACTATCCGATACCAGTCTGAATCAGTTTTTTACTCCGCGCCCATCTGCGGAATCTGCGGATAAAAGGGTTTTGCTCTGATGCAGCTCCCTTCTGTTTTCAGAGGTGCTGAATAGTCAGTCATCTTTGATTCTTTTTTTACTGCTTCTTCTGCACCGCCCTGAACCCGGCCCGCGCCGCCGATGTCGAAAAAGGCAATGGCGCCCCGCAGGTGTTCAGCCTGCGATGCCAGCTCTTGCGCCGTGGTGGACATCAGCTCCGACGCCCCCGAATTCTGCTGGATGAGCCGGTCGAGCTGCTGCATGGCGGTATTGATCTGCGCGGTGCCGGCGTTCTGTTCGCTGCTGGCTGCGCTGATCTCCTGGACCAGCTGCGCCGTCTTTTCGATGGCCGGCACCATGGTGGCGAGCAGCTCTCCGGCCCGCACTGCCACCTCGACGCTGGACGCGGAAACCTGGCCGATCTCGACCGCCGCGGCGTGGCTTTTCTCCGCCAGCTTCCTGACCTCCGAGGCAACCACGGCAAACCCCTTGCCGTGTTCGCCAGCCCGCGCCGCCTCGATGGCGGCATTGAGCGCAAGCAGGTTCGTCTGGCGCGCGATCTCTTCAATGACCGATATTTTGCCGGCGATCTCCTTCATTGCCGAAACGGTCAACGCCACGGCGGTGCCGCCCTCACGGGCGTCCTCGGCCGCCTTCAACGCGATCGTTTCGGTTTCCTTCGCGTTCCCGGCAGTCTGCCTGATATTGGAGGACATCTGCTCTATGGACGACGACACCTCCTCTGCGACTGCCGCCTGCTCGGTGGCGGACTTCGCCATCTGACCGGAGCTGGCGAAAACGTGCTGGCTTTCGGTGGTCACCATGTCGCCTGCGTTCACCGCCGTGGTCACCACGCTCCTGAGCTCCGCCACCATATTTCCCATGGAGGTCTGGAGATGGCCGATCTCATCGTGCCGGTCCGTCTGCAGGGTAACGGTCAGATCGCCCAGAGCAAGGCGGTCCGCCACGAAAACCACCTGACCGAGAGGGCGAATGATGTATTTCCGCACCAGAAAGTTCATGCCGACCACGACCGCGACCGCGGTCAAAAGGGTGCCGATGATCATGGCTCCCAGGAACTTCTGGAAGCTTTTGACCAGCGCCTGCTTGCTGTACCCCAGCGCAAGATAGCCGAGCAGGGTCCCGGTATCGTCCTTGATCGCGCTTTCATATACCAGCAGGGATGAAGTGTCCTGCGGCGCTTTCGATGAGATCGTCACCGGGGCCTTTTTATCGTCGTAGAAAACGGCGAAGGTCACTTCCGGAGACTGAGTGATCTCCTTGACAAAACCGTCCAGCGCGCCCAGATCGAAATTGTGATAGTAGAAGATGCTCGACATGGCCATGTATTTGACCATGGCGTTCCCGCGTTGGTCCATTTGCGACCTGAGGTTGTCGTTGTTGATCTTGATGCTGACGACGGCAAGGGCGCCGGCGAGACAGACGGCAAAGACGAGGCTGGGGAGCAGGAGCGTTTTTTCGAGCCTGTCCGACCGGAACAGGCCCGTCCGCTTTACTGCTGATCCTTCCTGGTGATAGCGATCGAAGAACATGGCGACCTCCCGTTTACTGCACCATCACGATCTTGTTTCCCGATATTTTGGTGAGATAGATCTGAGACATTGCCTGATGGTTCGACGGGCTGAACACAAAGGTCAAACCGCCGTCGGTGACGTTCAGACTTTCCGCCGCCGCAATGAAGCTGCCGCGCGTAAGGTTCTTGCCGGCTTTTTTCAGCACCTCGGTAAAGACCACGGCATCCACATACCCCTCAAGGTCGGTATAATCGAGGTCCGAATACCCGGCAGCCCGCATGTCCGCCTGATATTGACGCACCAGCGGCAGCGAAGCGTCCGTGGGAGACGGCATCACCTGGGAGATGATGACCCCGTCGCCGGACCCGCCGAGTTCCTTGACCAGGGCCGCAGTGCCTACAAAGGACACATTCAGGAATACCGGCGTAAAACCCTGGGCCTTGGCCTTCTTGATGAATGCCGCCATGGCCTTGTAGGTGCCTACCATGACGACGGCATCGGGATCAGCGGTCTTCAGGGCCGCAAGGCCGGCTTCCACGTTGGTAGTATTCCGTTCATACGTTCCTTCTCCTGCCAGCGCCATGGAGCGCGCTTTGAGCGCCTTGATCACGCCGCCTTTGACCGCCAGACCGTAGGCATCGTTCTGTATAAAAACGCCGATCCGTTTTTTCCCGAGCTTTTTTGTCAGATACTCCACCTGCATCTCCGCCTCGTCGAAATAGCTTCCCCGCACATTGAAGATGTACCGGTTGACAGGCTTGCGCAGGAACTCGGCTCCCGTAAAGGGGGCGAAGTACGGCACCTTCTCCTTATTGATGATCGGCACGATCGCCGTTGACGTCGGCGTGCCTACATAACCGAACAAAGCGAACACCTTGTCCCGGGTGATAAGCTTATTCGTCGTTTCTACGGTCTGCTTCGGCTCATAGCCGTCATCATAGCTGATGATCTTTATCTTGCGGCCGTTGATCCCGCCGCCGCTGTTCACTTTATTAAAATAAGCGAGCGCGCCGTTCTTCACCCCGGTGCCCAGCGCCGATGCCGGGCCGGTGAGCGCGTTCGACATGCCGATTATGACCTCGTTCACCGAGACCCCTTGCTCTTCCGCTGATGCAGATTGAATGCATGCCAGCAGGACAACCGCGGCAACGACGGTCATGCCCTTCAACCACAAGCGCGTCTCATTCATGTTATGCTTCCTCCTGTTATTTTTAAACCAAACAATGAACATCTCTGCCGCCGTTAGCCTGGGCTGTTACGCGAATGCGTATATATGCAATGACTTTGATTATACCGCATCGTTGCCAGGCTCATGGGGAAATGCGGTCAAAGTGGGAGAAAAATGCAAGGGCCTTGATATTTTGCGCGAAATTGGGGCACCAGTGCACAGAGTATTGCACTCTGTGCACTGATCATACGAGCGATTGCAACAGTATATAACTGCGTAAAGGTATATTTAGTTGCTTTGTGCCGCAGAAAATATCACAGAAGCACTTCGAGAAGGGTAAAAATAAAGATCGTCACGCTGATATAACCGTTCATGCTGAAGAACGCCATATCGAGCTTCGTCAGGTCGTTTTCCTTGACCAGGGTGTGTTCGTACACGATCAGCAAAAGCGCAATAACGACCCCGGCAAAATAGAACGTTCCCAGGGAGCATAAGAGACCGAGCCAGAAAAGGGCCGCCATGGTGAATGCATGCGACGCGCGGGAGATCCAGAGCGAGCGCCGGACGCCGAATTGCTGCGGAATGGAGTGAAGGCCGGTCCTGACGTCGAACTCGCGGTCCTGCAGGGCATAGAGCACATCGAACCCCAGGAGCCAGAACAGGACCGCTGCGCCAAGGAGGAGCGCCGCGCCTTCGATCCGGCCGGTGACCGCGATCCACGCGCCGATGGGGGCCAGGCTTATGGCGAGGCCCAGGAACGCATGCGACAGGAAGGTGAACCGTTTGGTATAGGAATAGAAGAACACGACTGCGAGCGCTATCGGCGAAAGGTAAAAGCTGAGCGGATTCAGCATATACGCGGCAAAGATCAGCACACCTGAGGAAACCGCGGTAAAGACCATCACCTGGAGCGGCGTCACCAGCCCCTGCGGCAGGGCGCGTGTCCTGGTGCGCGGATTCTCGGCATCAAAGCTGCGGTCCGCCCAGCGGTTAAAGCCCATGGCAGCGGAACGCGCGCCCACCATGGCAACGGTGATCCAGAGGATCTGGCCGACCGTCGGCAGTCCTTTGGCCGCAAGCAGCGCCCCGGTGAAGGCGAAGGGCAAGGCAAAGATGGTGTGTTCGAACTTGATCATCTCGAGGATGATCTTGATCTTGTTGAGCATGGGACTCCTTTGCCATCGATGGTAATTTTTTATTTCTGCGCTGTCTTGTTCTTCCCCCACTCCTCGATCCTCTTCCTGATCTCCGGCATGGCCTTCTGCGTAGCCTCGATCCCCGCCTGCATGCAGCGCTTCTTCTGGGTGAAATCGAGCATAGCCACGCTGCCGACGTGCGGTGTAATTAGCACGTCAGCTTCTTTTTTCTTGTAGCGCACGTTCTCGTTGAACATGATGTTCACGGCCTGGAGCATCACGTCCACGAGATTGGTGATGTTAAAGTTCGCCAAATTCTCACTGATATCCACGGCGATCACGATGTCGGCGCCTTTTTCGCGCGCAACAGCGATCGGGATATTGTCCATCACGCCGCCATCAACGAGCAGCCTGCCCTGATGCTCCACGGGATTGAACACGCCCGGAACAGCGCTGCTGGCGTGAACCGCCTTCGCCACTGAACCCCGGTCGAGCACCACGCGTGTGCCGCGGTTCAGGTCCGTGGCCACTGCAACAAAAGGCAGCTTGAGGTCCTCGATATTGGACGTCGCAATCTTCGTTCTCACGAACTCTTCGAGCTTGTCGCCATTGGCAAGCCCCATGCCGGTAAAAGCGTTCATGATGCCGTAATCGAAGATGCTGTCCTTCTCAAGAGCGAATGCGGTCCATTCGAGCTCGAAGCTGTTCATATCACTGGCGTAGATCGCGCCGATCAGGCTGCCCACGCTCGTACCGACAATCATGTCGATGGGGATCTTCTCCTGCTCCAGCGTCCGGATCACGCCGATATGGGCGAATCCCCGGGCTGCTCCGCCGCCGAGCACCAGCGCGATCTTCGGCTTCTGCAGCTCAACAAGGGGCGGTGCCACTGAAACACAGGAAGCGAGCATGCCCATGGCAATTACAAGCGACATCAGTTTTATCGTTTTCATCGTTACCTCATGTACATTTGGGAAGGAAGGTTATTTCTCACTTCTCACTTCTGACTTCTCACTTCTATTCTCCATCATTCCGGCAACTTTCTCGTAGAGATCTTTCACGATCTCGTCATAGTCCCTGTCCCCGGGAAGGACCGGCTTGCCGAAGGTTACCGTCACCTTTGCAGGCTTGAGAACGGCCTTGCCCGGAGCCAGCATTTCGTAGGTCCCCCTGATGGCAACCGGGACGATGGGCACATTCAGTTCCCGGGCAATGATGCCGACACCTTTCTTGAACTCATGAAGCTTGCCGTCACGGGCCCGCGTCCCTTCGGGGAACACGCAAAGGATCTTGTCCTGGCGCAGCACATAGGCCGAGAGCTGGAGCGCGCTGTAAAGGCGGGTGTCCATGTCCACGGGGATCACCTGGGTCAGCTTTGCGATGCGCGAGGTGAGCCCCCCGCTGAAATATTCGGTCGCGCCGAGAAAGAAGGTCTGCGATCCGATGTTCCACGGCACTGCGGCTATGACCGATGGTGCATCTGCCAGGCTCAGGTGGTTCGGGGCTATGATGAAAGGCCCCTTGGTCGGCAGGTTCTCCAGTCCGCGGACCGACAGCCGGTTATAGAGCTTGAAGATGATCTTCACCAAGAGCTTGATCGCATACCGGCCCATATTCCAGACCGGTCCAGCCTCAAGACTGAGGGTCTCTTTCACCTCATCCGACGGCTCCTGCGCAAGGATCTCCGCCCACGTGAGCCGCACCCGCTCGCCCGGGGCAACAGGCCCTGCAGCGAGCAGTTCCTGGATCTTGACCACGGCGTCCTTTACGGTAAAGACCTCGGAGCCGAACGATTCGGGCAGGCTGATGCCGAAGGTCTTCTCGATGCTCACCACGAGCTCCACGCGCATGAGCGAGTCAAGGCCGAGGTCGAGCTCAAGGTTGTCGTCGGGAACAATATGTTTCTTGGCGGAAAAGGGCTCCAGGCAGGTCAGGAGCTTTTTTGCTTCCGGCGTGCCAAAGAGGTCCGTGTCGATCTCCGCAATGCG
>MHDY01000178.1:345-7443 GCA_001803705.1 Nitrospirae bacterium GWC2_56_14 | reverse complement strand
GGCCCGTGATCCGCTTGTAGGGAGGAAGGTCCTTTGCCAGGTCCTCGATCTCGAAGGCGATGGTCTCGCGGGAGTTGGACAGGTTCATCCTGCGGAGGTATTCGAAGTCGGGGACCACGGCGGCTTCGAGGCCGCGCTCGCCCTGCATGAGACAGATCTCCTTGATCTCCGGGATCTGCCTGTAGAACTTCTCGAGCTCATCAGGGAAGATCTTCTTTCCCGTGGAGAGCACGATCATCTCTTTGGACCTGCCGGTGATGAAGAAGTAGCCGTCGCGGTCGCGGTATCCCAGGTCGCCTGAGTAGAACCAGCCGTCCTTGAGAACTTCGGCGGTCTCCGCGGGCTTGTTGTAGTAACCCAGCATCACGTTCGGCCCGCGGATCGCGATCTCCCCCTGGCCGTGCTCGTCGGGGTTCACGATCCTGACTTCCACGTCAGGCACGGGAATGCCGATGGATCCCGCTTTTTGCTTGTCCAGCGGATTGAACGTGGCTGCCGGGGACGTTTCTGTCAGGCCGTAGGCTTCAATGATGGTGAACCCGAGCCTGGTCATGTCCGTGAACACGTCGGGATCGAGCCGGGCGCCTCCGCTGGTAAAGAACCTGAATGCCGGGCCGAACTTGGCATGCACCTTGGCGAACAGCTTTTTCCCGATGTTCACGTTCAGATATCGGCGCAGCATCCCATTGAGGAACAGCAGGAAGTTCACGATGGTGCGCACGACAAAAGGTTTTTTCCGGATCTCGTCGAAGATGGCGCGGCGCAGCCCGGCAAAGAACTGGGGAACGCCGAGCATGGCGTTCACGTTGGTCTCCTGCATGGCTTGCATGATGTCCGGGCCCTTCAGGCTGTTCAGGTACGTCACGGTCGTGCCCTGGGAAAGGGGCAGCACGATGCAGGCCATGGATGGATAGGTGTGGTGCAGGGGAAGAATGCAGAGCAGGTTGTCCTCGATCCGCAAAATATTGAGCTTGATCAAGGTGAGCGCGTTCGATGCAAGGTTGCCGTGCGAGAGCATGACTCCCTTGGGATCGCCGGTCGTTCCCGAGGTGTACAAGAGCGCGGCCAGATCGTTTGTCGACGGAGGAGGAGGCATCGTTGCATCGGGATGGGCGGTGAGCAGCGCGGGGAACGACAGTCCGTCGCCGGGATCGAACGAGATGACCAGGAGCTCGCCGCCTTTCGGCAATTTCTCGCGGCAGGCGGCGGACACACAGATCGCTTTTGCGCCGGAGTTTTTGAGCAGCACGGCGACCTCTTTGTCCGTCAGCTGCGCGTCCATGGGCACGATCACCGCCCCCAGCGAAACGACCGACAAATAAGCAAAGACCCACTCCAGCCTGTTCTCGGACAGGAGCGCGACCCGGTCGCCTTTTACTATCCCCTGCCCGGTGAGCCCTTGGGCAGCCGACGCCACGGCGGACACCAGCTCGCGGTACGTATAACGCTGGTAATGGTCGCCAACCTTCATCTGAATGGCGGTCTTGTCAGGATAGCGCAGCGCAGTCTGTTGAATTCGGGGCAGGATCATGTCAAGCCTCTTGTGCGGCAGGTCGTCGACTAAACAGAGAATATAGCGGCGCCAGGGGATTGTCAACGAGGATTTCAGTGAGGGGGGCCGGGGCATCCCCCCCATGGCAGGAGACTATTTTATGGCCTCTTTCGCATCATGGTCGGCCTGTTTCCATCCTTTTTTTGCGGCCTTGTCAACGGCCTTTACGTCCTTTTTCGCCTTCTTATGCACAGGCTTGAATACTTTTTTGGCGTTCTTGTCGACCCCCTTCACCACCTTTTTCATTCCCTCGTGAACTTCCTTAAACCCTTCTTTTGGGCCCTCGGCAAAGGCCATGGCCGGGGACAGGAATAAGAACAGGGCAAATATGATCGTTACTCTCAGCATGTCAGTGCCTCCTTGCAGCGCATGGTATCGAACGCTGACAACATACCGTGGTGCGAAGGAATTGTCAATATTGAGTATCAGGGGAGGATCAGGTGTTTCGGCTGAAGGCTGAAGGTTATTCGGTGTCCTGTTCTTATGGTCCTAATTCTTTCCTAAACAGTCTTCAGCCTTTAGCCTATCAACCTGTCGTACAATGTTCCTTGACTCTCTCGCCTCTTTTGCCTACACTTGAAATACCAAACGCTTGATGATCCTCACACCAAAGGAGACGCCATGCCGAAACTGCCGAATCAATACCTCACGAACCAGAAGCGCTACAAAGGACTGATGAAGGCACTGGAGAACCTGGGCAAGGCCGCAAAGGCCGCCGGCCCGCTGAATAAAAAGACCTCGGAGCTGGTCCAGCTCGCCGCGGCAGCCACGGTCCATTCCGAAGGTTCGGTGCACTCCCATACCCGAAGAGCGCTGGCTGCCGGCGCAAAGCCCGAGGAGATCCGCCATGCCGTGGTCCTGCTCACGAGCACCATCGGGTTCCCCTCGGTCTCGGCAGCGCTCACCTGGGTCGACGATGTGCTTGAAAAGAAACGGCTGCTGTAACACCTATTCGGCGCCTGAGGAAATAAGCAGTTTTGTTGCAGCATCTCTGGTATAGTATGAGGACTGGCTGCCGCGGGGGCACGGATGATTATACCTTTACTGGATTCCGGCAATTATGTCCTTACCATTCACGCGGCATCCTCGATGCTCGTTGGCGCGGCGATCGCCGTCCTGGGCGTGTACGTCCTCATCAGGGAGCGTGGCTCGCATATCGGCGTTGTCTTTTTGGCCTTTAGCGCGAGCATCTGCACCTGGCTTGTTGCGATCGGTGCGGCCTATGCAAGCCTCCACGAACCGCAGGCGATGATTTGGACAAAGTTCTCAATTATCGGCGCAATCTTCATTCCCGCGACTATATTGGCGCTGGCCTTAACCGTTGTTCAACGGGCGGATGAATTTCGAAGGATCATCTGGGCCAGCGTCGCGGTTTCAATCCTTTTCTGTCTCGGCGCTGCCTTTACCGGGCTGTTCGTCCGGAGAGTTTACCATTACTTCTGGGGCTACTTCCCGCAGTATGGTCCTCTCGGCGCCGTCTTTATATTATACTTCTTCGTCATCATGGCCTCCGCTCTTCGGCTGTACTGGGTCGCATATCAGGGCAGCACAAACAGCAGGCATAAAAAACGGTTTAAAGGTCTGCTGTTTGCCTTCTGTATCGGATATCTGGCATCGGTTGACTTTCTCGTGGCGTTTGGTGTTCCCTTATACCCCTTCGGATTTATTCCCATGGTCCCTTTTCTCTTCATAACCGCGTACGTGATCAGGCGGTATCGGCTGGTCGACATCACTCCGGAGCTCGCCGCCGGTCTGATCCTTGAAACCATGCAGGGGGCGGTCATTGTTGCCGATCTTGAAGGCAAAATTCGGGTCATAAACCGAGCTGCGCAGGCCTTGCTCGGCCATCAAAGCAAAAATTTCCGGGGCAGGGACCTGTCGACGATCATCGAACTGCCTCCTGAACTGAAAGACCACCGCCGCCTGTGCGAGGGAAACATCCTTGATCACGAGATGACCTGGAACGACCAGGACGGACGACGAGTCGATGTCAGCGTATCGGTCTCCCCCATGACGGAGAGGGACGGTTCTCCGGTCGGCATTGTCTACGTCGCCCTCGATATTACCCGGCGAAAAAAAGCGGAACAGCGGCTTGAGCAGCTGGCGCTCTATGATGCGCTCACCGGTCTCCCCAACCGGACGCTGTTCTTCGACCGTATGAGCCTGCTCCTGGCGCTGGCGAAACGGAACCGGTTTGTCCTGGCCCTCCTGTATATGGACCTTGACCATTTCAAGACCATCAACGACACGCTAGGGCATGAAGTGGGCGACCTGCTGCTGCAGGAAGCGGCGAAACGGATGACCTCATGCACGCGGAAGTCCGACACGGTCGCCCGCATGGGAGGAGACGAGTTCATCAGCATATGCGCAAGGATCGCAGTCGCCGAAGACGCGGGCGTTGTTGCGCGAAAGATCATTGCGGCCCTGGCCGCTCCGTTCACGATCAAGGGGAACGAATGCACCATCGGAGTAAGCATTGGCATCAGCCTCTACCCGCTGGACGGCGACGACTTGGAAATGCTCATGCATAAAGCCGATACTGCCATGTACCGCGTCAAAGAAAGCGGCGCGGGCGGCTATACGTACTTCTCCGAACCACCTGCACAATAAACGCTATGCCGATTAAGATCGATATTTACATGGCCGAGATGTGCGGCTCCTATCACGAACTGAATGCCAACCTCAACCGCGCCATTGCGGAACTGAAAGCGTCGGCGGAGGTCGTCTATCATACGGTCTCATATGATGAAGCCATAAGCAAAGGTATCAAAGGCTCTCCTTCGATCTGGATGAATGGAAAAGACGCATTTGAGGGGAGCAGTTCGCCCGGTATCATGTGAAGGACCTTTCTGGACGAGTCCGGGCGACTCAAGGGCGTGCCATCAATAGAGATGCTGAAACAGGCGATACAGCGGGAAAGGTCATCTCAAGACGCATGAAGCATCTCGTCTTCATAGGAGACTCCTTGACCGAATGGGGCGATTGGCAGCGCCGGTTCCCCGACTACAGCGTGACCAACCTCGGCATCTCGGGCGAAACGGTCGAGGGCCTGCTGGCCCGGAGGGAGCGCATCCGCGCCGGGGTCGCGAACCCCGACTACATCTTCCTCATGACCGGCATCAACAACATCGCGAATGAACAATATGACATCATCGATCCGTATCGCGAGATCGTGCGCAACCTCACTACCTGGTACAAACGATCAACGCTCGTCGTCCAAAGCATCCTGCCCGTTGAGCTGACCTGGATCAGTCCTGAAGTGATCAGGGACACCAACCGCGAACTCGAACAAATCGCGAGGGAGTTCAACGCGGAATATCTCGACGTCTATAGTGCCTTTGTAGATCCGACCGGAAACCCCTGGAGTGAGTGCCTTCAGGATGACGGGGTGCATGTAAGCAGGCAGGGATATGACGTGTGGACAAAAGAAGTGGACAGGTTCTTGAAAAGGTAAACCGGCCGGACTCCGAATGGTACCGGGAAACAGACGACAGCGGTAGCCGTACGTGTCGAATCCAAAAGAGATGGAGCACAATGAATAAGTTGACATGCAGAATATGCTCCAGCAGCGCCGAACACACTGTGTATGAGGCATCTGAAATGATGTTCGGCCTCAGGGACCGTTTTCTGTATTTTCAGTGCTCACAGTGCGGATGCCTGCAAATCAGCGAGGTCCCGGCAAATATGGATAAATATTATCCGGCCCAGTATTACAGCTTCACGCCAAAAACAAGACTTTCCTTGAAAAATCCAGTGGAAAAGGCGCTGCGTCGGTTCAGGGATCATCATACTGTTTTCAATCGCGGTATTCTCGGTCGTCTTGTCAGTTCCGTCTCGCCCAACAAAAAGATGACGGCCTTGGGCCACCTGAACTTGACAACAAAATCAAGGGTCCTCGATGTCGGATGCGGGGACGGCTGGCGGCTGAACGTTCTACGGGATATCGGTTTTGAGACCCTCCTGGGGATCGACCCTTATATTCCTCGGGATATCACGTACGCAAACGGCGTGATGGTCAAAAAACGGTCTATCCACGAGGAGACCGGAGCATGGGACCTTATTATGTATCATCACTCCTTTGAACATGTTCCTGACCCGCACGAGCAACTGCAAAGGGTCGCCGGTCTCCTTTCATCCGGTGGATGCTGTTTGTTGAGGCTTCCAACCGTTTCGTCCTTTGCCTGGGAACAGTATCGGGAGAACTGGTTCCAGCTCGACGCACCCCGGCACTTTTTTCTCCACTCCATCGAGAGCATAAAATTCCTTGCGGAAAAAGCCGGCCTTGTGCTGCAGAACATTGTCTTTGATTCCACAGCGGACCAATTTCAGGGAAGCGAGCTCTACAAACGGGACATCCCGTTTATTGCTCAAGCAAAAAACTTCACAAAATCCCAGGTGCGGGAATGGAAGAACCTGGCAAAAAAGTTGAATAAGGAGAAACGAGGGGATCAGGCAGCTTTTTATTTGATCAAGAAATGACCGGCGCGTGGACCTTCACGTCAACGGGGAGAATGCCATTGCGCCATCGCAAGGCCAGAACGTCGCGCAGAACAGCAAACCTCTGCAGATGTGATTCCGATAGACTCTGCTCCACGGGGGAGAAAGAAAAACATGGTCCTCTCAAATCCACTCATCGTCGCCGCAATGCTCTTTGCACTTCTCGGCCTGACTTTTCTTATCTTGACCATTGCAGCCCTGAAGAAGAGAAAGCTGTTCGGATCAGCCTTTCAATTCGTGGTCGCGCTGCTGATGATCTCCTTGTCCGCCCTGTTCGGCACCATAAGCATTGCCATTGAGGGGTACCGCGCTTTGATCTTCGAGGAACTTGCGGCGACCGTGAAGGTCGAGCCAACTGGTGAGCAGAAGTTCATCGCCCGGTTTTCCCTGCCCGATGGCAGCGAAAAAGTATTCTCCCTTGCCGGCGACCAGCTTTATATTGACGCCCACATCCTCAAATGGAAGCCGCTGGCCAACATATTCGGACAGCACACCTCCTATGAGCTCGATCGTGTGGCCGGCCGCTATGCGCTCCTCAACGATGAGACGACGAAGGTCCGCACGGTCTATTCGCTGTCGAAGGACAAGCGCCTGGACATGTTCGAGCTCCGGCGCAGGTTCACGTTCCTGAATCCCCTGCTGGATGCTGAATACGGGTCTGCTACGTTCATCAACACGAACAGCGCCGAAGAGTTCAAGGTGCTGGTTTCAACCACGGGACTGCTGATCAGAAAGACCGAAAAAGTGACTGGACAATAACCATGGACCATAAACATCTCGAAAACTATCCCGTTGTCATAGAGATCCCGATCGCCTGGGGCGACATGGACGCGTTCCAGCATGTGAACAACGTCGCCTACTTCCGGTATTTCGAAAGCGCCCGCATCTTCTATTCCGAGAAGCTGGGCCTGCACAAATTGAAGGACGAGACCGGCATCGGCCCGATCCTGGGGTCCACCAGCTGCAAATACCGGATTCCCCTTACCTATCCCGACACCGTGTCCGTAGGCGCAAAGGTCGTCGACATTGCGGAGGACAGGTTCACGATG
>MHDY01000178.1:0-318 GCA_001803705.1 Nitrospirae bacterium GWC2_56_14 | reverse complement strand
CAGAAGGTCGCGGCAGACGGCGACGGCCTGGTCGTGATGTACAATTATCATGAAGGAAAGAAGACCGCCATCCCTGAGATGATCCGCGAACGAATCCTGGCCATGGAGAAGATGGAGTAGAGACAACTGAAATCCCATCCCCCTCTCCGTCTCCCCCTTGAAAGGGGAGAAGTTTATAAAGTTTCCTCCCCTTCAAGGGGAGGATTAAGGTGGGGATGGGTTACATAAAGAAAGTTATGTCTTTTTAGCTTGCCCTTCTCTGTGTCTCCGTGCCTCCGTGGTAAATTTAGATTTTTTTCAAACACATCCTCTCCGTCA
>MHDY01000177.1:6153-6876 GCA_001803705.1 Nitrospirae bacterium GWC2_56_14 | reverse complement strand
ATGGAAGGTGTTCCTGGAGTAAGAAGCAAAACCCATTTAACAGGGATATTCAGGATGAACAGGATTTTCAGGATTAACCACAAAATCAAAAATTAAGGTTTTCATCCTGTTCATCCTGTTCATCCCTGTTAATGCCTTTCGCCTCACAAGTAAGCAACGAGGCCGGCGACGAGATGGCTAGTTTTCAACAACCTGCTCCCTTGAACAAAGTTCAGGTTGTTCAAAACCAGTCAGATCGTCGCACCCGCAGGAGTGCACGCGGAGGCGTAGCAGCGCTACGCCGCACACTTTCGCCTGCGAAAGTGGACCGCAGTTTCTGGCGCCCGAAGGGTGAGGCCGCAGGCCGAAGTCACAAGTAAGCGACGAGGACAGCGGCGAGATGGCTGGTTTTCAACAACCTGCTCCCTAGAACAAAGTTCAGGTTGTTCAAAACCAGTCAGATCGTCGCACCCGCAGGAGTGCACGCGGAGGCGTAGCAGCGCTACGCCGCACAAAGTAAGCGACGAGGACGGCGGCGAGATGGCTGGTTTTCAACAACCTGCCGAGATCCAGCCGCCTCCCAGGACCCGGTCGCCCTCATACACCACCGCCGCCTGCCCCGGTGTGATCGCCCGCTGCGGCTTGTCGAAGAGGATCTCGAAGCCATGGTCGTTCCGCGGGATGACCAGGCACGGCGCGGGGTCGTGCCGGTACCGGATGCGGCACGCCGCGCGGAATTCCGCG
>MHDY01000177.1:4285-6145 GCA_001803705.1 Nitrospirae bacterium GWC2_56_14 | reverse complement strand
ACAATGCATCCGCCGGGCCGACCATGACCCTGTTCCGGTCGGTATCGATGCTGATCACGTGCAGCGGATGCGGCCAGGCAATCCCGAGCCCCCGCCGTTGCCCGACGGTAAAGCGGTGGATTCCCCCATGACGCCCTATGGTCGACCCGTCCGAGGTGACGATCGCCCCTTCCTCGCCCGTAATGCCGTTTCGTTCGAGAAACCCTGCATAATCGTTGTCAGGGATGAAGCAGATCTCCTGGCTCTCCCTCTTCCGGGCCACCGGCAGGCCGTAAGCGGCCGCCATCGCACGCACGTCGGTCTTTTCGAAGTTGCCGAGAGGAAACAGCAACTGCGGCAATTGCCGCGGGCCCAGCTGGAACAGGAAATAGCTCTGATCCTTGCGGCGGTCGAGGGCCGTCTTCAGGAACAGTCCGCCCGCGGCGTCACGTTCGATCCGGGCATAGTGCCCGGTCGCCAGGTAGTCCGCCCCCATCGCCCGCGCCTTCTCCAGCAGAAGATTGAACTTGACGGCGTCGTTGCACCGGATGCAGGGGTTGGGGGTACGCCCGGCAGCATAGTCGGCGATGAACCGGTCGATCACCAGCCGCCGGAATTCCGCCCGCATGTCGATGACCTCGAAGGGAATCCCCAACTTCATGGCGACGCGTCCGGCATCGAGGACATCGTCCAGGGAGCAGCAGGTTTTCGGCCGGCAGGTGCCCTCCCGTGGCACCGGGTCGTACAGCTGCAGCGAGACGCCGGTCACGTCGTATCCCTGCTCCCTGATCAGGGCCGCGGTCACCGATGAGTCCACCCCGCCGCTCATGGCGACGACGACCCGTCTGGCTTGTTTCGAGTGCGTCATGAAATGATCTCATGGCCGACGGATCGCCGAAGGTCCGATCCGTTTTCACATGTTCGAATTCGCTCCACGTTTCTAAATGGCATACACATCCTCTTCTCCTGGTCCTATGCCCGGCTGGCACACTCCGGGGCTTTCGTCGATCTTCAGTTCCTGGCCTGGCCGAATCGGCCGGCTTTGTGCACGATCTATCAAAATACAGCAATCAGATCTGGTAGTCATCCACGAAGACCGTAACTTTCCGTGGCCGGGCGTACACGCTCTCTCCTGCGGTAAGTGCAAGGCTTTCGGCCGATTCCCGGGAAAGCTCCGCCTCCATCGTCTCATCGTCCCCAGGCCTGGCCAGTGTAACCCGCACTACCGGTCCCACAGTCTGTATGTGCTTTACCGTCGCCCGCACAGCCGAAGCTGCGGGTTCGCGGCTCAACTCGACATCGTGCGACCGCACGTATCCCACGGCAGGGGCATCTGCAGCCGCGGCATGATCCGGTGAAGCTACCTCCATACCTCCGAGATGCGCTTTGCCGTGGCTCACCCGGCCGTGGAAGAGGTTTACGCTCCCGAGAAAATCGAAAACGAAAGGCGACGCAGGACTGTCGTAGACTTCATCCGGCGTTCCGTGCTGTACGATTTCTCCCCTGTTCATCACCACGATCCTGTCAGCCACTTCCAGTGCCTCTTCCTGATCATGGGTGACGAACACACTGGTGACGTGCAGTTCGTCGTGCAGCCGCCGCAGCCATCGTCGCAGTTCGAGTCGTATTCTGGCATCCAACGCCCCGAAAGGCTCGTCGAGGAGCAGGACCTGAGGCTCCACCGCCAAGGCTCGTGCAAGGGCGACCCGCTGCCGCTGGCCACCGGACAGTTGAGAAGGATAGTGTCCTGCAAGCTGCTCCAGCTGAATCAATTTCAGCAGCTCCATCACCCGTTCCCGTATCTCGTTCTTGTGAGGTCGCGCGCGTCGTGGCTTCACGTTCAGCCCGAAGGCGACATTGTCGAATACCGTCATGTGCCGG
>MHDY01000177.1:3579-4185 GCA_001803705.1 Nitrospirae bacterium GWC2_56_14 | reverse complement strand
TCCAGGCCAGCGATGACCCGCAGCAGCGTCGTCTTCCCCGACCCCGACGGGCCGAGCAGTGCCACCAGTTCGCCTTCGGGCACGGTGAGATCGATGTTGCGCAGGGCGGCGAAGTTACCAAAATTCTTGCTCACTGAGTTTATCTGGATCGTCATCTTCTTACCTCACGCTTGCCGTCTGACATGCCGTTCGGCGACCGTTTTCACCGCCAGGGTGACGAGGGCGAGGAGCGCCAGCAGCGAAGCAACGGCGAAGGCCGCCGTGTAATTGTATTCGTTATAAAGGATTTCCACCTGCAGCGGCACCGTGTTAGTCGAACCCCGGATATGGCCCGACACTACCGACACGGCTCCGAACTCACCCATTGCACGGGCATTGCACAGGATTACCCCGTACAACAAACCCCACTTTATGTTCGGCAGCGTCACCCTCATAAAGGTCTGCAACCCCGATGCACCGAGTATGAGTGCTGCTTCCTCCTCGTCGTTTCCCTGCGCTTCCATCAGCGGAATCAGCTCACGGGCCACAAAAGGGAAGGTAACGAAAATGGTGGCCAGTACGATCCCGGGGACGGCGAAAATTATCTTCAGGTCGTGGGCTTGGAGC
>MHDY01000177.1:0-3511 GCA_001803705.1 Nitrospirae bacterium GWC2_56_14 | reverse complement strand
AGGTCGTGGGCTTGGAGCCATGGTCCGAGCCACCCCTGCAAGCCGAAGAGAAGTACGAAGATCAACCCCGATATTACCGGCGAGACGGAAAACGGCAGGTCGATCAGGGTTATGAGGATGCTCTTCCCGCGGAATGAGCACTTTGCAATGGCCCATGAAGCAGCGATGCCGAATACCAGGTTCAGCGGCACACTAATGGCTGCCGTCGTCAGGGTCAGTTGTATTGCAGACAACGTATCCGGCTCGCGAAGCGCCTCGATGTATGCTCCCCATCCGTTTGCAAAGGCTTGGGTAAATACCGCCGCCAATGGAACGAGGAGAAAGAGGGTGAGGAACCCGAGGGCAACCAGTGTGAGCAGTAATCTGACAACTACGGGCTCGGTACGCACCGCGGCAGAATACCGGTTTTGTTCAGTGTTTAGGTCAGCAGATCGCATATTTTTTGTCCCTGATTGCCTACGCCGCGGAGCGCCGGCTCCATTTCTGGAGCAGATTGATGCCGAGAAGGAGGGTGAACGAGGCCACCAGCATCACTACCGCTATCGCCGTGGCTCCGGCGTAATCGAACTGCTCCAGTTTCGTGATGATGATGAGGGGCGTTATCTCCGAAATATTCGGCATGTTTCCGGCTATGAAGATGATCGACCCGTATTCGCCGATTGCACGGGCAAAAGCGAGGGCGAAGCCGGTGAGGATAGCCGGAAGCATCGTCGGAAGAAGGACGCGGGTGAATGTCTGAAGCCGTGATGCTCCCAGACATGCCGCTGCCTCCTCGGTTTCTGTTTCCAGCTCTTCCAGCACCGGCTGTACCGTGCGCACCACGAACGGTAGCCCGATGAAAATCATCGCCACTATTATACCCCTGGGGGTATAGGCGACCTTGATGCCGAGAGGCTCGATGATTTGCCCGATCCACCCGTTGGAAGAGTATACGGTCGCAAGCGTTATGCCGGCCACTGCAGTCGGCAGTGCGAAAGGGAGGTCTATAAGCGCGTCGATGAGCCTCTTCCCCGGGAAGGTGTACCGTACCAGTACCCATGCCACGAGGACCCCGAATAGGGCGTTCACTGCCGCTGCCCCCAAAGCCGCCCCGAAGGTGACCCGATAGGAAGCGATCACCCGGGGCGCCGTTACCGTCGTGACGAATTCCTGCCACGTGAGTCCCGCAGCCTTCAACATCAGCGCGGAAAGCGGAAGAAGGACGATGAGGCTCAGGTAGAAGACCGTGTAGCCAAGTGTCGGCTTCAACCCGGGGAGAAGATGCGATCTTTTTTGTGCAAACATGGCGACCTCTAATTGGCTGTTGAAAAACCCAGGTTGTTCAACAGCAGTCAGATCGTCGCATCCGCAGAAAGCCCCACGGAGGCGTAGCAGCGCTACGCGCACGAGGCGGCTTGCGAGAACGGCGGCGAGATGGCTGTTTTTCAACCGAATGAAAACCCAGGTTGTTCAAAAACAGTCAGATCGTCGCACCCGCAGCAAGCCCCGCGGAGGCGTAGCAGCGCTACGCCGCACAAGGCGGCTTGTGAGGACGGCGGCGAGATGGCTGTTTTTCAACACCCTGCTAAGCTATCGTGCGTAGACCCGGTCGAACGTGCCCCCATCTGCAAAATGGGTTTTCTGGGCCTTCTCCCAACCGCCGAATACCTCGTCGACCGTGAAAAGCTTTACCTTCGGCAGCTTGCTGCCAGTTGCCGCGATCTTCCTGTCGACGGGCCGATAATAATGTCTCGCCGCAATCGCCTGCCCTTCCGGACTGTACAGGTACTTAAGATAGGCTTCGGCTACCGCTCGGGTGCCACGTCGGTCAACAACCTTATCCACTACGGCTACGGGTGGCTCTGCAAGAATACTGACGGACGGGGTGATGATTTCGAATTTGTCTTTTCCAAGCTCATTTACGGCAAGAAAAGCCTCATTCTCCCAAGCGAGAAGCACATCACCAAGGCCGCGCTGGACGAAGGTGTTTGTCGCCCCCCGGGCACCCGAATCGAGGACCGGAACATTCCTGAAGAGCTGTCGCACGAACTGTTCGGCCTTGGCGGGAGACCCCCCTTTCTGTCGGAGCGCATACCCCCATGCTGCAAGGTAATTCCAGCGCGCACCGCCCGATGTCTTGGGATTGGGCGTAATCACCGAAACGCCGGACCGGACGAGATCGTTCCAGTCCCGTATGTTTTTGGGGTTCCCCTTCCTGACGAGAAAGACGATGGTCGAGGTGTACGGGGAACTATTGTGCGGCAGCCGTTTCTGCCACCCCGGCTTTATCAGACCCTTTCCCCTGACCGCGTCGATGTCGTAGGCAAGCGCCAGCGTCACCACGTCAGCTTCGAGTCCGTCGATGACCGATCGGGCCTGCTTGCCGGAACCTCCGTGGGACTGTTTGACGGTGATCTTCTGCCCGGTCTTTTTCTTCCAGTACGTGAAGAAGGAACTGTTCAACTCCTGGTAGAGCTCCCTCGTGGGGTCGTACGAAACGTTGAGGAGCACGGTTTCGGCTCCCGCAATGGTGGAAATGAACATAGTGGCCGCAAAAGCAACCATTGCAACTGCTCTCGTAAAGGTGTTCATAAGCGCCTCCGATATATACTATGGATTTTATAGATTAAATGAATAAAAAACAGGTTTTTGAAGGCGAAACAGCTGGCTTTCCCAGCGTGTGCATATGGCATGAGATTGACCCTCCTTTCAGTGTGAATGGTTCTCGTCATTTACCGCATCATATGCCGGTCCCGTCATCGGCGTAGACTACGCCGGAAGGCCTGATTCCCCGCCGGAAGAGCAGGATGCCGATCCCTTCCGGAGTGCGGTCGAACTCGAAGGAAAGCCGTTGTTCGAAGGCCAGGAGCGCCACGGCCGGCAGCTGTGCCAGGTCGCGGAGGCGGAAGAGCACGCGGTTGCCCCTGCCGACATGGTCGATGAAACTGGGGCACGTCTCGAATTCCAGCGCGCACCCTTTCCCCGTCAGGTCCACGACGCTTCCGCCGATAGCGCTGACTGCCGCCTCGCTGAGAACGACACGTTCCGGTGCTGCATCTTTGCATTCCACGGTGACGGGGACAAAATCGATAACATCGGCTGCGTCGGCGTCCACCGGGGCGGAAATGACCATGCCGGCCGCGACGGTGGCGTTGGTATAGCGATCGATGAGGATGAAGCTACCGGTGGCCCTGTTCTGCCGGTACGGGTCGAAAGAAACTGGCCGGTCAAGTTCCAGCCGGACGACTCCGATCCCGTTGAGCCCCAGGGTCGGCACCTGCATCTGCTCCAGGGTGTTCACGTCAACGCCGTATTGTACCGACGTCACCCGTCCCGGCGTCACTGCGGAGGCAGTCTTCACCAGGTACAGCTGCCCCGGCTGCAGCGGTTCGTCGTGCAGCCAGACCAGGTGTGCCTCCGGATGCCGGGTATGGAGCGGCGGCGCGTCGGTAGCGGTCAGCAGGTCGCCCCGGCTGATGTCGATTTCGTCGGCGAAAGTCAGGGTCACCGCCTGCCCCGCAACGGCTTCCGG
>MHDY01000176.1:1559-17040 GCA_001803705.1 Nitrospirae bacterium GWC2_56_14 | reverse complement strand
CCCTGCCCGAAGAGTACACCAAGGAGAATGTGGGCCTGGTCGAAAAGGGCTGCGCCAACATGGTCCACATGATCAACGTCATCCGCAAGTCCGGCATAAACCCGGTGGTCTGCATCAACCGTTTTTACACCGATACGAACGCCGAAGTGGCAGCAGTAAAGAAGGCCGCAGAAGCAGCCGGCGCCCGCTGCGCGGAATCCCAGCACTGGCTCAAAGGCGGTGAGGGAGCCCTGGAACTGGCCGATGCGGTCATCGATGCCTGCAATGAGAAGACCGATTTCAAGTTCCTCTACCCCCTTGAGATGAAGTTGCGCGACCGGGTGGCGAAGATTGCCACAGAAGTGTACGGCGCCGATGGCGTTTCCTGGTCGCCCGAAGCGGAAGCCAAGGCCAAGATGCTGGAAGACGATCCCAAGTACGCGGACTACGCAACCATGATGGTCAAGACCCATCTGAGCCTCACCCACGATCCGACCCTCAAGGGTGTGCCCAAGGGCTGGACGCTGCCGATCAGGGACATCTTGATCTATTCCGGCGCCAAGTTCCTCTGCCCCTGCGCAGGGACGATCAGCCTCATGCCAGGAACGAGCTCTAACCCGGCATTCCGTCGGGTGGATGTGGATGTAAACACCGGCAAGGTCTCAGGGTTGTTTTAAGGCGCACACGGCAGTTAAGGTTCAATAGTTAATATTCAAGAAGGCTCGCGCCGATACCCTGGCGCGGGCCTTTATTTGTTAGAGATGAGAACCGGCCGCTGGAATTTTGTTAAAAGCATGGTATTTATGATACCGTTGCGGATGTAAAGTACATCCTGCAGCGGTTGAAGTTGCATTTCTTTGAAACAGCGCAGGTTGCATTTTGTATTCGTCGCGAACAGACTGAATTTTTCTATGTACTCGGCGGCTATGATTTGTTATGATACTAATCCTGATCCTGATCAAGAGCAACTGATCTTATTGCAGGCTTAAGAAGAAAATCGCTTCAGGTCCCGACGGGTATTCTCAGCATGTCTAGAGAAGAAAAAAAGATCATTCTGCTATCCGCATTGGGCGGCATATCGCTCTGGATCGTTGACGCCTTCATTGATACGCTCTTTTTCGGGGGAGTGTCGTTCGTCGATTCCCTGCTGTTCGATATGTCCTTCCATGAGTTGTATTTCCGCATGCTCTTCCTCGTTGCTTTCCTTGTGTTCGGAATCCTGATCTCCCGCATTATGGCACGCCGCAGGCACGCTGATAAAGAACTGCAGGAGGCCTTCACCAAGCTTGCCGATGAAAAGGCCAGGACCGAGGCGGTGCTGGGGGCCATTGGCGACGGGATCAGCATCCAGAGCACTGATTTCAGGATCTTATATCAAAACCAGGCGCACAAAGCCATGGTCGGAGAGCATCAGGGTGAATATTGCTACCAGGCCTACTCGAAGCTCGATGAAGTCTGCCCTGGCTGTCCCGTGAACCTTTCTTTTCAGGATGGACAAAGCCACTCTCAAGAAAAGAACTTGACCGGAAGCGAGGATCGTTCCATCGAGATAACGGCCTCTCCGCTCAAGGATGTATCCGGTCAGATGATCGCCGGCATCGAGCTGGTGCGGGACATTACCGATCGCAAACGAGCAGAGATGCTGCTTCGCGAGAGCGAGAAAACGCTGCATACGATTGCTGACACGGCAAAAGACGCCATCATCATGATGGATGACGAGGGAAAGATCGTTTTCTGGAACCCGGCCGCCGAACAGATCTTCGGCCATCTCGCACATGAGGCACTGGGCACGGAACTGCACCTGCTTATCGCGCCGCCAAGCTATCACAACGCTTATCAGAAGGGGTTCCAACAGTACCGGCAAACAGGCGAGGGCAGTGTGCTCGGCAGGACCGTGGAGCTGCAGGCCCTGCGGAAGAACGGTACGGAGTTCCCGGTCGAGATCTCGCTCTCGACCATCCAGATCAAAGGCCGCTGGTTTTCCACCGGCATTATCCGCGATATTACCTCGCGTAAACAGTCCGAGGAAAAAGTGAAGCTGTTCTCGGGGGCGATTGAAGAGGCCATGGACGGAGTTCAGATCATTGATCTCAACGGGTACATTCTCTACTCCAACAAGGCCGTCGAGGAGCTCTACGGATATTCCCAGATGGAGCTCGTGGGCAGACACGTCAATACCATGAACGTGGACCCGGACTTTGCTTCGTCCGTGATCGTTCCCTGCATCCGGACAGAAGGCCGCTGGAGCGGCGAGATCATGGTTCAACACAAGAACGGTTCGGAGTTTCCCGTATGGCTGTCCACGGCCCTGATCAAGAACGACCAGGACGAGCCCATTGCCATGATCGGGATCATCAGGGACGTGACCGAGCGCAAGCGCGTTGAAAATGAACTGCGCGATCACCGCGAGCGCCTCCTGGACCTGGTCGATGATCGTACGGTCGAGCTGACTGCAGCGAATGATCGCCTGAAACGCGAGATCGCCGAGCGTGAGAAGGTCGAAGGCGATCTGCTGCGCGCCCAAAAACTGGAATCGCTGGGGATACTGGCAGGCGGGATCGCTCACGACTTCAACAATCTGCTGGCGTCGGTCATGGGCAATGTTTCGCTTGCCAAGCTGGACATTCCGCCTGCGGACCGGGCCCACCGGCATCTGGCCGAGGCGGAGCAGGCATCGCTCCGGGCGCGGGACCTGACGCAGCAGCTCCTGACCTTCTCAAAGGGCGGCACGCCGGTCAAGACCGTCGCGTCCCTGGCCGAGCTCATCCGGGAGTCGGCCGGGTTTGCGCTTCGCGGATCGCGTGTAAGACATGAATTGCACCTCCCCGACGATCTTTGGCTCGTTGAGGCCGACGAAGCGCAGATGACGCAGGTCATCAACAATCTGCTGATCAACGCCGATCAGGCCATGCCCGAAGGAGGGGCCATCTCCATTAGCTGCGAGAACGTTAGGCTGAAGGCTCACGAGATCCCGCCCCTGGACGCCGGGAAATATATACTCGTGACGATCACGGACCGCGGGACCGGCATCCCGAAAGAACACCTGGACAAAGTGTTCGATCCCTATTTTACGACCAAGCAGCGCGGCAGCGGTCTGGGGCTGGCGGTCACCTACTCTATCATCAATAATCATGGCGGACACATTACCCTTGCATCCACGCTCGGCAAAGGAACGACCTTCCGTCTTTACCTTCCCGCAACGGACAAAAAGCTCCTTCCCGCCCGGGTTGAGGCCGAAACCATCACGACCGGGCAAGGCCGGGTGCTGGTCATGGATGATGAGGAAACGATCCGCACGACCATGCGCGACATCCTGGTGCGCCTGGGATACGAAGTGGCCTTCGCCGAAGACGGCGCAGAGGCCATCGAACTTTACGCGAATGCCATGGACAAGCGCGGTACGCCCTTTGATGCCGTCATCATGGACCTTACTATTGCAGGCGGCATGGGCGGCAGGGAAGCAGTGAAGAAACTGATCGAGATCGATCCAAAGGTGAAAGCCATTGTTTCAAGCGGATATTCCAAGGACCCGGTCATGGCAGAATACAAGCAGTTCGGGTTCAGCGGTGTTATTGCCAAGCCGTTCAGGATCAAAGACCTGAGCGAAGTAGTGCATCGGGTCATCAACGGACCTGCGTCGTAACCCCCGCTCGCTTCTCCTCCTTCCAGAAAAAATAAAACCCCTTTGACAGGATAACAGGATTGACAGGATTTACAGGATGAAATGCTTTTACCCGATTTTATCCTGTTATCCCGTCAAAGCTTTTTGTTCCGGTTTGCTCCGGTTGGGAATGACTAAGGAAGGCGATTCCGCTAGAACTGCTCGATCAGGGCGGCGGCAAGCAGGGGAAGCATGATCTCGTGGTGGCCGGTCAGAGCAAAGCCCCTGCCGCCTCCCTGGGTGGGGCGGCGCACTACATTGGTGTTCGGCCGGTAGTGCTGTACAAAGTCCATGTTCACCGTCGTGAAGTGCTGAAGCGGATGGCCGAGGTTGCGGCAGAGCGTTACAGCCTTGAGGAAGATCTCGGGCAAAAGCACGGCGGAGCCGAGGTTGATATAGGCGCCGCCTTCAAGCTCCGACACGAGCGCGCAAAAAGTAAGGAAGTCCCGCTGCGCAGCGGCTCCCAGGGCTTGTCCATCAAAGGACGGGTGCATATGAATGATGTCGGTGCCGATGGCAACATGGACCGTGACCGGAACGCCCAGCCTGTGGCCGGCGGCAAGCAGGCTGTTGTTCTTGTACGGGAAGTCTCCCGCCTGGATCATCCTGCCGACGCATGCCCCGATGCCTTCATCCTTCGATGCCGCTGCGATCGCCTGGTTCAGCATGCTGCCGGTCTCTTCCGCCATGCCGAAGGCCCCGGAAAGGATCTCCTTGTCCACGTCCTCCGAGGTCTGACCCACGAAGGCAAGTTCGAAGTCGTGGATGATACCGGCCCCGTTCAAGGAAAGGCTCGTGATGATGCCCCGCTCCATCAGGTCGATGATAACCGGGTTCAGGCCGACCTTGATCGAGTGGGCCCCCATGCCGAGCATGACCGGACGCTGGTCCTTGCGGGCCTGGACCAGGGCCGCTACAACGTCCTTCAAATGCCGGGCGCCGAGAATGTTCGGGAGTGATGAGAAGAAGTCCTTGAAGCTTGCGCCAGGCTGATGCGGCTTGGCAAAATCGCCCATGCGCACCTTGCTCGGGCGGTCTTTGAGGGAGTAGGTCTTTATCTTGGAGGTGTCGAGCTTTTTCATGTTGCTTATTTGTGGTGGTTCCCGAAGAGTTCCTCATCCACCATCTGGCAGATGGTGTGGCCCAGGGTAATGTGCGTCTCCTGGATCCTCGGTGTATGTTTGGTTTTGACGATAAAGGTGTAATCGGCCGTGTTCGCCAGCTTGCCACCGGTCCCGCCGGTCAGCACCACGGTCTTCATGCCGTTCTTCTTTGCGACATCCAGGGCCTTGATGACGTTCGGCGAATTGCCGCTCGTGCTGATGGCGATCACTACGTCGCCTTCGTGGCCGAGCGCGCTTAGCTGCTTTGAGAACACCTGCGTATAGTCGTAATCGTTGCTGATGCTCGTCAGGACCGCCACATCCGTGTTCAGCGCGATGGCCGGCAGCGGCGGCCGTTCCATCAGGAAGCGGTTCACGAACTCAGCGGCAATATGGGACGCATCGGTGGCGCTGCCGCCGTTCCCGAAAAGGAGCACTTTCTTCCCTTCCCGGAACGCCTGGGCAATGAGCTGCACCACCTCGACGATCTTGTCGACGTTGTCGCGCACAAAAGCGACCTTGACCTTTGCGCTCTCTTCAAATGCCTGTATGATGGCGTCTTTCATAATACCCCTCCGCAACGCTGATTATTATAGGGTACGGCAGGTAAATGTCAAGGCAAAAAGGCCTGTAAAAATGCGGGTCGCACGGGTTTACAATCGTGCGAAAGGCCCACTGCCGTCATTGCGAGGAGCGGAGCGACGCGGCAATCTCGCTTTATCAGGTAAGACGAACTACGAGATTGCTTCGCTGCGCTCGCAAAGACGGCTTTAAGGACTATTTACAATGCGTCAAGGTTCGTGCCTCGGCGAACAGGGGCTCACGCTGTTTGCTGCTCTCGTAAAAAATCAGCAAGAGCGCAGAACTCCTCAACGCTCAGCGTTTCAGCCCTTCGGGACAGATCGATGCCGGTCTGGCCGGGTACGGCGTCCAGGCGATCGGGGGGTATTGCGAGGGGCTTCAGCCCATTGCGCAGGGTTTTTCTGCGTTGTGAAAAAACGGCCTTGAGCATGCTGATCAGGAAGGCCTTGTCCGTTTTGCAAGCTGCAGGATGCTCGCGCAATCTGAGGGTGACGACGGCTGAGTCCACTTTAGGCACTGGAGTGAACGCGCCTGCCGGGACCATGAACTCGATCCGTGGTTCAGCAGACAGCTGGACAAGAACGGAGAGAAATCCGTACTCCTTGCTTCCCGGCGGCGACGCTATGCGCCGGGCCACTTCCTTCTGGAGCAACAGCGTCAGGGTCGAGAACTTATCGCAATGATCGATCAGCAGTTGAATGATCGGCGTGGAAATATAGTAGGGAAGGTTCGCGACCGCCTTCCATTTGCCGGTGAGTGCAGCGTAAGGATACTCAAGCGCGTCAGCGTGCACGATCGCAACGTGATCCTGGCCGGAGAACTCGCGTTCCAGCACCGGGATAAGCCGCGTGTCCAGTTCAAGGGCGAGAACGCGCCGCGCGCGCTTAGCAAGCACCCCTGTCAGATGGCCGAGCCCCGGGCCGATCTCAAGCACCTGATCGTCCGGACAGACCTGTGCCGCGTCGGCAATCTTGCAGAGGTAGAGAGGGTCTTTGAGGAAATTCTGGCCCAGGGATTTTTTTGCGCGAATGCTGTCGATCATGGTTGTGTATCCTAACACTAATCCGGAGATTTACAAACTGATAATGTCAGGTATTTTCGAGGCTTTTGATGATGTAATCCAAGGGCAAAAAAAGGTTGTTTCTTAATTAAGAAAAACATCCGAAACGATTAGCTTTTTCAAAAACAGCCCGGTAGCAATTATGAATATCCCGAAGTACGTATAAGTAGTCAACCTATTTACAAAATTTGCGCGAGTATCTAGGCCGGTAATTTTGTCGAGCATGTATTTAATATAATATTCTGTGGAAGGCGTTTGGCCCAAGTGCCTTTTTATTCTCCATTGAATGTCGGTGATCAGGCAATAGCCGAATCCATAAAATATCCCGAGGCCATACCATGAAAACAGGATCAGGAGCGTAAGAAGGTAGTGGAGCTGCCTGGTTTCCTTTACAAGCCAACCAAAAAGAAAAAAGAGAATGATCGTCATGTGGAGAACGTGGAATAAAAAGTTTAAAATAGTTAATAACGCTCTTTTTAAATGTTGGCTAGTCATTTTCAATGGTAACCTTTGATATCTCGTTAGCATAGCTCATGATTTTTTCAAAAGCATGCACATATTGATCCAGTATGCCATTGTCTGGGCCTGGAAATGACGGCAGTTTTAATAACGTTTTGTTTGCCGCTTCTGTTGATGGAAGAAAACAGTCGCTATAAGAAGGCAGGTCAGCACCTGAAGGCAGGCGCAATATGTCCTTAAAAGCCCCTTCAGTGAAAAATGGTTGTTTGTGAAGTAGTGGGTATCGTGGCGCACCCACGCGACAGCCCTCCCTATTCAATGCCCCAACAAGTTTTTCTATCGGCAATACAGTGCATTTTTTTTCAGCATATCGGATCAGGAATTCAAAATAAACCCGTTGAACGTGGCTGGGGGGCAGAAACGTGTCAAATCCAAGTTTTTCAAGTTTACTTGAAAGATATGTTATGTTTTTATTCCGGAGCTCATTATGTTCTTTCAAGTGCTTGAGCTGGTTTCTGCCTATGGCGGCTGACAGGGGGGCAATTCGGGTTTTTATGCCAAAACTGGTTGCTGCAAACCTTCTTGCAGGTGTCTGGAGTTCGATAATTCTCGTTATGTCACCAAGGCACACGGCCTTTTCATAGTAATCATAGTTGTCGCACAGGAGGATCCCTCCTTCACCGGCTGGTGCAAGCTTGTCTCCCTGCAAACTGAACACGGATACATCTCCAAGTGAGCCGCAAGGTCTGCCGCGCCAAGAAGCGCCGTGTGCATGAGAAGCGTCTTCAATAATTTTCAGGTCATATTTTTTCGCGATCTTGAATATTTCGGTCATCTTGCTTGGAAGACCCCAAAGATGTACGACAACGATAGCCCGGCTCTTGGGTGTTATCTTTCTTTCTAAATCAACTGGATCGATCCCCATCCGTTCCGGTTCACTTTCACAGAACACCGGCACCGCGCCGATCCATAACATTGGAAGGACTGAAGCCCAGAATGTCGCCGAAGGAACCAAGACCTCGTCGCCTGGCATAAGGCCGATGCTCTGAAAAGCTGCTAATAAGGCGGAAGTGCCATTATTGTGAGCGAGCGCATAGGATCGTCCGGTAAACGAAGCGTAATCCTTTTCCAACTCGCGAATCACCTGGTGCGTGGAAATATTCCCATCCCTGATGATTTGTACAACGGCATTTTCGTCGGTCTGGTCGAGATCAGGCCAAGTGTTCGTTACGCTATGATCCAACGTAACCGCTGCGGTGCCGCCTAAGACAGCCGGCAGGTCATACTTCTGATGGTTCATTGAACCCTCCCGTATGGTTTTCGAACGTTTTAATGAGCCGATCACAGCCATCATGAACCGTATTCACGTACGCTTTTAAATGGTTCCCAGGCGTTCTCGCATTGTTTGCCGGCAGGTGTGCCGCCAATTCCTCGAGGAACCAGATATTCTCATTATTATAACCCAGGCCCTCCCGCGGGATCCACTGTGAAATATTGGTTCGGCGTCGCAGATAGTCTTCAAGCGTGCAACAAAATTCATTTTCGACACACCAGTCAATTGCGGGAACCCTAACTTCGAGTCCCGGGAAAAAATTCCAGCGAATATTCTCAGCCTGATCATTGCGTAATGGCAATCCTTCCTGTCTTTTCGGGATTTTGCGGGATATCTTCGCAGCTACTTTCGCAGCCAGAGAAATACATCCGCTCAACTTCCCACCATATACGGATATCCACGGCAGCACAGGATCCTCGAGTATTTTGTAGTGGCGAGAGAGGTCAAGAGGGTAACAATCTGCCTTAAAGCCCTTTTTAACAACAAGTGGACGAAGACCACATCGAAAAGAGACGATTTTTGAATTAACTAAAGTGCTTTTTAGGTGTCTCCGTGCGTGTTCCTGAAGGAAATAAATGTCTTCGGTCGTAATGGTATAGCCTTCCTCAATAGACTGCACCAGGGTTTCCGTTGGACCCCACAAGGACACAGGCCCCCAGGGAATGAGTGTCAATGTGTCCCCGTGTTCTCCCATATCGAATATCAGGGGTTGACGGTGCGTCTTGGGGCGTTCATACGCTATAAAAACGCCTTTACTGAATACGTGTTTGTACCGGCTCTGGATGTTGAATTGTTCATTAACGTTGTCGGTCCATACGCCAGCGCAATTAATAAGCACTTTTGCTTTAACATTACAGCGGTGGTTTGAAGTGAGATCGGAAAGACTTAATGACCATTGTTTATCTTGCTGATCGAAACTTCCCTCCTGGATAGCGCAATAATTCAGTGCCAAGGAATCTAACGATTGACATGATAGGATCCAGTCAAGAACAAATCGACTATCGGACCATTTCAGAAAACCTTCCTGGTAATTTATAGAGCCATCAGCAGCATCGTGTTTAATGAAGCTTAATTCATCGAAATAATCCTGAAACTCCGGCTTCTCACGTCTGAAAAATCCGAGGAGCCAATAAAAGTGCAGAGCGAAATAAACAAAAAATTTATTTCTGCCTTTGTTTTTATTGAACACGTATCTGAAATGGGCAGGCATGATCTGCTCTTTGTATGAACTGATCAAGGTGTCCCGGTCTTTAGATAAAGCATATACTGACGAAATGTCCAAATTTTTGAGGTAAAGCAATCCTCCCCATATCATCATTGCGGAAGCCTGACTCGTTCCACAACTGAAATCACCCTTATCAATGAGCAACACGTTGTATCCATCAGAGCAGAGCCTCTTATATACCGCAGCGCCATTGATGCCGGCACCGATTATGGCGACGTCAAATGTTTTATTTTCGGCTTGAGACCAGCTTTTGTCACGAATATTCATATGTCCATCTTGCAGGTTCTGAGAAAGAGTGGAGGCGCAGTGTTCTAGTGTTTCTCCATTCGTTACACCTGCATCCTCGGATCAAGTTTGTCCCGCAGGAAATCTCCCAGCATATTAAAGCTGATGACCGTGATGCTGATGGCGAGGCCGGGGAAGATCACCATCCAGGGCGCTGAGTTGATGTAGGCGCGGTTCAGGCTGATCATGGAGCCCCAGGAGGGCGTAGGCGGCTGGACGCCGAGGCCCAGGAACGAGAGCGCGGCTTCTAGCAGGATGAACCCGCCCACGCGCAAGCTGCCGGCAACGAGGATTAAGGGAAGCGCATTCGGCAGAATGTGGTGGAAGAGAATCCTTGGAGAAGAAGCACCGATGGCACGCGAGGCTTCCACGTAAGTCTGTTCCCTGAGCGAAAGCGTAATGCCGCGCACGAGCCGGGCAAAGCCCGACCAGCCCACGAGCGTGATGGCGAGCATGGCTGAGGTGAGCCCCGGCGGCATGACTGCGCTGATGCCGATGGCAAGGATGAGGCTGGGGAACGCGAGAAAGATGTCGAAGACCTGGGAGAGGAGAGCATCCACTTTGCCGCCGAAGTACCCGGCGATGAGGCCGAAAAAAATGCCGATGCTGAGCGAAAGCGCCGAGGCGATGACCCCGACGCTAAGCGAGATGCGAGCGCCGGAGACGATGCGCGACAGGATGTCCCGGCCCGTGCTGTCCGTGCCGAGCCAGTGGGCCGCGCTCGGCGGTTCCTTCAAGTGCTCAAGATCCATGAAGCGCGGGTCTGAGGAAACAAGCCTGGGGCCGACAAGCGCCGTGAGTACGAGCAGCACCAGTATCACCACGGCGACGAGCGCAGGGATATTCGTTTTAAGTTCTTTGAATAGCATAGCGCGGCCTCCCGCCGCTACCAAACTCCCTCTTCTTCAAGGAGAGGGCTGGGGTGAGGATGGGTTTGACGCGGATTCTGCACGACCCATCCCCACCTTAATCCTCCCCTTGAAGGGGAGGAAACTCGTATAAGACTCGCGCGAGCCTGTCAAGTTTTGATAAGTAATGCCATACAAGCCGTAATAGGTCTCGGGTCAGCCTCATGTTTCGCTCTTTATCCTCACGCGCGGATCGAGCAGATGATAGGACAGATCGACCAGCAGATTCATGGTCACAAAAACAAACGCGCCGAACAGCACGACCCCCATGATCACGGGATAGTCGCGCTTGAGGATGCCGTCCAGGGCGTAGCGGCCGAGGCCGTCCCAGCCGAAGATGGTCTCGGTCAATACCGCGCCGTTCAAATAGGAGCCGAGGTCGAGGCCGATGAGCGTCACGATCGGGATGAGCGAGTTTTTGAGCGCGTGCTTCAGCACCACCCTGGTCTCGGACAGCCCTTTGGCGCGCGCCGCAGCGATGTAGGGCTGCGAGAGCGATTCGAGCATGGACGAGCGCGTAACCCGCGCGATGTAGGACAGCGAGAAGGTGCCGAGGGTAACAGCAGGAAGGATCAAGTATTCGAGCCGTCCATTGCCCATGCCGGACGGAGGAAGCACCCGGAAATAAAGCGAGAACACCAGCATGAGCGCCAGGCCGAGCCAGAAGACCGGGATCGAAATACCTCCCACGGTAACGAATGCGATGACCCGGTCCCAGTTTGTACCGCGCTTGACAGCCGCAAGGGTTCCCAGACCGATCCCGAAGATGGAGGCAAAGAGCATGGCTGCCAAGGCGAGCCGGAGGGTGTTTGGAAATTTCTGGAGCAGGTCGTCGGAGATCTTTCTGTTGGTGTAATACGAACGGCCCAGTTCACCGGTGGCAAGAAGCTTCACATAGCCGAGGTACTGCAGCGGCAAGGGCCGGTCCTGGCCGAGCTCCGACCTGATCCGCGCAATGGTCTCGGCCGTGGCCCGTTCTCCTGCCATGCCTTGCACCGGGTCGCCCGGCAGCGCCTGCATCAGGACGAACGTGATGAGCGTGATGCCGAGGAGCGTTGGGATGAAGAGGAGGACCCGTTTGAGGAGGTAGTAACCCATGGATGTGCAATCTTACACAATCTCAGGGAAAACCGCAACCGGTAAGAAGCTCGGGTTGGCCGCAAAAGAACGCAAAGAACTCAAAGGAAAGCCGGCATAGATGTATTTCAGTTTTAATTCTCTCTGCGTTCCTTGCGTTCTTTTGTGGCTATGTTTCGATCCTTCCATTCCTCATGACCAGCTGAAAATCACCGACCCTGGTCGCCTGTTCCCGGTCGTGGGTGGTCATGATGATCGTTGAGCGGCCTTCTTTTTTCATTGCGCCGATGATCGACTCAATGATCTGTGTGTTTTCCTCGTCGATGGAAGCCGTGGGCTCGTCAAGGAAAAGGACCTCGGGTTCCAAAACCAGCGCGCGGGCGATGCCGAGCCGCTGGGTCTCTCCGCTCGAAAGCGTCCGGGCATGCTGGCCCGTCTTCGGCCCCAGTCCGACGAAATCGAGCGCAGCGTTCACTTTCCGCTCTATTACGGTATGATGGAGGCCGCGGATCTTGAGGCCGTAAGCAACATTCTTGAATACCGTGGTATTGAACACGCCGGTGCGGGGAAGCACCAGGGTCAGTCTGCGCTTGAGTGTTATGTCATTTGCGAGTACCGTGCTGTTGTCAAAATAGGCAATATCTCCGCTGTCCTGCCGCTCGAGCATTGCACAGATCCTGAGGAACGTTGATTTGCCGCAGCCATTGGGGCCCATGAGCACGTAGGTGCCGGTCTTGTCAAAGACATACGAGCAGTCATTGAGGATCGTCTTCTTGTCATAGGTCTTGGTTAAATGCGAGACATCGAGCTTCACTGAGTAGCCACCATCCCTTTTCTTTGGATCGCATGCAGCACGGCATTAACGATGAAGGACAGCAACAGCAAGATGATGCCGAGAGCCAGGGCGAGCTCGAAATTCCCCTTGTCCGTTTCGAGTGCGATCGTGGTGGTCATGACCCTGGTGTAGCCTGCTATGTTTCCGCCGACGATGAGGATGGAGCCGACCTCTGCCATGACCCTCCCGAAGGCGGCCACAATTGCCGAGATGATCCCATACCGCGCCTCGTGGATGATCGCCAGGGTCTCCTGTCGCTGTGTAGCGCCGAGGGTGCGGCTGGCCTGCCTGATGAGGGGGTCCACGTTCACGATGGCCGAGTGGCAGAGCGCGGTCACGATCGGGATCGCCAGGATCGACTGAGCAATGATCATCGCAGTAGGTGAATAGAGCAAGCCCAGGAAACCGAGCGGCCCCTTGCGCGAAAGGATGAGATAGACAAAGAGCCCCACGACCACCGGCGGGAGGCCCATGAGTGTATTAACAGCGCTGATGGCAAGATTTCGTCCAGGGAACCGTTTCAGGCCAAGCATGGCGCCAAGCGGAAGACCCGCTAGTGTAGCGATCACGAGGGCGAGGCCGGACACCTTGAGAGACAGTAGAATAATGCCGAAGAGCTCGGCATTGAGGTGGAAGATCAGCTCGAAAGCCCGGATAAAACCTTGAGTTATTGAGTCCATAGAAATAGGCACGGATCAACGCAGGGAGCGATCCTGGGAGTATCGACTCGTTAATGCTGCGTCGATCCGTGCCAGGCCTGCATTTTATTTAGCGTTCGGTATAAAAAGAGCGTTCCCGTTCTTGTCTTTAAATGATGCTACAACGTCCTGACCTTCTTTGGAAATGATCCAGTTCACGAACTCCATGGCTTCTTTGAACTTCACGGTTTTGCTCTTCTCAGGATTGACCGCCATGACGCCATACTGGTTGAAGAGCGTGGGATCTCCCTCGAGCACGATGACCATGTCGAGTTTGTCCTTGCCGCTGGTCGCAAGCCAGGTGCCGCGGTCGGTCAGCGTGTAAGCCCGCTTCTCGTCGGCAATGCGCTGGGTTTTTTCCATTCCCTGACCGACCTCAAGATACCATTTCTGGCCCGTTGGTTCAATCCCCGTTTTCTTCCAAAGGGAAAGCTCCTTGGTATGAGTGCCTGATTTGTCTCCGCGCGAAACAAAGGAAGAGCCTGATTCGGCGATCTTCTTGAACGCATCGGTTGTGGATTTTATGCCCTTGATCTTTGCCGGATCGTTCGTGGGGCCGATGACGACGAAGTCATTGTACATGACGTCGTGGCGGTTCACGAAAAAGCCCTCTTCCACGGCTTTCAGCTCCTGTTCTTTGGCATGGACAAAGACCACGTCGGCATCGCCGCGCTTCCCGATCTCGATGGACGCGCCGGTGCCCACGGCGACGACGTCGATCTTGATGCCCGTCTTTTTTTCGAAGATCGGCAGCAGATAGTCAAAGAGCCCGGAATTCTGCGTGCTGGTGGTCGAAGCCATGCGGATGCGGGTATCGCCGAAAGCGGTTGCAGCAACAATCACGAGCAACAACACCAAAATTGAAATTCTTTTCATTGTAATATCCTCCTGAGAGATACGCGCCTGAGTTTCTTTCCTTTCGGCGAGTTGGGAACGAACAGCGGCTCGCCGTACTTATCTTTGCCGAAATCGCGAATGATGAGCTGGGCATCCCTGCCCTGGAGCCACTTCACAAATTGCATTGCCTCTTTATGATGGATGCCCGGGAACCTGGCGGGATTGACCGGTATGAGGGTTATGTAATTCAACAAAACATCGTCCAACTCGACCAGTACCTGCAAGGTGATCTTTGGCTTCATGGTGATGTAGGTGGCGCGGTCCATGATCGTATACGCCTGTATTTCATTCGCATGGGCCAGGGTGGGCGCGTTCCCTCTTGCGCCCTGTTCAAAGACGGCATACCAGGTCCCCTGCGGTTCCACGCCCGCTTTTTTCCAGACCTCTAATTCCTTTACGTGCGTGCCCGATTTGTCACCCCGCGTGACGAAGAGCGCTTTCGCGTCGGCGATCTTGCGCAATGCCGCAGCAGCGTCCTTCATGCCGCGGATGCCGGCAGGGTCGGCTGCAGGACCAAGGACAATAAAATCGTTGTACATCAGGTCGTAGCGTTTTGTCCCGAAACCGTCCGTCACGAATTTTTCCTCAAGTGTTTTGGCATGTACCAGGACGAGGTCGAATTTACCGGTCTCGGCCATTTTGAGGGCCTGGCCGGTGCCCGCGCCGGTATGCTCGACAACAATGCCGGTCTTTTTCGTGAAGGCCTCTTCCAGGACGCCGACGATGCCCGCATCGATGGGACCGATGGTGCTGGCAAGCATGATCTTTGTCTGTTGCTCAGGCTGAGCGGACAGGCCCTGGGTGAACATAAATATAAGCAGGAGAGCAACCGCGTTCGTCAATATGAGCGAAATCTTTTTTCTGTTCAATGAATTCCTCCCTGGCGCTATAATTTGAATTTTTTTTGTTCACGAGTCAAAAACGCCTGGAGATCCTTATGGAATCGCCAGAACATCTTGATCGCCCGTTCTCCGGCCTTGGTCACCCGCGCGCCGCCGCCGCCTTTTCCGCCCGTGGCAACTTCCACAAAGGGCTCCTTTGACTGCCGGTTCATTGAATCCACCAGGTCCCAGGCGTGGCGATAGGCCATGTCCATGGACTTGGCTGCTTTGGTGATCGAGCCATGCTCAATGATCCGTTCGAGCAGGACCGCCCGGCCATGGCCAAAAAAAGTGCCTTCCGGGCCGTCGATCCAGATGCGGCCGCGAACAGTTGGCATGCCGCCGGTTTTCTTTTGGTGAGTCGATTTGTCCTCGTGCATAGCGTAATATACCGAAGGGAATAACGCTTGTCAAGCTGGGATTGCCGTAAAAAGGAGGTGGCTCGCCTACGAACGCCATCGTTGATTGCAGAACACATTGGGGTTTCAAGCCACGTTG
>MHDY01000176.1:1280-1511 GCA_001803705.1 Nitrospirae bacterium GWC2_56_14 | reverse complement strand
GCAATCGCCTATGCCATTATCATTGAACGAAATAAAAGACCGCGCACTTGCCTTTTCCCGCGAATGGGAAGGCGCAAAGGCCGAGCGCGCCGAAGCCCAGACCTTCTGGAATGAGTTCTTTCAGGTCTTCGGCATGAACCGCAGGCGGCTGGCGAGCTTCGAGGAGCCGGTCAAAGCTGCACGTAGACGATTCGAGGAAAAAGGCAACAAGGGCGGGTTCATCGACCTTTT
>MHDY01000176.1:977-1223 GCA_001803705.1 Nitrospirae bacterium GWC2_56_14 | reverse complement strand
TTATAAACAGGCGCTCGATTACTTTGCAGGACTGCCTGAGCGCGATCTTCCCAGATATGTCATTGTCTCTGACTTTGCGCGCATTCGCCTTTATGACCTCGATGCAAATACACAAACCGAATTTCCGCTAAAAGACCTGTACCGCCACATCAAACTATTCGGATTTATTGCGGGATACACCACCCAGCGCATTGCTGCACAAGACCCGGTAAACATCAAGGCTGCCGAGCGCATGGGCAAGCTCCA
>MHDY01000176.1:0-888 GCA_001803705.1 Nitrospirae bacterium GWC2_56_14 | reverse complement strand
GAAGCTGGATATAAAGGCCATGCCCTTGAAGTGATGCTGGTGCGGCTGCTGTTCTGTCTCTTCGCAGAGGATACTACACTCTTTGAGCCTCGTGGCTCATTTCGTGATTTTCTGGAAAATTACACCCGTGAAGATGGCTCCGACCTTGGGCCTCAACTCTCTCTTCTTTTCCAGATTCTTAACACGCCTGCTGAACGGCGCCAGAAAAACCTCGATGAAATGTTTAACCCTTTTCCATATGTAAATGGAAGGCTTTTTGAAGAGACGCTGCCGATTCCGTCCTGTGACAGCAAAATGCGAGAACTGCTTCTTGATTGTTGCGGCCTCGATTGGGGACGTATATCGCCCGCCATCTTCGGCGCTCTTTTTCAGTGCGTCATGGATGAAGAGGGGTCGGCCAGAAGACGCAATCTCGGCGCTCACTACACAAGCGAAGAAAACATCCTCAAACTTATCAAGCCGCTCTTTCTTGATGACCTATGGGCAGAGTTCGAATCAGCAAAGCACAGCAGAAATAAGCTTTTTGAGCTGCATAAGAAACTCTCGCACCTGAAATTTTTCGATCCCGCATGCGGGTGTGGAAATTTCCTTGTCATTGCTTATCGGGAACTGCGTCTGCTTGAGCTTGAAATCCTGCGGGCTGCGCGGAAAATGGAACAAGGCCAGAGACATCTTGATATCTTTCAGCTTGTGCAGGTTGATGTTGACCAATTCTACGGTATTGAGATAGAGGAGTTTCCATCCCAGATTGCCCAGGTTGCTTTATGGCTTACAGACCATCAGATGAATATGCTTATCTCCGAGGAATTTGGCCAGTACTTCCGCCGCCTGCCGCTCATACATGCGGCAAAAATACATTGCGGTAATGCGCTGCAAATAAACTGGAAT
>MHDY01000175.1 GCA_001803705.1 Nitrospirae bacterium GWC2_56_14 | reverse complement strand
CCCGCCATCCATCAGTTCGGCCATCAATCCGTTCGGCGGCGCGGTCGGGCCCCAGTTCACGGTCGCCGTGATCGTGTCGCCCACGCTCGCCGTGAACTTGTACCAGTCTTCCAGGTCACCGGGCTCCTGCACCATGCCCGTGGTCGTAGAGTTCCCGCTCACCAGTATGGCCTCGGTCGTGTTGTCGTTTGGCTCGATGTCGGTCAAACAGGGGCTGCTGTTCCCCAGGCGGTACACCTGCGATACCGTACCCATGACCGTAAAGGTCACGTCTCCGCAGGCGTTCACGGAAGCACTTATATGGTCCGTCCACCCGGGGCAGCCGTCGAAGGTGAGTTGACCGCGCGTGCTCGAATAGACGCGCGCGAGGCCGCCGTTCGATTCCGTCCACACCACCTCGCCCGTGTTGCTGATCGAAGGTGACCAGTGGTCCGCATTGTTGTTCGTCACCTGGACCGGCGTGCTGCTTCCTGCCGGCAGTTTGTACAACTGATGCCAGCCACTCACTATGCTGGACTGTGCCCACACCACGTCGCCGGCGTTGTTTATGGCGGGGTCCCAGTGATCATTAGGATCGCTCGTCAGCCAGCCGCGCTGGTTCGAGTAGATCTGACTATTCCCCCCGTTCGTCTGGGACCACACCACTTCCTGTTTGTCGTTGATCGACGGCTGCATTGCATTTCCCGAGTACGTCAGCTGCTGCACCTGGCCCGAAAGGTTCCCGTAGATGTTGCTGTTCTGCTCCCACACCAGGTCGCCCCGGTTGTTCACCGAGGGGTTTATATGTTCGTTCGCATCGCTCGTCAGCTGGCCCCGCGTGCTCGACATGATCTGGTGGTAAGACATTCCAGACGTTCCGTCCTGAAGAAGCTCCGCCCAGATCACCTCGCCAAGGTCGTTCACGCCAGTTCCCATGTCCTGCAAGTTCGGACTCGGCGACACCGGCTCGGCGCAGTTCCCGCCTCCGCCGCTCACCGTCACATTCACCTGCAGGACGGTCCCGGCTGTTCCATATGCCGACACCATAAAATAGTAGGTCGTGCCCGCGCTCATTGGCACGGAAAGAGAGGACTGCGTGCCATTTGTGTCGTCGTTGCAGTCAAGGGACGCCAACGTCCCGCAATTTCCGGTATATGCCGACAGGATCGTATCGTAGTTGCTTCCCGTGGTGTCGATGGCCAGCGCGCCGTCTTGCGTTGCCGTGTATTTATACCAGACAGATCCGTTCCTGCTGCCATTTCCGCAAGTCACCATTGGATCATCGCCTGTAGCCGTCGCTGTTGTCGGGTCCACGGTATCAGTGTAGGTTGCCCCGGTGATCTCCCGGGCACCCGCGCAGGTATCCGGAACGCCGCCGATAATGGAGATGTCGTCCAGGTACCAGCCTTTGAAAGCATTGACACCGCTATCAACAGTGTCGAAGGTAAATTTGAATTTGACGGTCTGGCCGGTGTATGCGGAAAGGACGGTCACAAAATTGTACCACTGGTTTTCCATGCCGGAGAGCGTCGCCAGGTCCGTCCAGGTGCTGCCGTTGTCCGTGGAAATGGCAATGGTCCGTTTGTCATAAGCTGCGTTCTTTTCCGTTTCTTCCCAGCTCCAGAAGGTCAGCGACTGGCCCGCGGTAATGACGTACGGACCGATTATGAACGACCCCTTGTTTGCCGTTCCCGGCGTATCATACGTCCCGGTCGCATCTTGTCCATACCACCATGAAGTGGGACTCCCGCTCGTGAAGCTCCTGCCGGTAGGCGTTGACGAATCCTGCACCTGGTGCCACAGGCCGGTGTTTTCCATCGTCGTTACGCTGAAGGTGTCGCTGATCCCGCCGATGGTAAGCACGGCGCTCGTCGTCGTTGAAGAGTTTGCCGATGACATCAGGCGTATACGGACGGAATCGCCGTTGACCACCGTACCCGCGCCGGTTGTCCAGAAACCGCTTGCATTGACCTCGTATTCCCCGTTGGTGACCGAGATCGAGGCCGGCGCAGCAATGCCGGACACGGAGATGCTGTTGGAACTGATCAGCGTGTTGAGAGAAGCGCCCGTCTGGTCCGTAAAGCTGAACGGGTCCGGCATCGTATCGACGCCGGCTTCCTGGGTCACGGTGAAGGTCTGGCCCGCGATCGTGAGGTATCCGGTCCGCGGGACGCCGTCGGTATTCTGGATGACCGTATAAACGACCGTCCCGCTCCCGGCGCCGGAAAAGCCCGAACTGATCTGGAGCCACCAGGCGCTGCTTACGGCCTTCCACATGCAATTTGACGACGAAGCGGTCAGGTCCACGATGCCGCCTCCGCCCAGTAAGGGGAAAGAAGCGTTCGTCGGAGACAAGGAATAGCTGATGGTTTCGGTGCAGACGCTGGCTGACATGGAGGCGCCGTAATTCGAGATATTGGTAATGGAGACCGGAGTGGAGGTATTGTTTTTCAGCTTTGTGTTCGGGATGCTCGTGTTCGTGAATTCCTGCGCATCGCCCTGAAAGAAGAACATGTTCGTGCTGCTGCTCGCATAATAATTGTCAAGTATGCTGTAGCCGAGGGCTCCTTCATTTGCTTCTTCAACATCCACCCCCTTGTCGGTTTCATCGGCATTCACCGTATTTGCCGAGGGCCACAGCCCGGTTTTCACATTGTCGATGTGATAGATCGCCAGGCCGCCGTGCGCCGAAGAACCGGCTGCCCGTAGAAATCCGGCGTCATACCCCGTGAACTGGCGGTTCTCGATAAGAAAATACTGATTCGGGTCAGCGGTATTGATGCGGAAGGTCGAGGATCCATTCCCATCGGAAGCGGGAAAGGTGACCGAGAGCGCGGACGCAAGCGTTGTCACGGTCCCCCAGGAAAGATACTCCTTGCTCCAGGCCGATAATTGCGTGGGCGTAGACCCCGCGTTTTCAGCCACAGCCGCGCCCCAGCTGCCCATACCCATGAGGTCGAAATCCCCCACGCCCAGGGAGGAACCGTTGAACGAATCCGTGTCGTACAGATCAGGAAGAGAGAACATCAGGTGTCCCAGCTCATGGGCCATGATGCCGATCGTGGCAAGATGGTCGCCATGCCGTTCGCCGAACTGGGCATATTGCTGGATCATCTTGCCATCGACCACGGGATACCCCACCGACCACATGCTCCATCGGTGTCCCCAGATCGACGGCGAGTTGCCGGAGCTGTATGATTGCTCATACCCGGCAACGATGACGATAATGGAAAGTTCCGTGGGATCTATGAGACCGTCGCCATTGACGTCGTACTGAGAATAATCTATATAGGCGTCTGCCGCGGTGATGGCGTCCTTTGCGATCTGCTGGTTCGCTGTTCCCGTGCTGGCCCCGGTGTTCGGGTGGTTGCCGTTCAGCCTGATCCACCCGATAAAACCATTGTTGCTCGTTCCGGAGGTCTCCATTGCTGGCGCGATGCTGACCGCGCCATAGGAGGTTTTGGCATAGTAATCGGCAACGCTGCTCGACGCTCCGAACAAAAGCGGCTGGATCTGGGCCGGAGTGTAAAGCGCCGGCGCGTCAACATAGTCCACGCCGATCACGAGGAGCTGTTTTGCCCCCAGCACCGGGGCGGCTGCAGGACCATTGGTAAGTCCCCCAGCTGCCGCACTGCCCGAAAGGAGCTCCCCGGACGGGGCCGAAAGGTCCGGCGTCCGTGACGGCCGCAGTCCCTTGGGAATGCCGAGCGCAACAGGATCATCGATGCCCACGATCGCATTGCCGACTGTCAGGGACGCCGTGCCTTCCCCTGCGGGGGAAGGCTGATAGTACTCCCAGAACTCTGTCTCGGAATTCCGAAAGATCCCGTAGCCGTCGCGCGTCTCGGTCCAGTTATACCATTCATCTCCGCGCTGACGGGCTTCGAAAGAAGTCCGCGAAGGCTGCTGCAACACCGTGACCTCATCGAGGGCCGGCCCGGCGAATACCCCCGCAGGCAGCAGCAGGATACCTATAGCGAACACTATCAGGATCAGTCTTACAGCGAGCGCTTCAGTTCTGAGATTCATATTCAACGACCTCCAGAAGGAATAATGACTGCCGCCACTCGTCTCCGATCAGCCTGACGGTAACGGACACCTTAGCCTTGACCTTTACGAAAGCGGGTAAGGGTGTTTCCGATAAGAGCTCCACTTCCTTGCCCCGGTACCCTGCTCCGCCGGCAGGGTAGCCCGGGATACTTTTGACATTTTCAATTTTCATGGCGATCTTCTGCACGCCCTTGACAACAGGCTCAATCCGGACGACCTCCCCGATCGCGATAAACCTGTTTTCGAGCCCGGGCACCGCCAGCGGAACCGGCGCTGTAAATGATCCGTTGCCTGGCGCAACTGACGAACCCGCTGTCAGGGAAGGCGGGATCAACAGCGCAGTTACGATCATCATGAAGAACAACTTCAGGGAAACCATATTGGCTCTTTCTGACAGAAGAATGAAACAACGACGCGAAGTCTATCATGCGCATGCTTTATAGGTCAAAACAATAATGCCCTTTACTCGGGGTAATTTAAGGGTAATGAAATTTTCGCCTGAACTGCACAAAAAGTTGCATAATGCATTTACGAATTCACTTTCCCCTCAATTCGCCGCCTGTCAATGAAGCCCATGCCACATGCGGCCCTCAACCGAACGGCATAGCTCACCATCCCGCTTATTGTGCACAACTCCCACCTGTGCTATACTGTTTCCACTATGAACACACCGAACCTCGCCGGACTGCCGCAGATCGTGGCAGACAAGATCGCGCCCATGATAACCGACCTGCTTGCGCACCAGGCAGCGGGCATCCATTCGATCCATATCACCGGCAGCGCCGTGATGCCGGACTACGATGAAAAGAAATCGGACGTCAATTCCGTGGTCGTGCTGCACCGGATGGACCTCGCCTTCGTCGAGTTCCTTGCCCCGCTCGGGAAGAAATACGGCAAAAAAAATATCGCGGCCCCGCTGGTGATGACCCCGGAGTACATCAACGACTCGCTCGACGCCTTTCCCGTGGAGTTCCTCGATCTCAAGCTGATCCATAAGACCATTTACGGCCAGGACCTGTTCAGCGGCCTTCCGATCCTTCCCTCGAATCTTCGGCTCCAGTGCGAACGGGAGATCAAGACCAAGCAGATCCATCTGCGCCAGGGCTATATCTCGTCGCTCGGCAAGAAAGAGCTCCTGACCGCGCTGCTCGTCCGGTCTTTCACGGGATCCATGGCGCTCTTCCGCGCGGTCATCTCCCTGCTCGGCAAGGAGCCGCCCATCCCGCGGCAGCAGGTCATTCGCCTCTTTCAGGAAACGACCGGAGTGGACACGGCCGTATTTGAACGGATCCTGCAGCTCAAGGCAGGGAGCCTAAAGCTTTCGGAACAGGACCTGCGCTCGCTGTTCGAACGGTACTACAACACGCTCGAAGCCTTTGGAAAGACCATCAATGCTCTCCCGCACTAAAAACCTCATCCTCCTGACGCTTCTCTTCCTGGCGCTGGCCGCTCCGCTCGCTTCGGCTTCAACACCCAGGCCGCCTGCCATGCCGCGCGACTACGTGGTCGATCTGGCCGGGGTGATGCACGGCAATTCGAGCGCACGGCTGAACGCATTGCTTCGGGAACTGGAGCAGAAGACCACGGCGCAGGTGCTGGTGCTGACGGTCCAGAGCCTGGACGGACAGAGCATCGAGGAATTCGCCCTTGATACAAAGGAGCAGTGGAAGCTCGGACAGAAGGGCAAGGACAATGGCGTGCTGCTCGTTGTCGCGGTACAGGACCGGAAGTACCGCATCGAGGTGGGCTACGGACTGGAGGGTGTCCTTCCCGACAGCCTGGTCGGCACCATCGGCAGGGAGTACCTGGTCCCCTATTTTAGAAAGGGCGACTATGGCGGAGGGATGGCGGCGGCAGCGCTCGCCATTATCCAGACCATTGCGGACAGCGAGGGCGTCCCGATCACGGGCATGCCTGAGGTCCGGCAGCCGCGAAGCAGCGGACAGGCCAGACCCCTGACCAAATTCCAAATGGTCATCATGGGCATTTTCTTCGTTATTGCTGTTATTCTTTTCATAACCCATCCTGGACAGTGCATCCTTATCATGCTGGCCTCGTCCATGGGCGGCCGCGGAGGCGGCTGGTCCGGAGGCGGGGGCGGTTTTGGCGGAGGCGGCAGCTTCGGCGGCGGGGGCGGCGGGTCCGGCGGAGGCGGCGGAGCCTCCGGAGGGTGGTAGAATAGATATAAAAAAAAGAATAATAGTCCTGCCACGAAGGCACTAAGACACAAAGAACGTCTTGAAAATTACTGCATTAATTAAACCCCAAAGACACTCAGGCCTCCCTTCGTGCCTTCGTGTCTTCGTGGCAAATTTGGTTCCGGCTTATCCGGATCAAGATAATATTAAATGGAGGTTACCATGAGCAACGGAGTAAAAGTATTGCTGATCATTCTCGGCGTCATCGCGGTGGTCGCCATCGGCACGGTCATGTACGGCGTAGGCCAGTATAACCACGTCGTGACCATGGACCAGCAGGTGAAGACCCAATGGGCGCAGGTCGACAACCAACTGAAGCGGCGCTACGACCTGATCCCCAACCTGGTCGAGACCGTTAAGGGCTACGCCAAACACGAAAAGGAACTGTTCGAGAACCTCGCTAATGCGCGGACAAAATATTTCCAGGCGCCCACGCCGCAAGGCAAGATAGCAGCCTCGCAGCAGCTCGACGGTCTGTTGTCGCGCCTCCTCGTTCTGCAGGAGAATTATCCGCAGTTGAAGGCGAACGAGGGCTTCCTGAAACTGCAGGACAGCCTGGAAGGCACCGAGAACAGGATCGCCGTGGAACGGAAGCGCTACAACGACGACGTCAATGCTTTGAACACCTACCGCAGGACCGTCTTCGGAAGGTTCTTTGCATCGCTGGCCGGCGTGGGCGAAGCAGCCTACTACGAGGTGCCGGTTGCTGAAAAAGAAGCGCCCCAGGTGAAATTCCAGTAGCACGCCGTTCTCACAAGCTGAGGGAAAGAGGGTAAGAACGTAGGATGTTAGGGTCAAACGCCTACACTCTTTCCCTCTTCCCTTCTTAACCTCTTACCTTCATAACTTCCCGGTTCACTGCATGCAACCTTATCCTCCTCTCGGGGTCTAACTGTTGATGTCCTATTCTGCAACCGCAGCAGTACTGATTATTAATGACGTGCGGCCCGGCCCGCGCGAACCGCAAAAAGGGCTTGCTTTTATTGCCTGCCTGCGCTAATGTAAGTGCCTGCTTACATGAAAAAAACCGACACCAAAAAACGATTGCTCGAAGCCACGCTCAAGCTGATCTCCGAAAAGGGCTATATGGGCGCCACCACGCGCGAGATCGCGCAGCAGGCGGGCGTGACCGAGCTCACCCTGTTCCGGCATTTCGGCTCAAAAGAGAAGCTTTTTAAAGAGCTGCTCGGCAGCTATACCTTTCTTCCGCGGCTGAAGGAACTCATCCCCGAACTGGACGGCCTCTCCAGCAGGGAAGCGCTGGAGCTCATTGCCACGCATTTTCTGCTGACCCTGAAAGAGCGGAAGGCCATGGTCAAGATCATGTACTCCGAGTACACGACCTACCCTGAGAATATCAGGGAGGTGTATAATAAGTTTATTCTGGAGATGCGGACCACCATGGCGGCCTATTTTGAGGGCCTGCAGCGACAGGGCATGCTGCGAAAGAACATATCGCCCGCTATGACGGCCAAGATGTTCCTGTGGGTCCTTTTTTCCTATTTCCGGTCCGAGGAGATCATGCAGTCGACCGGCATGAAAAAGTCCATCATGGAAAAGCAGGTCCGCGAGATGATCGACATCTTCATGTCCGGGACCGTGAATAACAACACGTAACGAAAGCATGCACAGGAGAGCGTTATGCGAAAAAAATACGATTTCAGCCCACTGATCTCCCCCGTGGTCGCGCTGTCCGCACTGCTCCTCTTCGGCGCGCCCGCCCGTACAGAAGAGGCGGTTCCGCCGGCTGACCAACAGGAAAAACCCGCGCAAGTCCGGGAATCTGAAAAAAAGACCGCTCTTGATGCCGGACAGATCCTGCCGGGAGAAATGATCACCCTCGAACGGAGCATCGCGATCGCGCTCAAAAAGAACCCGCAGATCGTCGCGGCCACCGGCACCGTGGATATCAACCGAAGCCGGGTCGGCGAGGCACGGGCGAACTACTACCCGCAGGTCTCGGCGCAGGCCGGGTACACCAGGATCAGCCCCATGCAATCGACACCCACCGGGACCTTCCTGCGGCAGAACAACTATGACCAGTACAGCGGCAGCGTGACGGTCAGCCAGAACCTGATCGACTTCGGCAAAACCTCGTCCCAGGTCAACATCTCGAAATACAATCTCCAGGCGTCGCGCTTTGACCTCAACACCACATCGGACCAGGTCATTTTCAACGTGAAGCAGGCGTACTACAACGTCCTGCAGTCCCGGCGCAGCCGTGACGTGACCGCCGACATCGTGAAACAGTTCCAGCAGCACCTCGACCAGGCAAAGGGCTTCTATGAGGTCGGCACCAAGGCAAAGATCGACGTGACCAAGGCCGAGGTCGACCTGAGCAACGCCCGGCTGAACCTGATCAGGGCCGAGAACGCCGTGAAGATCTCCTGGATCGTCCTGAACAATGCCATGGGCATGCCTCACGCTCCGGAGTATACGATCGAGGACGACCTGGCGGTCCATAAGTTCGAGATCACTTTCGACGACGCGCTGAATCGCGCCTATGATAACCGGCCCGACCTGAAGGCGCTCGTGGCAAAACGCGAGGCCGCGCAGGAGTCCGTCGGCCTTGCCCGCACCGGCCACTATCCGGAACTGAATGGAAGCGCGACCTATGGCAGGTCCGGCCAGGAACTGGACTCTTCGCTTGATCATGGCTGGAGCGCCGGCGTGGTCCTGACCGTCCCCCTGTTCAGCGGTTTTCTGACCTCGCACCAGGTCGCGGAAGCCAAGTCGAACCTGTACGTGCTGAAAGCGAATGAAGAGACCCTGCGGCAGCAGGTGCTGCTCGACATACAATCGGCCTACCTGAACCTGCAGCAGGCGAACGACAGCATCGCCACCGCGGAGCTCGCCGTGCAGCAGGCCCAGGAGAACCTGGACCTCGCGAACGGCCGCTATGCAGCGGGCGTCGGCAGTCCCATCGAGGTCACCGATGCGTTCGCGGCGTACAGCAACGCCCAGGCCTCGTACACGAACGCGCTTTACAGCTACAAGATCGCGCAGGCCAGCATCGAGCAGGCCATGGGGGCGCGGTAGCAGGCTTCCTGCGAGAATAGCATTGGAAATAGTGTGGGCATGAAACTTAATTCTTTTTGACACTGATCAAGGCGGACAAGAATATGATTTCAACAAATAAGCAACTGACAAGGCAGAACCCGTCTCGAGCTAATTATACTGAATCAGCCGTTATCAGTGTCAATATCTTATGCTCCAGATGGTCCATACTCCTGCTGGCGCTCCTTGCCGTGGCTGCATCGTCCGCCTGTTCCAAGGGAAAACAGCCTCCGCCGAAGACCGTGCCCGTCGTGGCCGAACGCGCCGACCGGAAGAACCTTCCGCTGCAGCTCAAGACCATCGGAAACGTCGAACCCTTTAATGCCGTATCCATCAGGGCCCTGGTCGGCGGAGCAGTGGAGGGCGTTTACTTTCGGGAAGGACAGGATGTTGCCAAAGACTCGCTGCTGTTCAAAATAGATCCCGCCCCGTATGCGTCCGCCCTCAGACAGGCCGAAGCGAACCTCGCGCGCGACCTGGCGCAGGCAAAAAATGCCGAGGAGCAGGCCAAGCGGTACGCCATCCTGATGCAGAAAGACTACGTTGCCAAGGACCAGTACGACCAGATCCGTGCCAATGCCGACGCACTGGCCGCCGTGGTCGACGCGGACCGGGCCGCGGTCGAGAACAGCAGGCTCCAGCTGTCCTACTGCACCATCAAGTCGCCCATCAACGGCCGCGCCGGAAGCGTGCTGATCAATGCGGGCAACGTCATCAAAGCAAACGATCTCGCGCTGACGACCATCAACCAGATCGTGCCGATCTATGTCGCCTTTTCCCTGCCGGAGCAGAACCTGGCGGACATAAAAAAATATACCGCGCGGGGCGAACTCCAGGTCGAGGCGATCATCCCCGGCGATGAAAAGCCCGTCCGGGGAGAGCTCACCTTTATCGACAATGCCGTGGACAGGACCACGGGGACCATCAAGCTCAAAGGGACCTTCAAGAACCTCGACAAGCGGCTCTGGCCGGGACAGTTCGTGGACGTCATCCTGACGCTGACCACGGAGCGGGACCGGATCATCGTGCCTTCGCAGGCCGTACAGACAGGCCAGCAGGGCCAGTACGTTTATGTGATCAAAGAGGACATGACCGCGGACCTCCGGGTCGTCACTCCCGGCAGGAACTACCAGACCTGGACCATCATCGAAAAGGGCATGACCGCAGGAGAGATGGTCGTGACCGACGGACAGCTCCGGCTGGTGCCGGGGGCGAAGGTGGAAATCAAGAACGAGAAACAGGAAACTGGCAAGCAGGAATCCAAATCGGAAAATTTGAACCACGGAGGCACGGAGACACGGAGCAAAGAAGAACCGAAAGCTCAGAACTCCAAACCAAAGTAATTTTCCGTAAAAAACCAGCAAGAACCTCTTGCTCTCGAATCTTTTGACCAATCTTTATTGTTTTCTCCGTGACTCCGTGCCTCCGTGGTGAAAGATTTATTTTATGAACATTTCCGAACTTTCCATACGCCGCCCCGTCATGACCACGCTCGTCATGGTCTCGATCCTGTTCGCGGGCATCGCGGGATACCGGCTCCTGCCGGTCTCGGACCTGCCGAACGTGGACTTCCCCACGATCCAGGTAACGGCCAGCGTGCCCGGCGCTTCCCCCGAGACCATGGCCTCTGCCGTGGCCACGCCGCTGGAGAAGCAGTTCTCGACCATCGCGGGCATCGATTCCATGACCTCGACCAACGGTCAGGGAAGCACCCGGATCACGATCGTATTCGACTTAAGCCGCGACATCGATGCCGCGGCCCAGGACGTCCAGTCGGCCATTGCTTCCGCGGCGCGTCAGCTGCCCGAGGACATGCCGAGCCCGCCGTCGTTCCGCAAAGTAAATCCGGCCGACTCGCCGGTGCTTTACCTCGCCCTCAGTTCTCCCACCCTGCCGCTCTCCGCAGTGGACGATTACGCGCAGACCATTATTTCCCAGCGGATTTCCATGGTGAGCGGCGTTGCCCAGGTCCAGGTCTACGGATCACAGAAGTACGCCGTTCGCGTTCAGCTCAATCCCCGCTCCCTGGCAAGCAAAGGGATCGGGATCGACGAGGTGGCGAGCGCGGTCTCACGCGCGAACGTGAACCTTCCCACCGGCACGCTGGAAGGCGCAAACCAGGCGTTCACCATACAGTCAACAGGCCAGCTCCTGGACGCTGCGGCATACCGTCCGGTCATCGTGGCCTATCGCGGCGGCGCGCCCGTGCGGCTCCAGGAGCTGGGCAGCGTGATCGACAGCGTGGAGAATAACAAGGTCGCGAGCTGGTACAAGGATACCCGGGCCATCGTCCTGGCGATCCAGCGCCAACCCGGCACGAACACCGTAGAGGTGGTTGAATCCATCAAGGAGCTCTTGCCCACGTTTCGCCGGCAGATGCCCGCTGCGGTAAACCTCAATGTCCTGTTCGACCGGTCGGAATCCATTCGTAATTCCGTGCATGACGTGCAGTTCACCCTGATACTGACGGTCTGCCTGGTTGTGCTCGTGATCTTCCTGTTCCTCCGCAATCTTTCAGCAACTATCATCCCGAGCCTGGCGCTTCCCATGTCCATTGTCGGCACCTTTGCCGTCATGTATGTCCTCGATTTCAGCATGGACAACATGTCGCTCCTGGCGCTCACGCTGTCCGTCGGGTTCGTGGTGGACGACGCCATCGTGATGCTCGAGAACATCATCCGGCATATAGAGATGGGCGAGCCCGTCATGGAGGCCGCGCTCAAAGGGTCCAAGGAGATCGGGTTCACCATCCTGTCCATGACCATCTCGCTCGTGGCGGTCTTCATTCCCGTGTTTTTCATGGGCGGCATCATGGGAAGGCTGCTGCACGAGTTCGCGGTCACCATCGGCATGTCGATCCTGATTTCCGGTTTTGTCGCCCTGACGCTAATCCCCATGCTCACCAGCCGTTTCGTCCGGCCTCACGGACAGGAGCAGCACGGTAAACTGTATCAGGCTTCGGAGCGCTTCTTTACAGGCATGTTGAATTTTTATGAACGAACCCTGACCTCCGTGCTCCGGCATCGGCTGATCACCATGCTCGTCTCAGGCGTCGTTCTTCTCGCGACGGGATTCCTGTTCTGGTATATGCCGCAGGGATTTCTCCCGAGCGAGGACACCGGCCAAATGGTCATTGTCACGGAAACCGCACAAGGCACCTCGTTCGAGTCCATGAAACAACACCAGCAGGCCGTGGCCGCTGTCGTGCTGAAGGACCCGAGCGTGGATGCCTTTATGTCAGCAGCGGGCGCGGGCGGCCCCAGTGGTTCGGGAAACCAGGGCCGGATGTTCATCCGGCTCAAACCGCGTTCCGAACGCAAACTGCACGTGGACCAGGTGATCCAGCAGCTCAGGCCAAAACTCGCGCAGGTCCCGGGGATCATGGCGTTTCCGCAGAATCCCCCGCCGGTGCGCCTGGGCGGGACGATCACCAAGAGCCTCTACCAGTTCACGCTTCAGAGCCCCGACATCGACGAGCTCTACGAGAATGCCCCGAAGCTTGAGGCAAAGCTGCGTGAATCGCCGATGCTGCAGGACGTGACGAGCGACCTGCTGATCAAGAATCCCCAGGTGAACGTGGAGATCGACCGCGATAAAGCGTCAGCCCTCGGCATCACCGCCACGCAGTTCCAGACAGCGCTCCAGGCCGCTTACAGCAATCAGCAGATCACGACTATTTACGCCCCGAACAACCAGTACCGGGTCCTGATGGAACTGGAGCCGGAGTACCAGCAGGACCCGGCTTCGCTCTCGCTGTTGTACATTCGCTCTTCAGGCGATCAGCTTGTCCCGCTCAGGACCGTGGCAAAACTTTCCCAGAGCGTGGGCCCCCTGTCGGTGAACCACCTGGGCCAGCTTCCTGCGGTCACGCTCTCGTTCAACACCCGGCCCGGCGTGTCGCTCGGGACCGCTGTGGAAGCCGTGAACAAGGCCGCCCGGGACACACTCCCGGCGTCGGTCAGCACCAGCTTCCAGGGCACGGCGCAGGCGTTTGAGGAATCCATGCGGGGGCTGGGCATGCTGCTGCTTGCCGCAACGCTCGTGATCTACATCGTGCTCGGCATTCTGTATGAAAGCTTCATCCATCCGCTCACGATCCTGTCGGCGCTGCCCTTCGCGGGCTTCGGAGCGCTGGTGACGCTCCTCCTCTTCGGGTCCGACCTGAACGTCTATGCTTTCGTGGGCGTGATCCTGCTCGTGGGGCTCGTAAAAAAGAACGGCATCATGATGATCGACTTCGCCCTCGATGCGCAGCGCAGGGAAGCGGCAACGCCTTACGATGCCATAGTAAAAGCCTGCGCCATCCGGTTTCGCCCCATCATGATGACCACCATGGCCGCGCTTCTGGGCACGCTGCCCATCGCTCTCGGGTTCGGAGCGGGAGCTGAATCACGCCGCCCGCTCGGCCTTGCCGTGGTCGGGGGACTCCTTTTTTCGCAAACCCTGACCCTCTATGTCACTCCGGTGGTGTATCTGTACATGGACCAGCTCCAGCGGAAGCTCAACACGCTTCATATATTCCAGGCGCGAAAAAAGGCGGTCGGCCACGAGTAGCGCTTTGGCAGAACAAATTGAAGCAACCCTTTTTGACAGGATAACAGGATGGACTGGATTTGCACCTAAATCAAAAGGAAAAGAATTTCTCTCGCAAAGCTCGCAAAGAACGCAAAGAGAATCTTAAGAAAAAAACTTTTCTGGTTTAAAACCAAAAGCAAGCCGTGGCTTAGGGTTTTCTTGGCGTCCTTTGCGAGCTTTGCGAGAGAGGCTTTTTGCTTCCGGCATGTCCAAGTTAGGAATTCATATGATAAAACAAAAAATTATTCTCAGCCTCGTCGTCATGCTCCTGTTCAGCTGCAAAGGGGACGCACCCTCGTACCGCACCGAACCCGTGTCCCGCGGCGATATCCAGCAGAGCGTGACCGCAACGGGAACGGTCAATGCCGTGACAACCGTTCTGGTCGGCACCCAGGTGTCGGGCACGATCAAGAATCTTTATGTGGATTTCAATTCCCGGGTCACCAAAGGCCAGTTGATCGCCCAGATCGATCCCGAAATGCTGGAAGCACAGGCTGCGCAGGCACGGGCGAATGTGGAAAAGGCCGATGCGACCTACCGCGATGCCGACCGGACGCTGAAACGAAACCGGGAGCTCTTCGCCAAGAACCTGATCCCCCGCAGCGACCTCGACACGGCGGAAACCAATTTTGACAGCGCCCGGGCGCAGCTGGAGCAGGCGAAAGCCGCCCTCAGGGTGTCGGAAACGAACCTCCGGTACACCCGCATCTTGTCACCTGTGGACGGCATCGTGATCTCCCGGAACGTGGACATCGGCCAGACCGTTGCGGCCAGTTTCCAGACGCCGACGCTCTTCACCATCGCCCAGGACCTGACCAAGATGCAGATCAATACGAGCATCGCCGAGTCCGATATCGGCGTCGTGAAGGTCGGACAGGCGGTGGAGTTCACCGTGGATGCCTATCCCGATACCCTGTTCAAAGGAACGGTGTGGCAGAAGCGGCAGGCGCCCATAACCGTACAGAACGTGGTCACCTATGATGTGGTGATCAAGGTCGACAACCGCGACCTGAAACTGATGCCCGGGATGACCGCCAATGTTTCGATCATCATCACAACACAGCGCAATGTGCTCAGGATCACCAATGCAGCCATGCGGTTCCGGTTCACGGAACGAACAGGAGCAGTCTCCCCGGGGGCGGCGGCAAAGGCCAATGCGGGCGCTTCGGAGAAAAAGGGACCCTCGGTCTGGATCCTGGAGAATGGAAAGCCCCGGCGCGTCGCCATAGAACCCGGCATCAGTGACGGAAACTATACTGAGATCGTATCCGGGGACCTCAAGGAGGGGCAGGCCATTATCGTTGAGGCAGTGAAAAAGAATAAATCGCAGACCCAGTCCCCAAGGATGTTCTAGTTCTCAAGCATTTCACCCTCCCCAACCCCTCCCATGTAAGGGAGGGGCTACTGCTAACATCCTCTCCCCTGGTGGGAGAGGGTTGGGGTGAGGGGGAGGATTATGTCACTCATCGAAGCACAAAAGATCAGCAAGGTATACCGGCTCGGCGACATCGACCTCCGCGCGCTGGACCATATATCTTCGACCATCGAAAAAAGCGAGTTTGTCGCCATCATGGGCCAGTCCGGCTCGGGCAAATCAACGTTCATGAACATCCTCGGCTGCCTTGACACACCTACGGACGGACACTACTTCCTTGACGGCATCGATACGGGCCGGCTTTCCCGGGACGACCTGGCCGAGATCAGGAACAAAAAGCTCGGCTTTGTTTTCCAGGGCTTCAACCTGCTGTCGCGCACCTCGGCCCTGGAGAATGTGGAACTGCCCATGCTCTACAACGGATTTGCTGCGCACGAACGGCGGGACCGGGCCCGGCAGGCGCTCAAGAACGTGGGGCTCGAAGGCCGGGAAGACCATCACCCGAACCAGCTCTCCGGCGGCCAGCAGCAGCGCGTGGCCATTGCCCGGGCGCTGGTGAACGAAGCGCCCATCATCCTGGCGGACGAACCCACGGGCAATCTCGACACCAGAACAAGCCAGGAGATCATGGAACTCTTCGTGCGGCTGAACCAGGAGTCCGGCATCACCGTGATCCTGGTGACCCACGAGCACGATATTGCGGCCTACGGCAAGCGGATCATCCGGTTTTCGGATGGACGGATCATCACTGATGAGGCCGTGATTTAATTTCGGATTTCGGATTAACATCGGAAACCTCGCAGACTCTCAGGAATTTACACTATGAAAAATAACTTGAAAATTACCGCCCCTGCTGTTCATTCCGCAATCCGAAATCCGCAATCCGCAATAGGTACACCATGATCAATCTTCCTTCCACCTTCAAGATCTCCTTCCGGGCGCTCCGCGTAAACAAAATGCGCTCGGGCCTCACCATGCTCGGCATTATCATCGGCGTCGGCGCCGTGATCGCCATGGTCGCCGTGGGCGCGGGCGCGACGCAGCAGATCGCCGCGCAGATCTCCAGTATGGGGAGCAACCTCCTGATCGTCCTCCCCGGCGCCACGACTTCCGGGGGCGTGCGCATGGGCGCGGGCACGCAGCCCACGCTCACCATGGCTGATGCCGAGGCAATATTGCGCGAATGCCCCGCGGTGGAGGCTGTGGCGCCGACCCACAGTGGCACCGCCCAGATCGTATTCAGCCACATGAACTGGTCCACGGCCATCCTCGGCACGACGCCTTCCATGCTGGACATCCGGGAATGGCGGCTGACCGCCGGCCGGTCCTTCACCAGCCAGGACGTCAAGAGCGCGACCAAGGTCGCCCTCCTGGGCCAGACCGTGGTGGACAATCTGTTCGGGGACCAGGACCCTGTTGGCCACGCGATCAGGATCAAGAACCTGCCGTTCACCGTGGTCGGCGTTCTGGCCCCGAAGGGGCAGGACGCCCGGGGGCACGATCAGGACGACACTATCATGATCCCGATCACCACGGCCCAGAAGAAGCTTTTCGGCGCCCAGTTCCCGGGCATGGTGCGGGTCATCACGGTCAAGGCAAAGAACGCGGAGGACCTTGAGGCGGCTGAACAGCAGATCACGGAGCTGCTGAGACAGCGGCACCGCATGGGGCAGAAGCAGGAGAATGATTTCACGGTCAGGAACCTGACGCAGCTCATGCAGGCCCGCGAAGAATCCACCAGGGTCATGACGCTGCTGCTCGGCGCCATTGCATCGGTGTCGCTGCTCGTGGGCGGGATCGGCATCATGAACATCATGCTCGTGTCCGTTACGGAGCGTACCCGCGAGATCGGCATCCGCATGGCCATCGGCGCCAAGACCTGGGACATCCGTCTTCAGTTCATCATCGAAGCGCTCACGCTCTCCCTCATCGGCGGTATCATCGGGACCATCGCCGGCGTAGCCACATCAGCCATCATTTCCTCCGCCTCAGGCTGGCCCATCGTGGTCTCGCCCCTCTCGATCGTGCTCGCTTTCGGCTTTTCAGGCTTCATCGGCATTTTCTTCGGCTTCTACCCCGCGTACAAGGCCTCGCTTCTGAATCCCATCGATGCATTGCGGTATGAATAAAAAACGCGAAGCGCCTGTTCCTGCGCTCCGCTTATCCGCTTTTATTGCAATCCTAATAAACACAAGCTAATAGGAGGATGCGATGAATGATAAGACTATTGGTGTTCATTGGAGTTTCTGGGTAATTAGCGTTGTCACGCTGATCTGGAATGCTATGGGCGTCATTAATTTCTTCGCGCAGATGAATCCCGATGTGCTCGAGACATATCGCATGTCTGAGCGCGCGATAGTCGAAGGCCGGCCCGCATGGGCCACCGGAGGTTTCGCTCTAGCCGTTTTCGGCGGCACGATTGGCTGCCTTCTGCTTCTGCTCCGGAAGGCAGCTGCGTACTATTTGTTTATCGCGTCGCTGCTTGGCGTGATCGTGACAACGTCGCATACCCTTGGCGTCGGTGTCGACTTCGGTCTCGGTGAGATACTGGGGATTATTCTGATGCCGCTGGTGGTAGCGGCGTTTTTGATCTGGTATGCAAAGCAGGCCGAGAGTAAGGGTTGGATCAGCTAGGATCAGCAGATATCACCCCTTCTTCACCGCCTCCGCAACCTTCTTCTCCTCGCCAACCATACCCGAAATATCCTCAAACGCGCTCATGGCCGCCGTCGAACCCTGGCCCACTGCCACGACGATCTGCTTCAGTTTGTCGGGTAGAGCATAGCGAAACCCGACGCAACGATGCAATGGTCTAGTCTAAAGGGGCGGCGATAAAACTGCCACCCCTCTTAAAAGACCGCAAATCTCATACAATCGCTCAATGCCGTCGTTCTTGACACCACAGCGCAATACTGTTATGATTCACACATGAAAAAAGCCACAATAAATTGGCTGAAATCAGCAGATTACGATCTTAAGACCGCCGCATCGTTGCTGAAAAACCGGCGATATCTATATGTGGTTTTCATGTGCCATTTATCTTTAGAAAAGATGTTTAAGGCCGTCTTATCCGAGGCTCTCTGCGAACTGCCGCCATATACGCATAACCTCAATCGACTTCTGGAGCTTGGCGGCATTACTCTACCGGAGGAACTGCAATCATTTGTAAACGCGATAAACCTACAAAGTGTTCCAACTCGCTACCCCGAGGATTTCACGCGATTGTCAAAAGAGCTTAACGCTAAAACAGCCGCCGAATATATGCGGCAAACAAAAAGGATCGTCCAATGGTTAAAGAAAAATATACCGCATCTGAAATCAAAAAGATCATAAATAATCTTGCTAAAACATTGACCGCAAATCGCATTGCAGTGGATAAAATCATTCTTTACGGTTCCTATGCAAAAGGAACTCCACGACCGCATTCCGATATAGATATTGCTATTATTTCCCCCGATTTTCAAGGCAAAAAAATATTTGAGATACAGGCAACTCTTGCCCGATTGTTGGCGCAATACTTATCCGTCGCGGAATTAATCGGATATTCTTCCGACGAGTTCCAGTCTGCATCACCTGAGACATTTATCGGCGAGATCAAACGAACAGGTAAGATTCTCTATGCCGCTTGAAGTTTGTTCCTTATTTGAACCCTGCCTACGTCAAATCTTCTTACACGAATAGCGCGCAAAGATCGTCTGAATGATTCCAATCAGCGGGTCGTGTGAGCCGCTGTGACCCGCGCCCTACACCCGCGTGTTATGTGTGTCAACGTGAACGCCTGCGAAAAATGAGTACTAAATTAAATGCAATCCTGATAAAACGAGCTAATAGGAGTATGCGATGAATGATAAGACTATTGTTGGTGTTCATTGGAGTTTCTGGGTAATTAGCGTTGTCACGCTGATCTGGAATGCTATGGGCGTCATTAATTTCTTCGCGCAGATGA
>MHDY01000174.1:4959-9950 GCA_001803705.1 Nitrospirae bacterium GWC2_56_14 | reverse complement strand
TGCTTATATGAACGGAACTCTATCATTCAATATATGCAAAGTCAATGACTTACGGTGATTTCGATTTGAATATTCCAGAAAACCGTTATATTAATTTATTATAAGAATAATCCGGCTGCAGGGATTATTCAATTCAGACTCCGCCTTCTCTACCGAAAATGGTTTAGAGTCGGCGTCAGGATTAATCACGTGGCGGGATCAAGGATGTAGGAGGGAAGGGAACGGTTGGCAGGGAACTGACCTGTAGTTCAGGTGGGCCCCGGGGAGGCGAATTCTACCCGGTTTCTTCCGTTCGCTTTTGCCCGGTAAAGAGCTTCGTCAGCACGGTGGAGCCATTCGCTGATCGATTCCGGCGGAGCGTATTGCGCCACGCCCAGGGAGATGCTGATTCCGGACAGTTCGCACGGTCTGCTATTCTGTATGGTAGTGCGCAGATCCTCGGCAAGGATCCGTCCCCCTTCTGCATTCGTTCCGCCGGCAAGCACAAGAAACTCGTCGCCCCCGTAACGGTAAAGACTATCTGTGGTGCGCAGGCGTTTGCTCATCAGCCCGGCAATTTCAACCAGCATTTCGTCGCCCTTGATGTGGCCATAGGTATCGTTAATATTCTTGAAGAAATCGATATCGAGAACCAGCAGCGTAACGGGGGTGCCCCAGCGTGTTTGTTGACTGCAGGCCTTCATGAGCTCCAACTGCAGTTCGTGCCGGTTGCGGACCCCGGTAAGAGGGTCGATCGTTGCCAGCGTCACGAGGGCCTGCTTCTGGCGATCAATGTTCGATGAAAATATATGACTAAAAAGTCCTGTGGCAGCCATGGTAACTGCGATGCGCGGCCAGATCGGCCAATCCGCCCAACTGCCTGCCAAATACAATACCGACGAGCAAAGGGTGATATTGGCCCAGATCGCCACCCGCGTACCCACCAGGGAGTAATTGAAGACAAGGGCCGGATAGACCCAGAAAATCCCGTCAAGTTTCAGATGAAAGGCTGCCAGCAACACGGTAGTGTTGGTCAGCACACAGGAGATCAGCATCAGCAGCGGCGGAGCAGCTTCCGTGCGCAGGATCAGGATGGAATTTCCAGTTGCAAGAAGGGCGAGACCGCCAACGATCGTCATCATGAAGACGTTGCCGGCAACAAAATGATAAATAGCAAAGGGCCACAGGACAAGGGAACCTATGACCATCAGCCCGAATGTTGTCCTGGCATCGAACCCGGTTTGCGATGTGGCAGTATGGTGATGAAGCTTCTTACTGATGCGCTCTAAAAATGACTTAAACATGAACATCATTCCAGTCCTCAATGCTGCATTCATTCCTCATCGGAGACCTTGTTGGTCTGGTTTTAGTTAACCATTAATACTATAGTGAAAATGCCAGATGGATTCGTATAAGTAAAGGTAAAATTCACACAACAGCAAAAGTGAATTTCTGCATGGCATGCTGTCCAATCTAAATACTCTTAGGTTTAACTTGCAATTCCCTGTGGCTTGCTACAGGGTCACCAAATAGGTTCCTCCCCCTTGATGGGGGAGGTTAGGTGGGGGTGACGGCAGTTGCTGTATCACCCTCCCCTTGCCCCTCCCATCAAGGGAGGGGAAGATGTTAGATACCCCGCAGCTTGCTGCGGGGAGGTTCATTGAAACAAGAAGATGTACATCGGAAAAAGGATCGTTCACATGGCGGGATGATGGGAGCAGGAGCCCTGCAGTAAAGGAATTGGTCCTGTTGGATCGCGTTACCTTTGTTGAAGGATCTATCGTCGTGGGTCACGCTCTCGATCTCAGCAGGTCCGGCGGTGCCGACGCCGCGCGCTCAATGATGACACTCCATTCACTTTTCAGCCTTGATCACCACAAAAGAACCCTCGCCGTATCCCTTCTTTACCAGGTCCGGTTCGCGCATTTCATTGATGGGGCTGAAGAGCGTCTGGGAGAAACTGAACATTGAGAAGCCCGCTTGCTTGAGATGCGCGAGAAGGTCGTCCACGGAATAAAAGGTCGCATCCTTGTAGAACAGGCTTTCGTTCTTTCTTTGTTCATAAGCTTTGCCGATTACACTGTTCCTGTCAACGAAGCCGATGATGAATGCGCCTCCTGGTTTGAGCACGCGGAACGCTTCCTGGAAGGCCAGATCAATGTCATCCAGAAAACAGACCATGGTAACCATGAGTACCGTGTCGAACTCATGATCCTGGAACGGGAGCGCTTCAGCGACACCTTTGACCACGGTGATACCGCGCTGTTTCGCACGTTCTGCCATGGCAATTGACGGTTCAACGCCGATCCCGATGCCGAGAGGAGCAGCAAAAAGCCCGCTGCCCACGCCGATCTCGAGCCCTCTGCCTGGATCGGGCAGGAGCATGCGGATCGCTTCGAGCTCGGATTGGTAGGCAAAGGGATGTTTCTCGAACCAGGCATCGTATTGTTCGGAGTTTTGTTCGAAGGGTGAGTTGCTCATGGGGTTCTCAATACAAACGTCGAATCAGCCAGTATCTCTTCGTGCCTTTATGTCTTCGTGGCAAAATTGATAGATTCGTAAGTTCTTTTTAGCCACATTAGGCACAAAAGACACAGAAATAAGTTCTTTTTAAGGTCTTACTTATGTGACTTATGTGGCAAGTCTTGACTTGCGAGTTGATATAAATCGTTCCGACTCGTCCGGGCTAGGAATATTTTACCACTCCATGCTCAGGAACGTGTCCACCACGCGGGGGTCAAGCTGGGTGCCGGAGAGGGAGCGGATATGTTCGCGGATCTCTTCTTTGGCAATGCCCTGCCGGTAGGGGCGGTCCTTTGCGATAAGGGCGTCCCAGACGTCGGCAACAGCGAAGATGCGCGCCGCAAGAGGTATCTGCTCGCCTTTGAGATTTCGCGGATACCCCGTGCCGTCCCACCATTCATGGTGACAGTAGGGAATGTCCAGGGCCGGCCGCAGATAGGCGATGGGCTGGAGCATCTCGAAGGCAAACTGGGGATGACGGCGCATGATCGTCCACTCTTCGTCGGTCAGGGGCCCCGGTTTCAGCAGGACGTGGTCGGGAATCCCGATCTTGCCGATATCGTGCAGGAGCGCGCCGCGCCGCACGTGCACCAGTTCTTTTGCTCCCATGCCCATGGCCCGGGCAAGGCGGAGGGTCATTTCCGTGACCCGTTCGGTATGCCGCTCGGTCTCCTTGCTCCGGAGGTCGAGCGCGCGGGCCCAGCCGGCGAGCGTGGCATCGTAGGCCAGGGTGACCTCGATGGCCGATTGCTGAAGCTCGTCAAAGAGGGCCGCGTTGTCTATGGCAATGGCTGCCTGAGCGGCAAGGGCTTCGAGGTAGCTTTGCCATTCCGCATCGACGTTCCAGGGCGAGCGGTGCAGCACCTCGAGCACGCCCAGGACCTTCCCCTTTGCCATGAGCGGTACGACCGCGTAGGCGATGAAGCCCTCGCTGTCGAGGAGCGGCGCTCGTTGGAAGCCGGTGGCGGGGTCGCGAGGATCGGGGGCGAAGATGCTCCGGTGCTCCAGCGCCGCAGTGCCGGCAAGGCCTTCGCCCATGCGCAGGCTGGACTGCTCGATGGCGGGGGTCCGGAATCCGCGCCCGGCGGAGTAGGTGAGCGTCTGGGTGTCCGTGTTCAGGAGCAGGATGTCGGCGGCATCAACGTGGAGTTGGGAAATGACCAGGTCCAGGACCTCCGAGAGCGTGATGCGAAGGTCCAGGCTGGAGCTGATGATCATGTCAATGGCATGGAGCGCCGCGAGGCGCTGGAGGCGCTTCTGCGCCAGGTCCTCGGCTGTTTTGCGCAGGGAGATGTCGCGGAAGAAGAGCTGGAGGAACCGCCTGTTGCCCCGCAGAACGGTCGTGCCGCTCACTTCCACGGGTATGGTGCGGCCCTCGCGGTGGAACACGCAGAGATCGCCGGCGATGACGCCGTCTTTTTTGATCGAAGCTTCGAGGAGCTCCCTGCATTTGTCGGCTTGTTCCGCGGGATGGATGTCCCGCTGGTGCATGCCGATAATGCTTTCGCGGGGCAGGCCGAGAAGATCGCCGGCCCTTCTGTTGGTATCGAGGATGATGCCTGTGTCGGCATCGATGATGAATACGGCGTCGTTGGCCGTCTCAATGAGGGAGTGGTACTTTTCTTCGGACTCGCGCAGGGCCTGGTCCGTTCGGAGGCCTTTCCGGAGCTCGCGCCGGATGGTGAGATAGACCAGCAGCGCGCTGGCAAGGACGAAGGCCCATCCCTTGTAGGCCTGGAGCGCGCTCAGGCGGTGCGGGTCCGGGACGAGCAGTTCCAGCACCCGGTCGGAGACAGCGATCCAGCTGATGCCGAACACCAGATAGTACAGGACGATACGGAATGCCGGGCGAGACTGGTCCTTGTTCATGGCTTCATCACTGCGCGGGGAAAGACGTCCCTGCGGGATTGCAACCGTAGCGAGAAATTATTCTTCAATGGTCCCGAGCTGCAGGTCGAAGGTCAGTTCTTTTCCGGCAAGGGGATGGTTGGCGTCGAGCATCAGGTCGGTATCGGTAACGCCGACGATGGTAACGAGCGCGGTTTGATCGTTCTCCTGCGTGAGCTCAAGACGCTGTCCCACCTTGGGGTTCATGCCCTGGGGCAGCTGGCTCCGGCTGAAAGTGATGACAAGGTCCTTGCGGTGGTCCCCGTAGGCCTCTGCAGGGGGAATGCGGACGGTCTTCGAGTCTCCGGGGCTCATGCCGATGATCGCCTGTTCGAACCCTGCGATCACCTGTCCGTTGCCGATGGTGAACTTCAGGGGATGACGTTCCTTTGACGTGTCGAATACGGTGCCGTCGGCCAGTTTGCCGGTATAGTGTACCAATACAATGTCGCCTTTTTTTGCCTCTGCCATGGGTGGTCTCCTTCGGAATAATTGACGCCGGCTCAGGGTCGGGCCGGCGGCGTTTTCTACGGTGAGCAGTATAATTCTTATCATCCTGAACTGCAACAGCTAATTTGCATCATCCGGCTTGACAAGGCGCA
>MHDY01000174.1:1778-4764 GCA_001803705.1 Nitrospirae bacterium GWC2_56_14 | reverse complement strand
CCTCTACTGTCCCGTGGCGTTGAACTTCGCAGATATTGCCGAGCAGTTCAAGGACATTGTGTCCCATGAGAACGTAGATGTCACCGTTGCGACCGAAGAGCGCACCTACACAAAGTCAACAACCATCCAGGCTGGCCTCAGCCCGCTCATCGGCATCATCATGACCACAAGCGGCTGCCCGGTCATGGCCCATTTAAAGCCCATGGTCCGCTTTCACCTGCCCTTTGCTTCGCTGGACGAGACCATCTTCAGAATGGCGACCATGTATCTGATGGCGCAATACTTACAGAAGCAGGACGGCGCCGCGCCGTCCTGGACATTGGACGGCCTGGCGAACGTTTATGCCAAGGTCGGTATCGTGAACAGGGATTTTGCGATTCGGCTGCGCGATGCCGCAAAGAAGGATGCCAACGTGAACGCGCTGGTGAACCTTGATTGTTTTGCCCAGATGGTGCCGCTCGCTGCGGATGATGTGCTGCGGGAGATCAAGCCGTATTTTGAAGCGTATTTGTAGCATTACGCAGGAGTAGTTCCTGTGGCGTAATGCTACAAATAACCACGGAGCACACGGAGAAATCCTCAAACTCAATGTGGTTAAGGTCTTTTACCGGCTTCCCCCTCCGTGCCCCTGTGGTTTCAGACCACTTATCTGCGCAATTTAAGCTTTCCTGCTCCGCTTGATGCCGTCGCTTCCTTTATCAACCCATTCAGCTGGTTCTGTACATCGTCAAATCTGCCGTTCATGGACAAGAGGCCGTTGTAGTTCTTCTGCAGGCCGGCAAGCTGCTTGTCCGTTTTGGCAAGCACCGCGGCCTTCAGCTCTTTTTCAAGCCGGTCGCCCTGCTCCTGCACGACCCTTCCTACACTGTCCTTCAGCACCCGATCGAGGTCAGAGGAGATTTTCACCTCATAGTTCTCCGGCGTTCCCGAAAGGTCGGCCGTCAGGGTGAACTGCGAGACTTTGGAAAGGGAGGTCTTGATGGCCGATGCGAGCGGACCCGATGCATTGCCCGATCCGGCGCTCAAGCGGGCGTCCATTACCTTCACCACGAGCTTCCCTGTTAGCGCCTGTTCGGTCTTTCGCGCCAGCAGGTTGAGGTCGAGTTTGCCTTCTTGCAGCGAGATCGGAAGGTCCTTGCTGCCTGACAGGGAAAGGTCTTTCACCCGGTATCCCCGCAATGCGTACTGCGCTGTGTCCACTGCTTTGGACGGCCGCACATGGTTCAGGGCGCCGGAGATTTCCATGGCCTGGGCGGCTTTCAGTTTCTCGCCGGAGAACGAAAAGGTAAGGGGGCTGCCGAGCACCTGCTGTTCCGGCGTGATGTCCCTGATCGTTCCCACAAGCATGCCTGCTTCGAGTTCCGCCGAGACCGCTGTCCGGCTTATCAAAAAGTCCGGCAGCGGACGCGATTCCTTGAAACGTACATTAACACCGCTGCCCCGGAGGGGCTTCACGACCTGCTTGTCGCCTTTCGGCGCGGCCGCGCTCCGGAATATTGGCTGCAGCCGGTTGTACCAGAGCAGGGACGTGCGCACCCAGGAGCCGATGCTGTCGCCGAACAGTGTCTGGCTCATGTTCTGGAGGCCTGAGGAGGAGATGCCGTATTTGTCGCGCAGCCGCCGCACGTCCTTCATGGGCGCCTCCTGCATATCCGCAAGGAGCTTCCCTGCCGAGGAAAGATCGGCGGAGAAGGCGGCCCGGCTCTTTTTGAGGCGGTCCAGGTCCTGCTCAAGGTCTCTGGTCAGGGCCCGCACCTCGCCGAGCTCGCCTGCCAGACCGGCGATGCCGGACTTCTTCGCTTGTTTGATCTTCTGAATACGGGCCTGGTACGCGTCGATGGCGGCCCGGTCAGGCAGTTCGTTCATGCGCTCCTGCCACTGGTCCTGCCCCTTGGCCAGGTCGGCGCCGGCTGCTTCGATCAGCTTCGGCGAATCGAGCTGCTCGGTCTCGAGGATCTTCTTCGCGTCGGGCATGCTGGACGACAATGACAGGGACGAGCTCTTTTCCTCGGGTTTTTTCTCCGGCGGCTTCGGCACCCGTCCCGGCCGCGCTCTTTTGGTCCCGAACCGCATTCCTTCCGCCGCCATTTCGTTCACGATCACTTTTCCGCGCAGCAGGTTCAGGCTGTCGAGCGAGAAGGCGATCCGCGCGCATTCCAGGCTGTTCAATGCCGGCTCTTCCGGGTTTGTCACCTGCAGTCCGTTCAGCGTGATGCCCAGGAGGAACAACTTCACGTCCGCGGCGGCCAGATCGACCTCGGCGCCGGCCAGGCTCGTGCCGACCTGCTCAACCATGCGCTTGACAAGGCCGTCCAGAAAAAAGAGCCAGAGCACAACAACGGAGCACACGACCATCACGAAGGCGATCAGGCCCTGCCAGCGTATCCATTTCTTCATGCCGCACCTCCTGACCAGCCCGAGACCTTTTCGTAGATGCCGTAGAACTTGCTTGCCATGATCATCTGCATGAGCCGTGTTTTGCGCACCCAGCGCAGGACGTGCTCGCGGTATTGCCGGATCAGGGCATTGCTCAGAAGGAAGAGCGGGACGAAGAACAGGATTGCAAAGGCGAAGCCGCCCATCACCGCGGTGTTGTTGAATTGCTGGATCCGCCAGATCGTGCTGTTGTACATTGCGGTCCAAAGCCCCTCAAGCGGCGTCGCGGTCAGCAGCGCCAGTCCGATCCTGCTGAACAGGGGCTCGAGAAGGTAGGCGAGGCCGGCGAAGAAGCCCATACCAAGGAGATAGGCGGACAGGTTCATTCGGATCAGGAGCACCAGCAGAAGAACGATCAGATTAACGGGGCTGAAAAAGGGCAGGAAGCCGCTCAGCATGGCGAAGCTGAACGCGAGCCCGATCTGCGCAGGATCGGTCTCCGAGTTCAGTACTTTCAGCAGTTTTGCAAGCGTGGTTAACATAAGCACCTCTCAGGCTCGTAGAGTGTTTTGACTAATGCAAACGAATTAAAAATTGTTACATCCCTCGG
>MHDY01000174.1:773-1768 GCA_001803705.1 Nitrospirae bacterium GWC2_56_14 | reverse complement strand
CCCTCGGAGGGATCCCCCTCACCCTACCCTCTCCCGCAGAGGGGAGAGGATAAAAAGGGGCGCAGCATGTGTCATTATTTAATGCGTTCGTATTAAATCGACGTAACTGGCCAGGTCAAAATATCAGCCGCAGATTTCAATCATTGATAGATACGTAAAAAGTTTTTTTAGCCACATAAGTCACAAAAGCCGCAGAAAAAACCTTGTATTTTTTTGAAGGCACTACTTATGTGCTTTATGTGAATTATGTGGCAAGTCGTACTTCTTACAGCATTATTTACTTCGCCAGGAACGCATCGATCTCGGCAATGAGCACCTGCTGGTCGCTTGTGATGCGCTTCAGGATCTCCAGCGCCTGCTTCATCTCCTCCAGGTCCAGGTTCTTGACATCTCCGGACTTGAGCGCAGCCTGCGCTTTGGCGGAAATTGCGGCATCCTCATCAGGAATGAACAGCGCCAGATTGATAAAGCTCGAGCGGAGCAGGAGGCGCTTCTTCTCGTCATCCTGGGTGAGGAAGGTCAGGCTGTTCTTGACCGCCCACTTGATCTCCTCCCGGGTGTGCGTGAGCAGCGACGCCGGCGCGCCAAAGGCCCAGGACGAGGCCTTTTCCATGGCGATGCCGTAGTCGTTCAAAATTACCGCGAGCCGTTCATGCATGATGCGCTACTGCTCCGATCTCTGATACCGCGCATCGAAGATGGTCTTGCCCGGTATGCGTTTCACGTGGTGATCTTCGTTCATACTCGCATGCTCCAGGATCTTGAAGAGCGACTCGATCTGTTCTTCGGCTTTGATCGCGGTTGCCACTTCTTCGACAGTAAAGGACCGGCCGGGGTTGCTGCGCACCAGTGAGAGGGCGTCATCCTGGAGTTTGATGATGGCGCCGGCCATTTTCTTCCCCGCTTCCACACCTGGCTGGTGATAGGCGTTCACGTTCACGAGCAGGGCGTAGAATCCCACGGCCCGCTCATACAGCGCGACCAGAGCGCCGACA
>MHDY01000174.1:0-727 GCA_001803705.1 Nitrospirae bacterium GWC2_56_14 | reverse complement strand
CATTTTCGTATAAAGCGTTCCGCGTTCCCTGGAGATAGGCGCTCAGATAATCGCCGCAGGTGACGCCGGGTTCCACTTCAAGCGACGAACCGTTCCTGTCGTGGAGCACCTCGATGAAGGTGGCGAAAAAGTTGTTCACGCCTTCGCGCAATTGCTGCACGTAGGCATGCTGGTCCGTGGCGCCTTTGTTCCCGTAGACCGCGATGCCCTGGTTCACGACCTTGCCGTCCAAGTCCTTTTCTTTGCCGAGCGATTCCATGACCAGCTGCTGGAGATATTTTGCAAAGAGCATCAGCCGGTCCTTATAAGGAAGGATGACCATGTCCTTTGCGCCTTTGCCGGCCGTGGCATGATGCCAGGCAAGGGCGAGGAGCGCCGCGGGATTTGAGCTCACATTCTTGCTCCGCGTTGCCTCATCGCATTGGGCCGCGCCTTGTAGAAATTCTTCTATATCTAGGCCCTGAAGAGCTGCCGGCAGCAGGCCGACCGCAGAGGTTACGGATGTTCTCCCACCCACCCAGTCCCACATTGGAAAAGTTGCCAGCCAGCCGTCTTTTTTGGCCGTTTCGTGAAGCTTGCTTCCCACCCCGGTTATTGCAACGGCATGCCGCTCGAACGATAGCCCGGCTTTCTTATAAGCTGCTGATGCTTCGAGCATGCCGTTCCGCGTTTCAACGGTACCGCCGCTTTTGGAGATTACAATGGTCAGTGTCTGTTCAAGGTCAAT
>MHDY01000173.1:4534-6497 GCA_001803705.1 Nitrospirae bacterium GWC2_56_14 | reverse complement strand
AGAGATCGTAACACTTGTACCGGAAGCCAACGGGCCAGTAAATAAATCCATAGGGAGGGAAGAAAATCGAGGCGACCCTGAAGGCGGAAGGCAGCTTGTCTTTTTTAACTATTTTGTCGTCCTGGAGAAGCGTGTACTCTATGCCGGCCATGGAATTCCAGAAAAAAGGCGATCTTTTAAATTTCACCCGCCCCTCTTCATTCTTGGAAGCAAGGGTGATGCGCTCGCCGTTGATCATAAGGTCGGTATTCGGGGGAAGCATGAAACTTGTTGACGTATGGCAGCCGGAAAGCAATAACAACGCGACCATGACCGATAGAACACGGATTTTCATATAGCCTCCTGAGTAGATATGCATAAACAGATACGTTTACAGAAGTCTTGACCGTGCTAACGCGCCAGCTCTGAGGAGATCTTCTGCGCCAAAATGCCGTGAACGGCCGCGGTCGGATGGATACCGTCCCAGAACAGATAGGTATCCGGCTTCTGGCACTCAAAGGGCGGACTATTGGGCATTACGCAGGCCGCATTCACCACGGCCAGCCCGTAAGCTTTTGGATTTCCGACCAGGTCATTGACCATCTGGTACGCGTTGAAACGCTTGATCTCGATGCCCGGAAGCTGGGAAAGGTTCCAGAGGAGGGCTTCGAGCCCCGCGTTGAAGGACTGCCCCAGGAATTCAACGGCCTGCCGAGCGCCAGGTGAGCTGCTGTCCAGGGCGAGTATCGCCGGCGTCGGTCCGAGATTCGGCGTGTTCCAGACGAGGAATTTTTTCGCGCCTGCCGCATGCAGGGCCCCGATGTTGTTCGCGATCGATGCAAGCGCGGCGCTGATAACGGCGCCGGCATCGCCGCCCGAGCTGAGCGCCGCCAGGGCGTCGCGGATGTCATTGCTGCCGATCTCGACCACATACAGGCCGTCGGACGGGGCCTTGCCGGCGACATCGGTCAGGAACTCGATCACCTGCGCAGACAGGTTGACGCTGATCCCATCCATGCGCGCCCGGGCGCCGCCGACCGCATAATTGGCCGCCTTGGGGCCTTCGCTCTGGTAAGCAGGGCGAACATTCCCGGCCATGCCCAGCGGCCGGGCAAGCTGCTCGACCCAGGTGGCCCCATTGCTGAAATGGTGGCCGCCCTTTGCGTAAGGCGAAACGGGAATGAGCAATGGGTCCAGCATGTCATAGGGCGGCGTGCTTAACGTGTTTCCCAGTGCGAAGGAGTTGCCGGGATCGGACAAACTGTCTCCGAACACCACGATCCGGTTGAATGTCGTTTGCGCCGCGGCTCCTGACGGCGCAGCCATTGCCAGGGCAAGCAGCCCTGCCATTGCCCATCTCCCCACAACAGACAACTTCCTTAAAAAATGCTTACCCATGTGATACCTCCAGAATTTCTGTCTTTCGACCGTTTTTTTTATTGCACAACTTCTAAATAGTTGTCAATTATGCATTAACGGATGTAAGTTTACAGATGTCCTGGCATGAAGTAAAGATTAAAAACGGGGTAATTTCGGGGTAACGGCTGCGTCATGGCAAATGGGAAGAATGGGGCCTGGCAGGCGTTTCTCTTTGTCCGTCTTTTCCGTGGTTAAAGATCGCGGCAGGCGAGTGTCCTGTTCCTTCCGCCTTCTTTTGCGACATACAGCGCCTTGTCCGCTTTTATGAGGACCTCGGCGCCGGACCGGGCGTCGTTGGGATAGGTGCAGATGCCTCCGCTAATGGTGATCCTGAGCGGCCCGTCGGCAATGCCTTCGAACGACCTTTCTTCGACCTTCTTCCTGATGCGATCGGCCATTTCATGCTCCGCACCGCTGCTGTCAGGCATGAGGATCACGAATTCCTCTCCGCCGTAGCGCGCCACGGTGTCCATCCCGCGCGCATTCGTCGTGAGGATCTCGGCGACCGCCTTCAGCAGGACGTTCCCTTTTTCATGGCCATAGGTGTCATTCACCTTTTTGAACC
>MHDY01000173.1:3572-4464 GCA_001803705.1 Nitrospirae bacterium GWC2_56_14 | reverse complement strand
CCGGTCCATGAAGTAGGCGTAATTGTAGAGCCCGGTGAGATTGTCCATGATGGAGGCCATGCGAAAGTCCGCCATGACCTTCATGGTGTATTGTTCGCCCCGGGAGAAGATGGTGCCGTATCCCGCAGTCGCAATCAGGGAACTTACCCCCAGGAGCAGCTGGTTGAGGGCTTCAGGGCCGGTGCAACCCGTGTCCCGATGCACGAGATAGGCGTAGAACGCCGCCATGGGGACCAATAACAGGAGAGAATGCCTGAACCCGAAACGGATCCCGGTTGCAAAGAGCGTCAGGTACCAGACAAAGAGGAAAGGACTTGCCACGCCGCCGGTGTAGAAGAGGCCCACGCCAACAGCCAGCATGTCGAGATAAAGAAAAAGCAGTATCAGTTTGATCGAGAAAAAACTGGATTTTCTGATGTACAGATAGATCCCGAGATTATACAGAGCGGCGAGAATGAGGAGCGAGTTGACCAGCCCGCGGGGCCAGTCCGTGAGCCGGAGCACGTTCAGATAGATGAACAGGAACGCGATAACGACCCACCGCGACTTCGTGATCCAGAGCTCGGTGTTCAGGTAATTCTGCACCCTCACATATTCGATCGAGGCAGGGTCCTTTTCCACGGCTATTTCTCCCCCCGGCCGCCCTGGTCTTTTCCCGAAAGGTGATCAAAAGCATCAGGAACAGACGGGCTTTCTTGTCCTTCTGTTCTTATTATAATACTTTTTCAGGACAGGATACCCGGGGGTGGCAGAATGCGAGGTGACAGAATGCGAAAGAAAAAAGCTGACCACAGTGGTAACGGAGAAGTGCTCTGTGCTTTTAACCGACCCGTGGGGAGTGAATATTTGTATTAATACGAACGCATTAAATAATGACACATGCTGCGCCCCT
>MHDY01000173.1:0-3546 GCA_001803705.1 Nitrospirae bacterium GWC2_56_14 | reverse complement strand
CTTTTTATCCTCTCCCCTCTGCGGGAGAGGGTAGGGTGAGGGGGATCCCTCCGAGGGATGTAACAATTTTTAATTCGTTTGCATTAGTAGCTGTACCGCAGCGCCAGCGAATACATATTGTTCGTGATGCTCGTTCCCGACGTCCCGTCCCTGCTGGTCTGCAGACCGTATTCAGCGGAAAAGAACCATGTCCGGGACAATGCGTGCTCCACGGTCAGAAACACCGTGCCGGTCCTCAGCTCGGCCCCTGCGGGCTCATCGAACTCCTGGACCAGATAGCTGAAACCGGCAGCGGCAGCGGTCGTCCTCGTAAGATCATACCCTGCGCTGATGCCCGCCTTGGTCCCCCCATAGCTGAAAAGCGGTGAATCAGCCTCGTTCTTCTCATACTCCACAAACTGCCTGAACCAGAGGTCCTGTGCCGGTCTTTCCTTCAGGCTCACCCCTCCTCCGTAGGCAGTGCTGTTCCGCTGACTGTCCTCGAAATGCTTGACCTTACCGGTGAGCGAAAAGCGGGCCATGCTGTTCTTGCTCAATTGCGTGGCGATCCCCGTGCTCACGCCTCCCATGGTGACATCGAGGTCGCTGTAGGTATCGTAGGAGGTATGTTCGGCAAATCCCTTGACGAAGACCGTCGACTCGCTGAACACATCGGAAAAACCGCCGATCGCCGCGTGAACGGTCCCGGAAAAATCGCCCGGCGATGTTGAGGTTGTTAAGGTCGATCCCGTATAAAGTCTCCCTCCGCTCCCCATGCCCCCCTGCATGACCGTCGCTGTGTTCGACCCGCCGCCCCCCCCGCCGGTCTGTCCCGAGGTCTGATCGGACAGGATGCCGACCACATTGTCCTCGTAGGTAAGACGGATCTCTGCGTCGAGGATCAAGCCTGCCCGTCCTTGCGAAGGAAAGAGCAGAATGCCGAGCACGATGGCGGCAAAGAGAATAAGGGATGCTGTTGTTCCCTGGCAATCCTGGTGACGTGCAAAATTTCGTTGCTTCATCGGTGCTCCTCGTTTGTCGGCATTCGTTCTCCGGACACAAGAGAAGGACTATCCTTCACTTTGAAAGATAGTCCTTTTTAGTTCGCTGGTTTCTTCAGGTCAGGTGTTTACCGTCCCCGGCCTCCGGACATGCCCGAACCGCGGCCTGCTGCGGCTCCCGAACCCGTACCCGGCTCATGAATACGGTCCCTTGTGCGCAGCTGGTCCTTGACCATATCCCCGGTCCCATCCTTTTTTTGTTCCCGTTTCCGCTCCTGCGTCATGGTCATATCGCCCGCGGCCTCGTCCGGTGGGGTTCCCACCGCTGCCTGGCTGTGCTCCATGGTCCGTGCCCGTTCCCTGGTCTGGAGCGTCGTTTCCGTGTCCTCTGCCTGTGCGAAGGCCGCGATCCCCATGGTCAGGACCCCGGCTGCAATGAGTATCGATACGCTTTTCTTCAACATGGTCTTTTCCTCCTTGGCCCATGGCCTGTTTCTTCTGTTCCCGTTCACCGTGGTCAGCCGGACCCATGCTTTCTGCGGCTCCCCGGCCGAGGAAGAGCACGCTCACGCCGCATCTGCAGGGTCGGTCTGTTTCAGGTCACTGCCGGAACAGTCTGTTGCCGGAGATCAACGTCCCCGTCCTCCTACTCCGGAACCGGCGCCGCGGCCACGATCGATCGTCATGTCCTGCCGCCCCCGTTCCCGGTCATGCTGCATCGTATCCCGGTCCATCCTGGCTGCGGCATCCTCCGCCCTGGTCCCCCGCCGCAGGTCCGCATCCATCTGCTTGATCATATTATCCAGATCGCGCATGGTAAACCCCTTTTCCACGGCGCGCCGCACGAGCCGGGCCGCCGTAGCGGGAGACATGCCGCTGCCGGCGAAATAGGTTGTCGTGTCCGCGGCGCGGGCAAAGAGCGTGAGCGAGCCGCCCCCGTTGCGCACTGCCATGCCCAGGGCCGCCATATCCTCGGGCACGATGCCCTTTTCGAGCGCCCGGGCCGAGGATCCGATCGCGGAGTCCCGCTCCGTGTTCTGCTTCGGCTTCAATCCGCGGCCGATGAGGTCGTCGACGATCGGCCGGGCTGCCTGCATTTTTTCCGCGAGCCCTGTCGATGCCGCCGCGATCCGGTCGGGAGCAACGCCTTTTGCAAGCCCCTGCTCGATCCTGTCCAGAACGGGCCCGGCGGACAAGCCCGCACCCGTCACCTGCAGGCCCGCATCGAGGAAGCGGCCGATGGTCTCTCCATCGACCCCGCGTCCCAGGCCGCGCGTTACGATGATCGCCACGTCCTCCGCCGGAAGCCCTGCCTGGATCGCCGCAGCTGCCCGGGTCCGGACCGCGGCCTGCTCGGCCTGCGGGAGCGCCGATGCTTCCAGCGCCTGATCGATGCCGGCAAGCCGGCCGCTCTCCTCCGCCCGCGCTCCGGCGGGCAGGATCAGACCAACGAGAAGCAGGGCAGCGAAGAAGCCATGCCGGATGCATATCGTTCTTTTCATATGGTCACCCTCATTACGGCGTTCCGCGACCCCAGGCCGTCGTCTTCATACGCTGTTGCCCCGGGATCGGGAACCCACGAGCTTCCGTCAATGACAAAACTATAGGCGTACACGCCCGGCTTGAGCTTGAGGTCCACGCTCCACATGCCGTCGAGCCTTTTCATTTCGTCGCTGTCGGTCCTCCACTTGTTGAAATCGCCTGCCACGGCAACGCTCTGCGCCTGCGGCGAGTAGAAGGTCAGCCGGACCGTGGTTGCCGCATCCGCGGGCTGTACGGCGTGCGTTGGGGTCCAACGCGGCATGCCGGACAGGGACGCGATCGTGGTGATCAGCACAGCCGCTGTCGCCAGCGCCGTTGCCATGTTCCAGCGAAGCACCCTGCTTCCGAAGAGGAACTCCCGGACCGGCGCGAACAACGACGGTTTCTTTTTCGGCAGTCTGTTCATCACCCCGGCGGTAAAAGCCATGGGCGCATCGAACCGTTCGCTCTCTTCGAGCAGCCGCACGGCATTGGAGAGGCCGGCCGTCTCTTTGCGCAGTTCGTCATCGGCCTCCATGCACCGGGCGAAGGTCGCGCGCTCCCTCTCGTCCGCTTCGTTGTCGAAGATCTTCTGTATGAGCTCCCGGTCTTTATCCATGGGTCACCCCCGCCTCCTCCAGGACCTTTCTCAGCATCTCGCGCCCCCGGTGCGCCCTGACCTTGAGCGCCGAAACGCCTGCGCCGGTAATAGCCGAGATTTCCTGGTAATCGAGCTCCTCGATGTGCTTCAGGACCAGCACTTCCCGGTAGTCGGCCGGGAGTTGGTCAAGGGCCTGCTGGAGCGTGTCGCGGCTCTCCTGGGATACTGCCGCCTGCTCCGGTGAAGCCTTGCGGTCGGGGCAGGTCCCGGCGATGTCGTCGGTCGACAGGGTGTCCCTGCACTGCCGCAAATGGTCCCGGCACTTGTTCAGCACGATGCTGTACAGCCAGGACGAGAATTTCGATCCGAACCGGAACTGCCTGATGCCGTTGTAAGCCGCAATGAACGATTCCTGGGCCAGGTCCTTGGCCGTATCGCCGTCTC
>MHDY01000172.1:3573-6398 GCA_001803705.1 Nitrospirae bacterium GWC2_56_14 | reverse complement strand
TCATAGAAAGGGTGCGACCATGAAAAAACTCTTCGGCACCGACGGCGTCCGCGGGGTGGCGAACCAGGACCCCATGACCAGTGAAATGGCAATGCGCATCGGCCGCGCCGCCGCCCATGTGTTCCGCGATTCGTCGCGGCGCCATCGCATCGTCATCGGCAAGGACACGCGCCTTTCGGGGTATATGATCGAGAGCGCCCTCACCTCGGGGCTCTGCTCCATGGGCATCGACGTGCTGCTGGTCGGCCCGGTGCCCACGCCGGGGATCGCCTTCCTGACCCGCAGCCTTCGGGCGGACGCCGGCGTCGTGATCTCGGCATCGCACAACCCCTACGAGGACAACGGCATCAAGTTCTTCGGCCGCGACGGGTTCAAACTTCCCGACGAGCTTGAGAAAAAAATGGAGGACCTGATCTTTTCGGGCGCCATCGACGCCATCAGGCCCACCGCTTCGGAGATCGGCAAAGCGACGCGCATCGACGATGCCATCGGCAGGTACAATGAGTTCGTGAAATCATCGATCCCGCGCGGCCTCGACCTGGCGGGGCTCCGCATCGTCGTGGACTCGGCCAACGGCGCAGCCTACAAGATCGGCCCGCGCATCCTGACCGAGCTCGGCGCCGACGTCATCTCCCTCTACGACCAGCCGAACGGCATGAACATCAACCAGGGCTGCGGCTCGCTCCATCCCGAGGTGATCTCCCGGGCCGTGGTGGCGAACCGGGCCCAGATCGGCATTGCCTTCGACGGAGACGCCGACCGCCTGATCCTGTGCGATGAGAACGGCACGGTCATCGACGGCGACGCCGTGATGGCCATCTGCGCCCTGCATCTGATGAAGCACGGCAAGCTGAAACACAACACGCTGGTCGCCACGGTCATGAGCAATCTGGGGCTCGAGCTCGCCATGCGCGAGGCCGGCGGCAAACTGGTCCGGGCCTCCGTGGGAGACCGGTATGTCATGGAAAAAATGATCGAAGGCGGGTACAACCTCGGCGGCGAACAATCGGGCCATGTCATTTTCCTGGACCATAATACCACCGGCGACGGGCTCATCTCGGCGCTCCAGGTGCTTGCGATCATGAAGCAGATGGACAAGCCGCTGTCTCAGCTCGCAACGTGCATGAAGACCTATCCCCAGACGCTGGTGAACGTGAAGGTGCGGGAGCGGCGCGATCTCGAGTCGATCCCGGAGATCGCCTCGCGGATGACGGCAGTCTCGAAGAAACTCGAAGGCACCGGCCGCCTGCTCGTCCGGTATTCAGGCACCGAACCCAAGGTCCGCGTCATGATCGAGGGCGAGAATGAACAGGAGATCAAGAAGCTCGCCGAAGGACTGGCGGGGCTTATTCGGGAGAAGCTTGGGTAAAGAGACGCGGTCCGGTCTCATGGTGACTCTTGCCCCCTGACTTTGCTGTTGCATCTCACGAATGGCAGCACCGTTTTGCTTCTCACGATTTTTTCCCCTTGCCATTTGCTCCGATTTATAATAATCTCGTAATTACTTAAGCTGGTTTCTATCGTCACGGAGCATGGGAAAGAGCGGCATAAGGAGGCAGAATTTGCCATGGAAGAAAACGATTTCAAACGGATAGAGCAGTTGGTGTCAAGCGTCGTTGATGCCAAGCTTGTACAGCACCGAAAAGACGTCAATGAGGACTTTCAGCACCATGTCGGCATTCTCACCGAGGATTTTCAGCACAAGCTCCAGCTCGTGGCTGAAGGACACCAGATGCTTTCTGAAAAGCTGGACCGTGTTGAGGATAGCCTGGAGAATAAAATGGACTCCATCGCCACCGAGCTCGCAGCGCATCGTGCGGACACCGAAGGACACAAACGGGGTTACCTGGTAAGAGAACCATAAGCGGTATTGTCTCCTCGATCTCTTGCCGAAAGCAGGAGAAATTCATATCCCGACCATAGTTGATTTCGAATTAACCGATCTCCTGCGACAGTCCTGGAAGAAGCAAAAGCCGCAGTGGATTACCATCGACGCCTTCACTCCCGAAGAAAACGAAAATGTTGAATCGCTAGGACATCGGTCAATATCCCCCTCACCTCGGTCCTCTCCCTCGTGGGGGAGAGGATAAAAACGACTCCCGTTCGAAAGCAAAAATCCTCATGCAAAAACCCCTCATCACGCTCACCCTTGCCTATGTCGCCGGCCTTCTGCTCGGGAACTGTTTCCTCTATGCTCCCGCCGTCGTGAGCACGCTCGTCGTTCTTGCATTGACGATCGCAGGGACCTGCTCATGGGCAGGACTGCTGTCCTTCCGCCGGTTTCTCCTCCTGGTCGTCCCCTGCGCTCTGGGTCTGGCCGCCTATGTCTACTCTGCAGCCTGGATACCGTCTGGTCACTATACGCGAAAATTCCCGGATACCACGGTCAAGCATGACATGACCGGAACGATCGCGTCGGCACTGGAGCGCGACCCCGACAGGACCGGGTTTGTCGTGGAACTGCACGGAATCGACGGCACAACCGTGTCCGGTGCGATACGCATGAGCGTTCGCGCGGCAGCGACCAACATCGGCTATGGCGATGTCATTCGCTTCTCAGCCCGTTTTTTCGAACCGATCGGATCAGGCAATCCCGCAGGCTTCGATTATGCGGCATACCTTCAGGCGAAGGGGATCCGGCGCACGGTGAGCCTGAAAAATGAGGAGCAGATCGACATCCTGCAGCGTGGCGCTGGTCTGTTCAGACAGATCCAGGATTGGCGGGAGCGCATCCGTCAGGCATTTCTGACCTCGACCACAGGCCCGGGATCGGCGATCATGCAGGCCATGACCCTGGGAGAAGAGGGCGGCCTCACGGATACCAT
>MHDY01000172.1:0-3567 GCA_001803705.1 Nitrospirae bacterium GWC2_56_14 | reverse complement strand
ATACCATGCGCGACCGCTTCATGGCCGCCGGCGTCACCCATATCATTTCCATTTCCGGGTCCCATCTCGGTATGGTCGCCATCCTCTGCTTCGGATTGATCAGGTTCATGCTGCGGCTTCTGCCGGAACGGCAGTATCACCGCCTGACCCTTGCGGCAGACCCGAAAAAGATCGCAGCCTGGCTCACCCTGCCGTTCCTGATCTTTTATACGCTCCTTGCCGGGGGTCAGGTCGCCACGATCCGTTCGCTCATCATGCTCGTAGCCGCGCTGGCGGCTCTCCTGCTCGACCGCGAGCATGCGCTTCTCCATTCCCTTGCTCTTGCAGCCCTCTTCATTCTCGTCGCAAGCCCGCAGGCGATTTTCGATATATCCTTCCAGTTGTCGTTCCTCTCGGTCCTGGCCATCGGTTCCGTGGTGATGCTCTGGAGCGAACTTCAGGTGCCCGGCAAGAGCCGCCTCGCCCGGTTCCAAAACAGCGCTCTCCTGCTCGTCCTGGTCTCCATAAGCACCACTCTTGCCACTGCCCCCCTGGTGGCGCACTACTTTAATCAGGTATCGCTCGTCGGCGTGGTCTCGAACATGATCATTGTTCCCTTTGCCGGCTTTATCGTCGTGCCGCTCGGCCTGTTCTCAGGGCTTCTGTCGCTCCTGACGTCTACGCTGCCTCTGCCGGCGCTCAACCAGTTCGTTGCCGACCGGTTCTGCGACACGGTCACGTTCTTCTCGCGCCTGCCCTTTGCGCAGTTCCATCCTCCCGCGCCGGGACTGTTGAGCCTCCTGGCCGCCGCCCTGTTCCTTGGATCCGGATATGTGATCGTCAGGTCGATTTTGCTCTATCGGTATCATCCCCTTGCAAGCTCTTCCCGCGTGCCGCGAAACCAGGTGGCCATTGCTGCTGTCTCGGGACTGCTGCTTATCCTTTCCCTGACGATCTTTTTCCTGCCTCGCCGGACCGGAACAATACAGTTTCCCGATGTAGGGCAAGGTGACTGCGCGCTCATCACCCTTTCCTCCGGGAAAAATATTCTCATCGACGGGGGCGGCGCCTATGATGACCGTTTTGATGTCGGCAGGCGCATTGTCGCCCCCTACCTCTGGAACCAGGGCATCCACCGGATCGATCTGATGGTCCTGTCTCATCCGCATCCGGACCACATGAACGGCCTTAAATACCTTGTCAAATCGTTTAGCGTAGGCGAGATCTGGACATCCGGTCTGGACAAGGACCTGCCGGGGTATGCTGAGCTGGAACGCCTGATTGCCGACCGAGGGATACCTTTCCGCGTTGTTTCCGCAGCGGACCCGCCGGTAATGATCAGTAATGCCGAGGTAGCGCTGCTCCACCCTGCACCGGGCTTTCACTCCAGTCAGCGCAAGGCCTATGCAGCGGAGAACAGCCGGTCACTGGTGGTGCGGATTGCGCTGGAGGGGAAAGTTTTCCTGCTTACCGGAGACATCGGCGAAGATGCGGAAAGGGAAATGCTGCAGAGCAACAAGAATCTTCGGTGCGATTTGATCAAGGTCCCGCACCACGGGAGCAAGAGTTCGAGTTCGGCACCCTTCCTGGCCCGGACGCGGCCCGAGATCGGCATCGTGACCGTTGGCAGCAGGAACCGCTACCACCACCCCTCTCCGGAGGTTGTAGAACGCTACGACGCAGCGGGAACCCGGCTCTTCCGGACGGACTTAGACGGAGCACTTACGGTGACGGTAAATAAAGGCGGCTTGATCGTCAGATCGTGGAGAACCAGGATGATGCAGCGGATCGAGCTGGAGGATCGTTCCTCATGGAGGCGTCAGGAGGAGGGTAACTGGCGTGCCCTGTGGCTCAGGGCAAGGGATGCTTGATGGTCAAACAGTGCGCGTTCACTCTGCGAGATGACTTCTACAATAAAGCACCCTCTCCCTTATTCCCTCTCCCCTCGAGGGAGAGGGGCAGGGGTGAGGGGCGGTATTGATGGGTGCCCAAAAATTTCTCCTGCACTCCGCGAGTGTCGGTCCGCTCCGCCGGGTGCCCTTCATTCGGTCACCTTTCTTCGGGCAAGCAAGAAAGGTAACAACTAACGTATGTCTAAGATGTTTTCGCCTTGCGTGGAGGACGGTGGGTTTTATAGGGGCGCTCACGGGACTCGCGGACCATACCGACAATGTCGTCTGCGGTGACGTTCGTTTTCAGCCCGGAACCTGGGATGTCGAATGGTGAGCGAAGAAGCGCCGTCTTGGGCGTTATGGTATACAGTTCCCCTTTTCTGCGCTTGATCACGATCTCTTCCGTCTTTGACTCCTCGAGAACAGAGGAGAGCCTGGCCCGCGCCGCCGAATAGGTATACACTTTCATGGGTCACTCCATCACGGTTATTTTCATTGCCTGCGCGATCTTGAGCATGTTTTCGTCCAAACTCAACAGGGGAAGCTCGCGACCCCAGAGATTCCCGCCGAGCTACCTTAAAAGTCGCTGCTGAAGAATGTCCCGCAGGTCCCTTCTCCCGTCCAGGACGCAGTGTACAAACACCGATGCGCCGGCGACCTCATAGATTACTCTGTACGGTTTGAAGAACACTTCGCGATATTCAAGAACGCCGAGCCGTTCCAATTCGAGCGGATAATGTCCGCGCAGGGGCGAGGTGTGCAGACTCAGTATGGCCTGTTCGATGTTCCGGGACAACCCTTCCGCCTTCTCCGCGGAATCGTGACGCCTGACAAAGCGATAAATTTCATCCAGGTCCTTTTCCGCATTATCGAGCAGAAAAACCTCAAAGCGCTTCGTCATACGGCCTTCGCCCAATTTTTCCTCAGGTCCTTGAATGCTTTCGCAGCGGGCTTATACCTGCCCTCCTCAAGACTCTTTTTGCTCTGGGCGAGGATCTTCAGCAAAGCGAGGCTCTCCTGAAGTTCCTCATACTCCGTGATGCCTTGGATCACCGCCTTGGCCTCTCCGTTCAAGGTGATGATGACGCGGCCGCTCTCTTCGATGTCGCGGATGATCTCAGAGGCATGGGTTTTAACATAGCTGATGGGCTTCACGGCCTGGCTCAATTTCATGGTTTTGTTCCTCCGCGCATTAGGTCTGAATACAGTATAAATTATGGTCTAATGGATTGCAAGCACGAATTTCCCGGAGGAGTCTGAAGGCGGAAAGGTATTCGTCGTTGAGGGGGCGCAGTCACGGAAGGAATATCTCAATCTTTAAGTCTGATAATCATATGTTCTATGTGGTAGACAGCACCGGCGTATTCGATACAAGCGGACGGGACATGAACCGAGTATTGCAGCGAATCGGGCTGAATGCAACAAAAGAGACCCGACCTTATAAATTCCTGAATTCCCGGGGCCGTGTGCCTAGAGGCCCCCGACAGGTCCTCCGGCGCGCAGCACAAAATAGAGCGCTCCGGCAAAGAGCATGCCCAGCAGAACGCCGAAAACCTCGAGCCAGAGCAAGTGCGACCGTATATTCTCCGCAATGATGTCGCGCACCTTCGACGGAGCATACGTCTCGAGCTTGTCCGCGACCATGCTTTGTATATCAAGTTTGTCGAAGAACAGCTGCGCAATGGATTTTTCCGTT
>MHDY01000171.1:6041-15872 GCA_001803705.1 Nitrospirae bacterium GWC2_56_14 | reverse complement strand
TTGACGGTCTTCAGCACCTCCAGGCCATCCACCTTGGGCAGACGCAGGTCCAGCAGGATGATGCCCGGCCGCGGCGACGCGGCCGGATCGCTGAAACCATTGCGGCGGTACAGATAATCCAGGGCGGCCTGGCCGTCGGCAACGTGCTCCAGCCGGTTGGCAATACGGCCGCCTTCGAAATTTCTCCGCACGATCTCGGCATGCGCCGGGTCGTCCTCCACCAGCAAAATGACAATCGGTTCGCCTCTCATAGAGTTCTCCCTTCGGGTCGAAAAGAATTACGAGTTGGGAATTACGAATGAGGAATGAACATCAACCCCAATTCGTAATTCGTCATTCCTAATTCATAATTGCCTTTAAACAAACGCATAACTTTTACTCTGAACGATATTTTCCTTCATTCTATCATTCCCCATTCGTAATTTATAATTCGTAATTTCTCATCTAATCGCCCTTCACCGCCGCCGGCAGGGTAAAATAAAAACACGTGCCCTTTCCACTCCCCTCCGATTCCAGCCATATTTTGCCTTTATACAATTCGACAATTCTTTTCACCAGCGCCAGGCCCAGTCCGGTTCCGTCGCTTTTTACATCGAGCTTCTCGAAAAGGCCGAACACCTTGTCTTTATGCCGCGGATCGACGCCCATGCCGTTGTCGCGCACAAAGAACACGGTATCGCTGCCGCGCGTCTCGACGCCGATCTCTATTCGCGGCGACGCTTGCCCCCCCCGGTACTTGATTGCGTTGTCGATCAGATTCTGCCAGATCTCGGACAGCCGCTTGCGATCCGCGTACAGCATGACCGCCGCATCCGCAACCTGGATATCGACCCCGCTTTCGGCAACACCTCCCGCCACCGCGCCCAGGGCTTCTTCCACCACTTCTCGAAACGGGACGAGCACCGGCTCGCTGACGACGCGTCCCACGCGCGACATCAGCAGAAGATCGTCAAGCAAGGACCCCATCTTGTCCGCCGCCGACCGTATGTAATCCAGGTCCTTCTCGATCCGTTCCCTGTCGGCTGAGACCATGTCCTGCCGCAGAAAGCCGAGAAAGGTCTTGACCGTGACCACGGGGCTTTTCAGATCGTGGGAGGCCGTGTAGATAAACCGTTCCATCTCGGCATTCTTGTCCTCTATCACTTTTTCCCGCTGCCGGCGTTCCGTGACGTCGCGGGTTATCTTCGCAAAGCCGCGGGGACGGCCGTCGGGGTCCTGCAGGGCCGTGATGACCGCATCGGCCCAGAACCGGGACCCGTCCTTTCGAACGCGCATCCCTTCATCTTCCACCCGGCCTTGAGAATTGGCCTCATCCAGCAGGCGCCGAGGTTTACCGCTCTCCCGGTCTTCCGGAGTAAAAAAAAGGGCATAGTCCCGGCCGATGATCTCTCCGGCATGGTAACCCTTCAGGCGTTCCGCCCCCGCATTCCAGCTCGCCACCTTCCCGTCTCTATCCAGAAGAAAAATGGCATAATCCCTGACCCCTTCGATCAGCATATGCAGCCGCTCTTCGCTGTCGCGCAGGGCCTCGGCTGCCTCGCACTTCTCCCGGTAAAACTGAGTGCGCTGCCGCCTCCAGACCAGTCCCACGCCCCCGCCCGCGCCCAGAAGCAGGGCGCCGACCAGTGCGATCATCATCCACAGTTTCTCCCTCATCGGTTCGTACACTTCGGAAATATCCATGCGGGAGACCAGAAACCAGGGAGCTCCAGGGACAGCGCGTACATCGGCGATCACCGGAACTCCCCGGTAATCCCTTCCCTCCATGATCCCCTGCCTGCCCAGGACCGCCTGAGCAGCCGGCAGTTCTTTTTGATCCAGGGATCTGCGCAGCCTGAGGGCCGTGTTCTTCTGGAATCTGAGTTCATTCAGGAAAAGGACCTCATTTCCTTCCCGTCGGACGAGCAGGGTCTCGGCGGTTTTGCTCGGCGTCGGCCAGCGGTTGAGAAATGCATAGAAAGATTGTTCGGGATCGATGCGCAAGACAAGGGTCCCCGTTGCGGGGCCGTTGTCTTGCTCGTCGAGGATGGGGATCAGCACCGCCAGATAGATGCGTCCGTCATGTTCATTCCGGTAGAAATCCTCAAAGGCCAATTGCTTCGTATGCAGGACTTCAGCGGTGCGCAGGATCAGATGGTTTGAAAGCGGACGCCGCGCCTCAGGCACGGACATCCGCTCCCTGCCCCGGGCATCGAGCAGCAAGACCCGGTCATATCGGTACCCCTTCTGAACATGCTGCAACCATGTTCGAAGCCTGTCTTCAGCTTCTCTATCCCCGGGCCGCTCCAAACAGCGCCGGACCAGTCCCGAAAAATTGGAGTTCTTATAAAAAAGCTCGGCATCACCCAGTCGTTCTTTCCGCCAATTTGCGATTTCGTCCACTTTCAGATCGGCAATGGCGGAAAGCTGGTGCTCCACCTCGGTACGGTGGCGTATTTCGTAGTTCCGGTAATAGAGAAACCCCGCGATCACAATACCCGCCGCGAGAAGGACAAAAACCAGGAGAAAGGTGTATGAGGCGTGTGTGGCGGATTCCGCGTTCGGGCGGGACAACCAGGCATGGGGCGCTGCCAGAGCGAGCAAGGCGGTCCCCAGGGCAACGAACGCCATACTGGTCAGCGCCGCCGGAGGAATGAAGACGCTGCCGTAAAGTATGGGCGCTCCATAGAGATAGGCCAGAACGAGCGTAGAGCCGGCCGCGATCATGCAGCAGGCAACCCACCAGGCGAGATTGGCCGCCCCGCGCCGATCGCCCAGCGGCGGCAGCGACAGGAAATACGACAAGGAGAAGAGCAGAAAACAGACCGCCGTGACCGGCGACATATGCCCTGCCACCGGTTCACCTGGCTGATGCACCACGGCAAAACCAAAGTGTTCGGCTTCCCTCGGCATGCCGGTCAGGGACCATGATAACAGCACCGCCGCGATCAGCGCTCCTGCGGCAGTGATGGACACGCCGGTCCAGTACGATGCGCTGCTCTTCCGGGAACGGGTGCGGAGAAAGATCGCGCCGGCATACAGCACGAACAGCATTGCCGTGCTTGGAGCCACCGGGATATTATCCGAACCGAGGCTCGCAAGAACGGGCAGTTCAAGCAGCCATCCGAACAGAGAGACGAATCCGACGCCGGCGACAATCGTCGCGCAGATGCTGATCAGAATCCGGAAACGGTCCGGGCCCCAACCATTTGGCAACGGTGCGGGGGCCTGTTTTGGTGAGGAGATACTCAAACGTTAAGCCTCTTAAAAACAAAAGACCCCTGCATCCTTGATAGGGACACAGGGGTCTTTTTAATTCCCCCTGATGCAATGCCGCTTTTCCAGTTGGAACTTACAGGAATGATACATAAAGTAAGTTCTGACTTATTTCGCGGAAAAAGTACCATTCGTTTGTTTCCCCCGAAGTCTGCTCGGCGCTACCGTTTGTAGCGATGTAAAAAAATGTATGACTTTATTATACCTCATAGAGTTGTGAATGCTGGAGAAAAGAGGCATAAAGTCGGGGTAATTTAAGGGTATTGCAGTTTATAACGGTTTTTAAGGTGCAACGATGTATTTGGGTATCCCTGTTTGCACACGAAGAATGAATTGACAAATACGCCGGCGGACGAGAGTATTTTTACCTCACAGTTTATACCCGATCTTCCGCAGGAACTGCCGGCGTTCTGCCTTGTCGGCCGGGGTCTCGATCCCTTTCGGCGAAGACCCGTCGATCACGCCGAGGATCCCCTTCCCCTGGCCCGTGGATGCAATGACGACCTCCAGCGGGTTCGCGGTGGCGCAGAAAATGTGGCAGACCTCGGGGCAGTTCTTGATCGCCGTAAGCACATTGACCGGGAAGGCCTGGCGGAGATAGATGCAGAAGACGTGTCCGGCGCCGAGCGCCTGGAGCGTGGCGACGCAGCCCGCGATAAGCGAGTCATCATTGCCCTCGGTCCGGATGAGGCAGGGACCGGACGCCTCGGTAAAAGCGATGCCGAACTTCGCCTGCGGCACCGTGGTCGCGATGATCTCGTACAGGTCCTCAGGCGTCTTGATGAAGTGCGTCTGGCCGAGAATGATGTTGCAGCCTTCGGGAATGTTTACCGCTACGGTTTTCAGTTCCATATTTTGCCTCCTGGGCGCGGGAATGAGTTTTAGAAGTTTATCATGATTTAACAGAAGATGTTTTTCATCAAATAAATCAGGCTAGTTCCCCCTCGCAATGTGCCTATCTCATAAAAATTATACAGACCCGGTCTCGTCATTCCCCTCAAACCTTGATATGCAGCAGCGGAAGGCCGAGGCGCTGCCGTTTGTTCTCCCCTTTGAAGAGACTTGCAGTCCGCTGCGGCGCATCGCCGCGCGCACCCTCATGCTGGGCCTGCTGTTTTGTGGGCAGACTGGCCGCGTGCTGGACCGAGTGTTTCCCAAACTTTTCGGACAACTGGTCCACGACATCGTAGATCCTGCCCATTTTTTCGATCTTTGCTGTGTCGTCGAACAAACCGTATTGGGTCGCTGATTCGGCGATCAGCCCGGCAAGCACCACGCCGGTCTGGCGATAGAGCGTCCGGGGGCGGTAGGTCTGGTCGAAACCCTCACGAAGCGGTGCGAACAGCTCGACCGGGTAGGCCGTCGCGCGGCTTAGTTTTATCTCCACGCCGCTGCCGGTAAACTCCTGCGTCCGCAAAAAGACAACCAGCCGCGTTGCCGCAAGCTTATAGCGCCGGGCCTTGATGCAGGCGTTCTCGAGGTTCTTCGCCAGTTGGGCGAACACAAAGGTCTCGTCCAGCGACGCCGGGGTGAAGGTCCTTGCCTTGCTGATCGACTGGTAGGCGCTTTTCGACTCCAGGACCACCGGGTAGACGCTCCTGCCGTTCAGTTCGTGCCAGACCTCCTGGTACGGCTTGGACAGGTGCTGCTCCACAAAGCGCAGATCCTTGCGCGCAAAGTCGAGCGCCGTCGTGATCCCGAATTTTCTGAGAAAGGCTGCCGTGTTCGGACCGATGCCCCAGACCTTTTCCAGGGGAAGGCCCTGCAGATAGCGATGGATGTCGCGCCCGGAGATCATGGTGAGGCCGTTCGGTTTTTTATGCTTCGAGCCGACCTTTGCCAGGACCTTGGAGAGGCTGACGCCGATTGACACGGTGATCCCCAGCTCGGTCTCGATCGCCTGCTGCATCTTTTCGGCGATCACCTCGTAGGACCCGTGAAAGCTCCGCCTGAGACCGGTAAGATCGACAAAGGCCTCGTCAATGGAATATTCCTCCACATCGGGCGAGAACCGCCGCATGATCTCGAACATCCGCACGGAAAAGAGGCTGTAGGTCTCGTAGTCGGACGGCAGGATCACCGCGTCGGGGCAGAGCTTCTTCACCTCGGAGAGGCGCACGCCGCGCTGCACGCCGCGCGCCTTTGCCTCGTAGCTCGCCGCAGCCACGATCCCCCGTTCCTTGCCGGTGATCACCGGTCTGCCCTTGAGCTCCGGGTGGACCGCCTGCTCACAGGAAGCAAAGAACGCATCGGCATCGAGATGGAGGATGGCCTGCGGCCAGGAGGAAATGGTAAGGGGTTGGGTTTCCACAGGAGCCATTGTAAGTGAACAAGTGTTCACTGTCAACCCATAAAGCTGACGCCTTCGCAGGAAATCGAAAATGCCGTTTTTACGAGGGCTCTCTCTCCGTCATTGCGGGCCGAAGGCGAAGCAATCTCGCCGCTTCTCCTCGCAATGACAGCAGTGGGGACTGAACGGTCCAGAAATGAAAAAAAGGGAAGCTAGGCATCTTTTGAATCAAAAGCCGCCTTCACGATGCGGCGCAGTTCACCGGCCTTCACCGGCTTATTGATATACTCGAAGGCCCCGCTGCTGATGTTCTGGAGATAGGATTCAACGCTGCTGTATGCCGTAAGCATGATCACCGGCATCGAGGGAGCGTCCTTTTTGAGCACGGCGATCAGTTCGGAACCCTTCATGCCAGGCATAAAGTTGTCGGTCAGAACAAGGTCAACCCTGGCCCCGCCCCTGATCACGGATAAGGCAGACTCGGCATCGGCCTTTGCTATGACGTTGTAATCGCTGAGCGTTTCCGTCAGGACCTTCAGTATCTCGGGCTCATCATCAACCAGCAGAATGGTCTTCATTCTCGTGTTTCGCTCCTCTCGAAGAGACATGAGTATTAGTATAGTAGAATATTGCCGCAAGATAAAGGGCAAAAGAATAAAAAATGAAGGGTAATGGAAAGGGTGCGGGGGTCAGCAACTAAAGGCGTGTTGCAGATGGCCAGCATGCAGCTGCATCACAGCCCAACCTTGTCCACCAGGTCAGGAACTGCGCTGAACAATCGCCGGAAGCAGCCTACTTACAGCCTGCGCAGGACGACGATGAGCAGCCGCCGCAGCCTGAGCTGCTTGATGAGCCTGATGAGGCGCTGTTGGACGACCTGCCCATGCCGAAGCGCGACAGGAGCTTTTCCGTTCTTTCCGAACCGCATTTTTCGCACGCAACGGCCGGGTTCGATCCGAAGACCAGTTTCTCGAACTCAGCATTGCAGGCGGTACAGTGATATTCGTAGATAGGCATCAAGATCACCCAATGAGGTGGATAGACTGAAGACTGAAGGTAAAAAATACAATTGAATTCGATCTCACGAGGAAATTCGAACCAGAACGGTCAGAATTCTCGTTTTACCACCTTCAGTCTTCAGCCTTTCCACCTTCAGCCTGAATAGTTATATTACTTCTTCTCCAGCTTTTTCCAGTCAGACAAAAACTTCTCGATCCCGATGTCCGTGAGCGGGTGTTTGACCAGCTGGTCGATGACGCTGAACGGTATGGTTGCGATGTGCGCGCCCACCATGGCGGCGTCCACCACATGGAGCGGGTTCCGGACGCTGGCCACGATCACCTCGGTGGGATAGCCGTAATTGTCGAATATGGTGACCACCTGCTCCACCAGGTCCATGCCGTAGTGGCTGATGTCGTCGAGCCTGCCCACAAAAGGACTTACGTATGCCGCGCCGACCTTGGCGGCCAAAAGCGCCTGGGAGGCCGAGAACACCAGGGTCATGTTCACCCTGATGCCCTGGTCGGCCAGCACCTTCGTCGCCTTGAGCCCGTCCTTGGTCATGGGAAGCTTTACCACGATGTTCTTATGGATCTTCGCCAGCTCCAAGCCCTCGACCACCATCTTGTCCGCCTCAAGGCTTACGGCCTCGGCGCTGATGGGACCGTCGACGATCTCGCAGATCTCGGCGATGACCTGTTTAAAATCCCTGCCCTCTTTGGCGATGAGCGAGGGATTGGTGGTGACCCCGTCGACCACGCCGAAGCTCGCCGCCTCGCGGATCTCTTTTACGTTCGCAGTATCGATAAAAAATTTCATCTTCGTTCCTTTCCAGTTCCTATTAGTTTTTCCTGGACCCTGACCCCTGGCCCCTGGACCCTTTCATTTCCGCAATCCGAAATCCGCATTGCAATTAATTGCACCGTATGCAGGACCGCAACATCCGATCCTGCCCGCTTGAGCGATTCCGCCAACTGCATGCGGCAGCCGGGACACCCCGTGACCACGATCGATGCAGCCGTGCCCATAAGGTCCTTTGCGCGGGCATCGCCGATGGCATTGGAAAGACGATGGTGGCCGATGCGCATGACGCCGCCGAACCCGCAGCAATTACCAAGGTGCGCCGCCTCAACGAGTTCGATCCCGGGAATGGACCGCAGCACGGACCGCGCTGTCTTCGCCAGACCCTGCCCCCTGCCAAGATGACAGGGGTCGTGCCAGGTCACGCGCTGCGTGAGCCTCCCCAACGGAAGCGCCGGCATGGCCCCGGCAAGCAGTTCATGGATATCGAACACCGGCACCGGTGTCGCTCCCGAAGGCGCGAGCAGTGCAGGATATTCATTTTTGAAAGTCAAGCCGCAGGAGGCGCAGGCGGTCACTACCCGGTCAACCGAAAGCGAGGCAAAGAGCTGCTGGTTCTGCTCCGCCACTGCCCGCGCCGCTTCCCGGTCGCCCAGCGACAAGAGCGGCCTGCCGCAGCAGACGGCATCGTCAAGCACGACCACCTCGTACCCTGCCCGTTCAAGCACGGCAACAGCTGCGATGCCGATGTCCGGCTGGAAGTGTTTGATGGCACACCCGGGATAAAAAGCGATCCTGCCTTTTGTCCCTGAACCCTGGATCCTTGCCCCTCGCCCACAGCTCTTTTCCTGTGGACCCTGGACCCCGGACCCTGGACCATTGCCCTTTGCGCCTGAACCCTGGACCCTGGACCCTGGACCCTTTGTATAATGCAGCACCACTGGCGCCAGCCAGGCCAGGGAGCGCATGGCACGGTCATGGGTGAGCGCCGCGGCCACGAAGCGGCTGATAAGACCGCGGCCGGAAGCGCGCACGGCATCTTCTTTCGCAGCCTGGATGATGACGGTCACCGGCACATTGCTGGGGCAGGCGGCTTCACAGGCAAGACAGGACGTGCAGGTCGCCAGGCGGTCTGTGAAGATCGCGGACAGGGGTAGCCGTTTATCCAGTACCGCATGGATAAGCGCGATCCGCCCCCGCGGTGAGAGCGATTCTTCCCGGTCCGGCTGAAAGGAGGGACAGACCGCCCGGCAGACGCCGCAGCGCACACAGCGGCTGATGTCTGCGCGATGACCCTCCAGAGACGAGTTGTCGTTGTTTCTCCGCACTCCGAACTCCAAACTTATATTACTTCTTCGCGATACTTAGCATACTTGCGTGGAGTGTAACGACGTTACCTCCCCTTCAAGGGGAGGACGAAGGTGGGGATGGGTCTCACAGACGAGACAGGAAACCCATCCTCACCCAACCCTCTCCTTGAAGGAGAGGGTGTTAGACCGGAGTCGCGCCCTGTGATCACGGCAGCACGGTCACCGCCGTGCCGAGCGCCACGACGCTGAAGATCTCGTCCACATCGGCGTTGGCCAGCGCGATACAGCCTTCGGTCCAGTTCATGACCCCGGACCCGCCGACGGGACCGGGCGATTCCGTCCTCCCGTGAATGCCGATAGCGCCGCCAAGCCGGGTGCTCCAGGTCGGCGCCTGCCGCTCGTCAACAGCCTTTTTGATCTGATCGTATTCAGCCCGGGTGATAAGGCGCTCCTGAAGCCCTGATTCTGCATGCTTGAGCCCGGGATAGCTGAGCCCCATGAACTTGTAAAAGCGTTTGCTGGCATTCATGGTGCAGATATAGAAGTCCCCTTCGGGCGTGCGCAGGTCGCCCATCTTCCGCTTATCGCCGTCGCTGTAGCCCCTGCCGAACACGGCCGGGTAGGTCTTCACCGGGGTCATGCCCTTGTACAGCGTCAGGGTGTACTGGGACTTCCAGATGACGAGCCGGGGCTCGCCGGGGAGCGCCGCGACCAGGGTGGCGAACGTCTCGGCCTTGCGTACGGGCGTCCCGGGCAAAGGGGAAAGGCAGCTGAGCAGCAGGAGCAGGACGATGAACCTGAGGAAAAAGAAACTATGATCGAGCAACCCTGCCATGGTCGTTCCGGGATCAGGCGCGAAACTGCGCTTCGTGCTTGTTCGCGCAGTCTTCGCTGCAGAAATAGATCAGATCACCCTTGATGCGGCGCGCCGTGGCGCGGTCCTTGATCACGTAGGTACGGCACTGCGGATCGAGCACCATCTCCGCGCCATGGATCCGCGCCTTGCGCTCCTCTTCCTGGCGCGTCCGGCCGGCTGCGCGGAGCACTGTTTTGACGGCGGAGTAGACCAGCATGGCCAGAAAGAGAATGAACAGTGCGCGGATCATCGGGCGTCCTTCTTCGCTATTTCGCCGAACTTCACGATGCAATGCTTCATGTAGTCGGCCTCGACATGAT
>MHDY01000171.1:0-6011 GCA_001803705.1 Nitrospirae bacterium GWC2_56_14 | reverse complement strand
CGCGAATGGCGGCAGGATAGTCCTTTTTATCGTAGGCATAGACGATGCCCATGTGGAATCGTGCGTTCTGGTGCAGGGGATCGTTGACCACCGCGGTGCGGAATTCGTTCAGCGCCCGGTCTTCCTGCCCCGCGCTCCGGAGAGCAATGCCCAGGTCCGTATGGAGGTCCGCGTTGTGCTGGTCGATCCGGAGCGCATGCTCATACAGGGTGATCGCTTTATCCCACTGGTTGCCGCCGGCGTATGCATGGGCAAGCGCAATGAGACCGGCGAGATTGTTCGGGTCCTCGGCAAGAATGTTTTTGTATTCTTCCACAAGACCCTGATAGTAGGGGAGCTGCTCAGCCGTTGTCTGGTGCGCAGGGACCACGGTCGGCCGCACCTGCTCTCGGCGCCGGTCGCATCCCATGCCGAGGGAGAGGAGAAGGAGGAATAGGGTAATAAGGGTCGTAGCCTGCATGGACCGCCTGTCTGCTCCTGATCGTGGTATCAAAGGGCCGCGCTCTGCGCCGAAAAAGAGCGGTGGAACTCAATGCCTGAAGTGACGCATCCCCGTCATGACCATGGCGAGGCCCTGCTCGTTCGCGGCCTTGATCACTTCTTCATCCTTGAGCGACCCGCCGGGCTGGATCACCGCGGTGATGCCGGCCTTGGCCGCCTCGTCCAGCCCGTCGCGGAACGGAAAGAACGCATCCGATGCAAGCACGCTCCCTTTGAGCGGGGACTGGGCCTTCATCACGGCGATGCGCACGGAATCGAGGCGGCTCATCTGGCCCGCGCCGATGCCGAGGGTACGGTCGCGCGCGGCGAAGATGATGGCGTTCGACTTGACATGTTTGCATACCTTCCAGGCGAAAGCCAGCGCTTCGTATTCTTCGTCGGTGGGCGTGCGTTTCGTCGCCACCGTGAGTTTTCTGATGTCCGCGATCTTCCCGAGGTCGCGGTCCTGGTAGATGAGGCCGCCCGTGATCTTCTTGAGGTCCATGCCCTCGGGCGTCCCGGTGATCGCCGGTCCGATATCGAGGAGCCGCAGGTCCTTCTTCCGCTTGAGCTCTTCCAGCGCCTCGGGCGCGAACTCCGGCGCCACGACCACCTCGACGAAGGTGGCGGTGATCTCCTTTGCCGTTTCGAGGTCCACCAGGTGGTTGAAGGCGATGACGCCGCCGAAGGCCGAGACCGGATCGCAGTCGCGCGCTTTGCGGTAGGCGTCGGCCAGGGACGTCCCGGTTGCCGCGCCGCAGGGGTTGTTATGCTTCACGATGACCGCCGCGACCGGGCTGTACTCTTTTACGAGTTCGAGGGCGCTGTTGGCGTCAAGAAAGTTGTTAAAGGACATCTCCTTGCCCTGGAGCTGCCGGGCATTCGCAACGGAAGGCTCTTTGCGCCCGAACTCCCGGTAGAACGCGCCCTGCTGGTGAGGGTTCTCGCCGTAGCGCAGGTTCTGCACTTTTTCGAACTGGAGCGTCAGGATGTTGGGGAAGCGCGTCTTTTCGTCGGCCGGCACCTGGTTGTCGAGCCAGGCCGAGATGGCGCTGTCGTAGCGCGCCGTGTGCAGGAACACGGTGCGGCAGAGCTCGAAGCGGGTCTTTAAGGACACCTCGCCGGTCAGCTTCAGCTCGTCGAGCACCCGGCCATAGTCGCGGGGCGATACCACCACGGCCACGTCCGTATAGTTCTTGGCAGCCGACCTCAGCATGGTCGGGCCGCCGATGTCGATGTTCTCAATGGCGTCATCGAGGGTGCAGCCGGGCTTTGCCACGGTCTGCTCGAAAGGATAGAGATTCACCACCACCAGATCGATGGGTTCGATGCCGTGCTCTTTCCACGCTTTCATGTGCTCGGGGTTGCCCCGCCGTCCCAGGAGCCCGCCGTGGACCTTGGGATGCAGGGTCTTGACCCTGCCGTCCAGCATCTCGGGAAATCCCGTGAACTCCGACACGTCCTTGACCTTCACGCCTCCGTCACGGAGCAGTTTGGCCGTTCCTCCGGTCGACAGGATCTCGATCCCCAGTTTTTCGATCCCCTTGGCAAAATCCAGGACACCTTCTTTGTGAGAAACACTGATGAGCGCGCGCGTCACTTTGCCCACGGGAACCCTCCTGTTGAATGAGTAAAATAGATGAAAGCAGGGGAATAGTAACCGAAAACCTTTCTGAAGTCAATGAGCACCTGCGATCGCAGGGTCCTCCGGCCGAATCCCCTGCCTGTTTGCGACTCCTGTTTGAAATTTCGTTGTTGAATCTGGTTTTTTCTTATGGTATAGTGAACAACGTTTTTTCCTTATTTTTCTGCGATAAGGCGCATAATGGCACGTCAGGATGGATACGAGCTACCATCAACGAGCAGTGCATGAAAATGTACAGGGGGCAACTTGATATCAAGACCTAAACTGCAACCACTTATTATTAAAGGAAAAAAAATACCCATCCCGATCATTCAGGGCGGAATGGGCGTTGGCGTCTCCTTGTTCCCGCTGGCCAGTGCCGTTGCCCGGGAAGGCGGCGCCGGACTTGTTTCGAGCGCCTGTCTGGACCGGCTGGTCTCAAAACGGACCGGCAAAAAGCTCAATTCCTACGAAGCAGCATACGAAGAGGTGTCCCGGGCCAAGGAAGGCGGGTATGCAGGCATTAACATCATGTGGGCCCTGTTTCGGGATTACAACGACTCGGTAAAGGGCGCCATTGATGCAGGGGCCGATGCGATCGTCTCCGGCGCTGGCCTGCCGCTGAACCTGCCCGCGATCCAGCCGCCCAAGGACACCGCCCTCATCCCGATCGTATCTTCGGCCCGCGCACTCGATATCATCTGCAAAAAATGGGAAAAACTCGGCTACCGGCCCGATGCCGTAGTGCTCGAAGGCCCCCTTGCCGGCGGACACCTCGGGTTCCGTATCGACGACGTGGAGCTTGAATGCAACAAGCTCGAGAACCTTTTCCCGCCGGTCAAGGACATGGCATTGAAATACGGAGATATTCCCGTTATCGTTGCCGGCGGCATCTATACCTACGAGGACATCGTCCGCTATCAGCAGATGGGAGCAGCCGGCGTCCAGATGGGAACGAGGTTCCTGGCCACCGAGGAAAGCAGCGCCTCCGAGGCCTTCAAACAGGCCGTGGTCGCCGCCAAGGACGAGGACATTGTCGTGGCGCACCGTCCCGGATCTCCCTGCGGCCTTCCCTTCCGCGTCATTAAGCAGTCCCCCATGTATGTATCGGCGCTCAAGCGGCTCAGACAGCCCAAATGCGACAAAGGGTACGTGCTGCAAAGAGACGCTGAAGGCAAATACACGATCTGCGGTGCCAAGGAAAGCAACGAGAACTTTTTTTGCATCTGCAATGGACTTTTGAGCTCCGGCGGCTATAATACTGATAAGGAAGAGGCGTTGTACACAGTTGGAACGAATGCATCGCATGTTGACCGCATCCTTTCGGTCAAAGAGCTGATGCGGGAGCTTTCGGGCAAGTGAGGCGCCGGCCGAGAACCTGAAAACAGAGATCAGCCGTCCTTGTTCAGGGAAGCGGGAAGCCGTCCCCCCTGAGTGAATCCAACTACGAGGGAAACGCCCGCATGAGCCAGCTCGACAAACTGATCGAACGACTGCAGCCCCAGCAAGAGATCCTTCTCGAAACCGGAAAAGAGCCCATGATGCGCACGCGGCTCGGCACCAAGGCGATGCTCAACCAGGTGCTTTCATCACCCCAGATCATCGCCCTCCTCACCGAAATCGCCCCCCTTGCCAACAAGCAGAGCATCACGCAAAAAAAAGCAACGAACTTCGAGTATCAGTATAACGCCAAGACCCACACCATCATGTTCATGGCCCAGGGAGAACAGGTCCGGGCGGTGATCTCGCAGACGGACGGCGTCAAACCGATTGCCAAGCCTGAGCTGGAACCCGAGATCGATTCCGGCATAGAACCTGACTTTGAACCCGAGGTCATTACCGACGAGCCCGAACCCCAGACGGCCCCGGTCACCGCGCCTGCCGCCAAACCCGTCGGCGCCGGCCCTGAACCCGAGATCAACGTCCTGCTCCGGAAGATGTTCGGCATGAACGCGTCGGACCTCCACCTCACCTCAAACCACAAACCCATGATCCGGCTGCACGGCGACATGATGGAACTGGCGGACCAGCCGGCCGTCACCCCGGAGCGGATGAAGAAGCTGATCTACAGCATCATGCCGCCCCACAACACGACCCAGTTCGATGACACCCACGATACGGACTTCGCCCATGAGATCCCGGGTCTGGCGCGCTTCCGCGTCAATATCTTCATGGACCGTTTCGGTCTCGGCGGAGTGTTCCGGCAGATCCCCATGGAGATCGTGACCGCAGAGAAACTCGGCCTCTCCAAGGAGATCCTCGACCTCTGTTTCCTCAGCAAAGGGCTCGTCCTGGTCACGGGGCCCACGGGGTCGGGCAAATCGACGACGCTCTGCGCGCTCGTGGATTTCATCAACCGCAACCGCAAGGACCACATCATCACCATCGAGGACCCCATTGAGTTCGTGCACCCCAAGAAGAACTGCCTCATCAACCAGCGCGAGGTGCACGTCCACACCAAGTCATTCAGCAACGCGCTCCGGGCCGCGCTCCGCGAGGACCCCGACATCGTGCTCGTGGGCGAGATGCGCGACCTCGAGACCATCGGCATCGCCATCGAGACGGCGGAAACGGGCCACCTCGTGTTCGGCACGCTCCATACCACCACGGCGGCGTCCACGGTTGACCGCATCATCGACCAGTTCCCCGCTGACCGGCAGTCCCAGATCAGGACCATGCTGGCCAGTTCGCTCAAGGGGGTCATTTCCCAGACGCTCTGCAAAAAGGCCAAGGGCCGCATCGCCGCCATGGAAGTCCTGCTCGTGAACAGCGCCGTATCGAACCTCATCCGCGAAGGCAAGATCTACCAGATCCCCTCCATCATGCAGACCGCCAAGGGGCAGGGTATGGTCATACTGAACGACGCATTGTTCAAGCTCGTGACCGACAAACAGGTCGCCCCGGAAGAAGCCTATGTCAAGGCCATCGACAAACAGGGACTCCTGACCATGTTCAAGAGCAAGGGCATTTCTTTAAAATTGTCCGGCATGGCGGCGGAATAGCGGGCGAAGGAGCAATCGGATGACGACGCAGCGAGAGTTCGCGGTACCCAAGGACAAGCAGCTCGTGACGGTCCACCTCGTCGGCGGCGAGGCCAGGACCGGGAACATCTTTCTCGAATACTTTCCCGAGGCCTTGACCCTGCACCAGAAGATCAAGATGTTCCTCGAGGACGCGAACCGGTTCTTTCCGCTCACTGTCGAGGGCACACCCCCCACGTTCATCAATAAGAAAAGCGTCAGCGTGCTGGAAGTGGCAATCTCCGACAAGGAGCCGGCCTTCCTTCTCATGCATATCGAGGACATCACCACGCTGTTCACCGACGGCACCGCACTGAGCGGTGAGCTTCTGGCGGAGGTGCCGAAGGAAAAGGCGCGGCTATCGGACTGCCTCAACCTGCCTGAATCCTTCCTGAGCTTAAAAAAAGAGAAGGCACTCTGCTACATCAACAAAAGCGCCATTCAGAAGGTCGTTTACTCGAAGGGGTAATGCCGCGGCCATCCGGCCATGAACAACGGCCCTGCCAAAGACCCGCCACCCTCAAGTGCTCCAGATCCGGACCAACCAGAATAAAACACATCTGAATCCAGAAGACGCAACACCAGAGTAAAACCTTTTTGTCCGCAGATTGCGCAGATGGACGCAGATTTTAAAAACAATTCAGTTTTTTTTAATCTGCGAAATCTGCGTAATCTGCGGATAGTCTGCAGCTTCTCCCCCATCAGGAACTTCCGGAACCACCGCGCCGGATGATCACGCGGGTCTCCTGCTCCACCTTGAACCGTTTCCCCTCGTCCCGCAGTCCCTCAAAAACAATGATATCGCCGCGTCGCAGGCAGGAATAAGCTTGATTCTGCGGACTCGCATCCTTATCGAGCCGGATGATCAGTTTGCGGCCTGCGGCCCC
>MHDY01000170.1:14806-15885 GCA_001803705.1 Nitrospirae bacterium GWC2_56_14 | reverse complement strand
GATTTCGGATTGGTCACAACGGATTCTTTAAGCGGGGTTATTCCGCAATCCGCAATCAGAAGGGGGGCATCATGTCCAGACTCTCACATAAAACGATCCTGTACGGCGCAGCGGGCGGCCTTGGCGGTTCGGCAGCCTGGATCTTCATCCTGTGGCTGTCATCTGCTGCCGACCAGGGGCTGCTGACGGAGATCATGCTCGGCGCGCTTGCGGGCATGTTCATCGGCGCATTTATCTGGAGCCACGAGGCGCTCGTAGGCAGGCAGTATGGGTCGGCGCTCAAGCGCGCAGCGATCGGCGCGGCCACCGGACTGTTGGGCGGCGCAGCGGGCGCGGGTCTGGGTAATACGACCTTCACCGCGCTCGGCATGGTCGTGGCTGAGCTCGGAGGATTCACCGCGTCGCTCGGCATGGCGCTATCCGTTGCCCTCGGATGGGCAATTCTCGGCGCTACGGTGGGACTCTCCGGCGGCCTGATGATCCGCTCCCGGGAACGGACTTTCTACGGATTCATCGGCGGCGCGCTGGGCGGTTTGTTCGGCGGTGCGCTGTTCTATGAGCTTTCGGCGACCTCTTTGTGGTCGGCCCTTGCCGGGCTTATGCTGCTTGGGATGTCCATTGGAGCGTTCATCAGCCTTGTTGAAGAGGCTTTTGTGTCGGCAACGCTGAAGGTCGTCAAGGGAAGGCACCTGGGCAGGGCTTTCCCGCTCCTGAAGGACCTGAACGTGGTGGGCAGGGACGACCGCTCCGATGTATGCCTTTCCGGCGCGGAAGGCGTGGGCTTGGAGCATGCCATGATCAAACGGAACAGGGGGCGCTTCTCCATCGAGACCAACGAACAGGGAAAGGCCGTGTACGTGAACCAGAAAATGACGCGCAGCAGCAGTCTCGCCGACGGCGATATCGTTCGCGTGGGCAGCGTTCTTCTGCTGTTCACCGCTGTTAAGCAGGCTGCCGACAGTGCTGTGGTGAAAGCCGCGGCAATGGCGGTGATCATGCTGATCAGCCTCCTGGGGACGGCCGGAATGGGAATGGCATCGCAGACGGACGGGCCGCTCTCGCTCCAGATCACGCAGTTC
>MHDY01000170.1:11987-14625 GCA_001803705.1 Nitrospirae bacterium GWC2_56_14 | reverse complement strand
TGGTGGACCGGAGCGAATCCATGACCGGTGAAAAGATCGAGCGTGCAAAAGAGTCGGTGCTTCGTTTCTTCTCGCTTATGGAACCCGGCGACCGTGCAGCGCTCTTTTCGTTCAGCGATGCGGTGGAAGCACTGGAACCTCTGACCGACAGCAAGGACCTTCTCCGGAAAGACGTGATGAACATTCAGCCCGGCGGCCATACGGCGCTCTTCGATGCAATAGCCCAAGGCGTTGAATCGGTGCGCACTGCCGCGGGCCGGAGGGCAGTGATCGTTCTGACCGATGGGATCGCGAACCGCGGCGCCATCGACCTTGACCAGGCGATCGAGACAGCGGCCAAGGCGTACGTTTCGGTCTCGGTCATCGGCCTCGGAAAGGACGTCCGGACCGCACGGCTCGAACGGATCGCCAACGAAACAGGCGGCACCTATTTTTACACCCCCCTGGCCGACGGACTGGCGGACATCTACTCCACCATCAGCAACAGGATACACAACGAGTATGTCATCACGTACCGCACGCAGAAGCGCGCCGACTATCTCAGGAAGGTGAGGCTCGTGCTCACTACGGGAGAAGAAACGACGCGCGCCTATTTCCAGCCCCAGTCGTCGCTCTTCGGCGCAGGCGCCAAGCCGCCCCTGTGGGCCTTCGCCATCCCGCTGGCGAGCATCCTGGGGTTCATCACCCTGTCGCACAGAAAGATCGAACGCCAGTACCAGACAGGCCACCTGAGCCTGGTCCGCGGCAAGGGTACCAGGAAGGACATCGACATCGGCGCAACCGTTACCATCGGCAGGGACGAGGGGAACACGCTCGGTCTTTTCAAGGACAGGGGCATCTCGCAGCAGCACGCCGAGGTCATAAAGGAGAACGGGCGCTATATTATCGAGGACAAGGGCTCCGAGACCGGCACCCTGGTGAACAAAAAACCGGTTACGGGACGGCAGGTGCTCGAAGACGGAGACGTCATCAATGTCGGCAATTCCACGATCGTGTTCAGCGAACAAAGCGTCAGGACCTGCGCAGGCTGCGGCAGTTCCCTGAGGATGGGCGTGAAGTTCTGTGGGAAGTGCGGAGTCAGTAGTCAGGAGTCAGTAGTCAGGAGTACGGCGTAAGGGAGCATGGAGCAGAGAGCATGGAGCATAGGGTAAGTAGCAAGGGGGCGAAGGATATTTCCATCCTCTCCCCGACGTGGGAGAGGACCGAGGTGAGGGGGGGATCGGTTGCGATCATAGCCCTCACACGCATATGAAACTTCTCAAAAAACGATACGAGATCATCGAGGTCCTGGGTAAGGGCGGGATGGGGTGCGTCTACAAGGTCCTGGACCGTCAGCAGGGAGGCAGGATCCTGGCGATCAAGGAACTCCGGCCCAACAAAATGTCCGAGGAGAAATCGCGGGAAGCGCTGATCCAGTTCCAGACCGAGGCGCAGATCCTGGCGCGCCTCACGCACCCGAACCTTCCGAAGGTCTATGACTACTTTTCCCTTGCGGGAGCGCATTACATCGTGATGGAGTACGTAAGCGGCAGCACGCTCGAACAGGTACTCTTCGCACGGCGCGGGAAACCCGTGGACGAGCGGCTCGCGCTGTCCTGGGCGCTCCAGATCTGCCGGGCCATGCACTTCTTAAGCGTGCAGAAGCCGCGGCCGATCATTTTCCGGGACCTCAAGCCGGCGAACATCATGATCAGCCGCGACAACAGGATAAAGCTCATCGATTTCGGCATCGCGCGGTTCTTTAAAGAGGACAAGCAGGAAGATACCTATGTGTACGGCACGCCGGGATATGCCGCACCCGAGCAGTACGGCACAGGCCAGACCGACGTGCGCTCGGACCTTTTCTCCCTCGGCGCGACGCTGCACCACTGTGTTACCGGCAGAAGCCCCGCGGAGAACCCGCTGGATTTTCCCGAACCCCGTGGCCTGAATCCCCGCCTCAGCCGCGAGACCGCAACGATCATCACGATCGCGCTGGCGCAGGACATGAAAAAGCGTTTTCAGAGCGCGCTCGAGATGAAACTTGCCATCCAGAAGGTTTTGCTCAAACAGCCGGAGCAGGGAAAGGGAAAAGGAAAGATCATTTACGCCAGACCGGGAAAACTGATCAGGCTCCCGTGGTGGAATAAGACCTCCTGGGTGAGCGTTCCGGTGATGGCCCTCGGGCTGAGCGGGACGACGGGGACCTTGTCTACCGATGATCGCTGGATCAAGGCGAAGCCGCTTTCCTTCGGCCCTGATGCAGCCCGGCTGCTGTTCCGCGTGGAGAGCAGCATGCTCAGGCCGGGACGGGAGTATGGAGCGCACATTACCGTCAGGACCGATGCGGGGATCGTGCGGCCCCGGCTTGTACTCAGAAGGTCATGGCCGTGGATGCTGATAGAAGCGGCGGTGGCTGGGGCGGGAATCGCGATTTTGGTGATGATGAGGTAGGGGAAGTTTTGTAACTACTCAGGTCAATATATTGTCCGCAGATTACGCAGATGGCCGCAGATTTAAATAATAAATAATTCAGGCTTGCCTTAATCTGCGTAATCTGCGAAATCTGCGGACAAAAAGGGTTTTCTCAGGTGTAATACGCGCTGTTTTCTACTCCCGCATCCCGTACTTCTTCATCTTCTCATACAGCGTGGAATAG
>MHDY01000170.1:1789-11950 GCA_001803705.1 Nitrospirae bacterium GWC2_56_14 | reverse complement strand
CCGACACGGACCTGAGCGTGGCGGAAATGGCGGCTTTTTCGATCTCTTCGAGCGTCTTGCCGCTCAGCCCGTCAAGGGTGTTTGTTTTCTTTCCCTGGGTGAGGAACAGGTCCTTGGGCTCGATCCTGCCGCTGTCGGAGAGGGCGGCGGCGCGTCCCAGAACGTTTTTCAGTTCCCGCACGTTGCCGGGCCAGGAATAGGCCGTAAGCGCTGTTGCGGCCTCGGGGGAGAGGCCGGTGATCTTTTTGCTGATCTCCGCGGAGATCCCCGCAAGCGCCTGTCCGGCGATCGTTTCGATATCTTCTTTCCTCTTCCGGAGCGGGGGCATGTTCACGCGCACCACCGAGAGACGGTAGTACAGGTCCTCGCGGAACCGACCGGCTTTGACCTCTTTTTCAAGGTCTTTGTTCGTGGCGGAGATGACGCGGACGTTCACGGCAACAGGTTTGTCACCGCCCACGCGCTTGGTCTCGCGCTGGTCCAGGGCGCGCAGGAGCTTGGGCTGAAGGTCCAGGGAGAGCTCGCCGATCTCGTCGAGAAAGATGGTGCCGTTGTCCGCAAGCTCGAACGAACCCTGCCGCGCCTTGACCGCGTCGGTGAACGCGCCCTTCTCGTGGCCGAAGAGCTCGCTTTCAATGAGGTTCGGCGCCACTGCCCCGCAATCGAACACGACAAAAGGGCCGTGGGCCCTGCGGCTGTGGGCATGGATGGCCCGCGCCGCAAGCTCTTTGCCCGTGCCGGTCTCGCCTTCGAGCAGGACGGTCACATCAGTAGGCGCGATGCGTTCGAGAAAGCCGTAGACCTCCTGCATGAGCGGAGAAGATCCGATCAGCCCGCCGAAGTGTTCCGAGGAGCTGGTGAGGACCTCGATGCGCTCTTCCAGCGGAGAAAAGGAGATCTCGGTCTGGCCAAGGCGAATGACCGAACCCGGCGTGATATAGCCTTCGCGTATCCGCACATTATCGAGGAACGAGCCGTTCGTGCTGCCCAGGTCCCTGAGCAGGTAGCCGTCGGAACGCTCTTCCACAACAGCATGTTTGCGCGAGACCGTGGCATCGGTCAGGACGAGGTCGTTCTCCGGGAGCGTGCCGATGGAGATTAGTGCTTTCTGCAGCACCATTTCTTTTCCCGCGTCCCGGCCTTTGGTCACTTTGAACCGCGCCTTTTTGAGGATGAGCGGCTTCTGGTTCGGCCCGGACAACACCTGGGTCTGGTCGGCCTTGCTCCCGGAAGGAGCCTTCCCTGGGTCGGATCTTTTCATGTCGAGATTGTACCATAAGACGATGGAAATGATAATCGTTAAACCGCAAAGGTCGGAACAAAATTTGCCACGAAGGCACGAAGGCTCGAAGAAAAGCAGGAAGAATATTTCCCCTAATTAACTCTTTGACCGATCGTTGAAAAACACCGGTTGCGTCATCGCGAGGAGCGTTTTATGCGACGCGGCAATCTCGAACTTGTTGTTTTATTGAATCACGAGATTGCGGCGTATATCCCGAGCCTTAATAACGAGATTGCTTCGCCTTCGGCTCGCAAAGACAGCTAAAGGCCTTTTCAACAGCCTGTTAAATTTATGTCTCCTTCGTGTCTTCGTGGCAGAAACATGATCCGATGTATTGAACTTGACGTTTATCCGGTATTATCCTATGATTTGTCCCAGACCACGACAACCCGGAGGGAACCGATGATTGGCTCACCAGTAAAGAGCGACAGAACACAGATCCTGCAGCCGTCCCCGTCGATAAAAAAAATACCCGTGCGATTTCAGGCCTCGGTCGTGATCATCAAGGGGTATGGCGAAGGCATGGAGTATGCGATCGACAAAGCATATGCCGTGATCGGCAGGAGCGCCAATGCCCAGGTCCGGATCAAGGACGCACTGGTCTCGCGGGAGCACGCGGTGATCGTCTATCACGAAGGCGTTTTTCTGCTCAAGGACCTGGACAGCACGAACGGCACGCACATGCGGGGGGCATCCATACGGCAGCGGAAATTGCGCCATGGGGACAAGTTCCGCGTCGGGGAGACCACGCTCCAGTTCATTCTTCAGGAAACCGGCAGGAACAGGACCTACGAGATCGCGTAATGAAGAGGATAGCCTGCGGCGATACCGACCCCGGAAAGAAGCGGGCCAACAACGAGGACGCCCTGCTCCTGGACGACCATCTGGGCTTCTACGCGGTCGCGGACGGGATCGGGGGAAACGAGGGCGGCGAGATCGCGAGCCGCATTGCCGTGGAGACGCTTGCCAAAGCCATGCCGGACCTGCTCGGCGAAAAGGACCGGACCCCGCCCATGGGACGCGTCCGCACCGACGACCCATCGGTCTTTGCGCTCAGGGAAGCGGTCTCCCTTGCAAACCGCGCGATCAATCAGGAACGGTCCCAGAACCGCGGGCTTGCGAACATGGGGACCACTCTGACGGTGCTTCTTCTCAGGGGCAACCAGGCGTTCATCGCGAATATCGGCGACAGCCGGGCCTACCTTTTCCGTACCGGAAAGCTCTCGCAGCTGACTGAGGACCATTCCTTCGTGGCCGAGCAGGTCCGTGCCGGGACCTTTACGCAGGAACAGGCGCGCTTGAGTACCTATCGCCACATGATCACCCGGGCACTGGGCCTTGCAGAAGAGGTGAAAGCGGACATCACGAACCATGCGCTGAAGAAGGACGACCGGTTCCTCCTCTGCACCGACGGCCTGACGGAGATGCTGACCGATGCGGAGATCAACAGGGTCCTCGCCGTGTTCCCGCCCGAGGCGGCTGTTCAGAAGCTGCTGGCCGCGGCAAACGAGCGGGGAGGCGTGGACAATATCACTGCGGTGGTGGTGTGGGTTACCGAGGTGTAGGCAGCAAAAGTGCAATACTATTTCTCGCAAAGCTCGCAAAGGACGCAAAGAAAATCCTAAGCCACGGCTTGCTTTTTGATTTTAAACCCGAAGAGATTTTGGTTCAAGGTCTTCTTTGCGCTCTTTGCGAGCTTTGCGAGAGACGCCTTGTGGTTCCGGTTTGTCCGGAGTGTGCGTTAAGGATATAGATATGCCAAGACAACAGCTGTCAGATGAATATAAAATAGAAGGCGAGCTCGGGTCCGGAGGCATGGCGACGGTGTACAAGGCCGTCCAAAAGTCCCTTGACCGGCCGGTGGCCATCAAGGAACTGAAGAGGGCCTACCATGCCGACAGCCAGATCGTCAGGCGGTTCGAACGCGAAAGCAAAGTGGCCGCTTCTCTCCAGCACGAGAACATCGTCCACATCTATGACTATTGGAAAAAACCCGCCTACTGCATCGTGATGGAATACGTCGACGGCGTCAACCTTGCCGATGTCATCGGGAAGACCGGGGCGCTGCCCGTTGATGTGGGCATCATGATCGCCATTCAGATCTGCAGCGCCCTCGATTACGCGCATATGCGCGGGCTCGTTCACCGCGACATCAAACCGAGCAATATCATGATCAAGCGGAACGGCGAGGCCAAGCTCATGGACTTCGGCATCGCCCAGAGCAGGAACCTCGAATCCCTGACCATGCCCGGCACGCTTATCGGGACGCCCGCCTACATGTCGCCCGAGCAGGTCCTGGGGCAGCAGCTCGACGCCCGGTCCGACATCTTTTCTTTCGGCATCGTGCTGTATGAGATGCTCACCGGCGTGAAACCCTTCACCGATGACGATGAACGGTCGGTGAGCGCCAAGATCCTGAAGGACCCGTTCCTTTCCCCCCGCCGCGTCAACAGCGACATCCCCTGGGGCCTGCAGTGGGTCATCAAGAAGTGTCTCCGGAAGAAGCCGCAGAGACGCTGCGGTTCCATGCTGGAAGTCGAGAAAAAACTGGGAAAACGGCTGGCAGGCAGGACAACCAAGGCCGCCTCGCTGACGCGGATCGCGGACTACCTCGTGTCCATGAAGGTCTTCGCAGCCGCGCCTGCAGAGGAAACCATGATCATCACCTCCAAGATTTCTGGGATGGCGCACTTCAGGAGGTATCTTGCAGCCGCATCAATGGTCCTGATCCTTGCCGGGGGAGCGGCGGCATACTACGTTTGGACAAAAACGAACGAGGCGCCCATGCAGCCCTTTGCCGGCGCCCCTGTTTCGCCGTCCACCGGGGCGCAATTGGTGACGCGTCCGCTGGAAACCGCATTTCCTTCGGTCCCGACCGAGAACGCGACCTCGACGAACGCAACCATCACCACCATGCACCCGGTGCCGGCATCATCGCCTGTCGCTTCACGGATGAACACCTCGCAATCAACTTCCGCCCTGGTTAAGCAGAACAAAGAACACACGGCACTACCGAAGAAAAAAACAGGCACGGCGAAAAATAAAAAGAAAAAGAAAAAAACGCCGTCAGTGCAGTGATGATCCCGCTCTGGATCAAGATATCCTACACGCTGTTCGTCATTCTCACGGCCGCGGTCTACACGGTCAAATACGGTCTCGGGAACTTTCTCTGGTTCTCGGACATTGCGCTCTTTGCCACGGTGCCTGCGCTATGGTACGAGAGCAGCCTGATAGCGAGCATGATGGCGATCGGGATTCTGCTGCCTGAACTGTTCTGGAATGTGACCTACTTCGGACGTCTCCTGACGGGCAGGCGGCTGGCAGGGCTGACGGATTACATGTTCGACGCGCAAAAGCCGCTCTCCTTGAGGGCGCTCTCCCTGTTCCACGTGTTCCTGCCCGTGCTGCTGCTCTGGATGATCGGCCGGCTCGGGTATGCAAAGGAAGCCTGGTTCGCGCAAACAGTGCTTGCCTGGATCGTTCTCCCCCTGACCTACCTGCTTACGGACCCTGAAAAGAATATTAATTGGGTGCATGGCCCGGGCACAAAGCCGCAGAAACGGCTGCCGCCGCTCGTGTATCTGTGTTTGCTGATGATCGTATTTTCGCTGCTCGTCTATCTTCCCACCCATCTGCTGCTTCAGGCTTTATTCAGCTAGCACCCGCCGGTATATCTCGACCTGCAGGGAAAGACCTTGTCACCGCACGTCCGCTTTTTTGAAATTCCGGTACAAAAGCAGGTCATACACGATCTTGAGGCCGCCGGCCACGAGAAAGGGCGCAGCGAGGAGGGCCGGGGAAGCCAGAAAGATGCCCGTAAAGAATGGCGATGCGGCGGCCCCCACGGAACGCGCGATGGTCGTGACCCCCGATGCCGCAGCCCGTTCGTCGGGGTCAACGACCGCCATGGTGTAGGACTGGCGCGTGGGAACGTCCATCTGCGAAATGCTGAAGCGGAGCAAGAGCACCGTAATGGCAAGGCCGAGGTTGGGCATGAGCGGCACCAGGCAGAGCAGCACGTTCGAGGGGATGTGCGTGTATACCATGGTCCTGATCAGACCTATCCGGTTCGCGATCCGGACCGCAAGCAGGGCGGATACTCCGGCCAGGATGTTCGCTCCGAAAAAGATACTGCCCAGGACGGCGGCATCGAGGCCGAACTTGATGTGGAACCAGTAAGCGACCATGCTCTGGATCACGAACCCGCCGGCAAAGGCGTCCAGGGCAAAAAGCGCGGAGAGCTTCAGCACGACGCCCTTTGATTTGTGGAGCCCGAGCACACGCTCCTTTGCAGGAGCTGTTGTTGCTTCCACGTCCGGGGAAAGGAACAGGAAAACAACCAGGAGGACGATCCCGCAGGCGGCATAGCCGAGGATGACGGCACGATAGGATCCGAGCTCGGACATGCCGGTGTTTAGAAATGTTTGCGAAAGAAAACCGCCTGCAAGCGCACCGGCTGCCGCTGCCAGCGAACCTGCCAGGTTGTACCAGCCAAAGGCCCGGGTCCGCTGTTCGGCAGAGAGCAGCTGCGAAAGGGCCGCCTGCTCCAGGGAAAGAAAAGGGCCGATCTCGTTCCCGCTGGGGCTGATGACGCCGATGACGGCAGCGACCATCAGGAGAAAAATATTCCCGGTCAGGCTGAACACGACGCCGGCCATGACCATGAGTCCGGCGCCCAGGAGGAGCATCTTCTTTCTGCCGAACCGGTCTGCAGTGGTCGTGATCCAGAGCGTGATCCCTGCATCGCCTGCCAGGGTGAGCGTGAACAGGAGCCCGATATCCGCGCTGGAAAGTCCGATCTCATGCAGATACAGGGCAAGCACGACTGACAGCGCGCCGTAGGCGAAAAGCCGTATGCTGCGCGCAGCAAAAAGCAGGACAACGTTACTCAGCGAATGCGCCATGGGGCCTTTCTTTCGCTATCATTGCCCGGCAGTATGCATAGAGGGCATCATACACGATCCATTCCGCCGTATTGATGGCATGGTCGTCCTGCGGTCTAGCGGATCTTGAAAAGTATTTTCTCAACACCGGTAGTCCCGGTGTTATCATACTTCTCGTCCTTCACATCCAGATCGTGAACGATCTCGGCGATCTGCTTCACCGCCTTGTCCCCGAGGCCGAAGGCCTAGACCAGCACTCCGAAGGTGCAGAGATCGCCCACATGAGCATAGCCCCTATTTCTTCCTGTAATATTCTCCGTAGATCTTCACCGCGCAGTCCGGGCAGATGCCGTGGGAGAACTCTGCTTCCGAATGGTCGCTGATGTATGCTTCGATCTGCTGCCAGTAGCCCTTGTCGTCCCTGATCTTCTTGCAGGACGCGCAGACCGGAAGCATGCCGCTCAGGGTCTTCACCTTGGCCAGCGCTTCCTGCAGTTCGGTGATCAGCCGCTCCCGTTCCTGCTCGGCGATCTTGCGCAGCGTAATATCGCGGTTGCTGCCCCGCGTGCCGTTAAAACGTCCCTGATCGTCATAGACCGGCTGACAGACATGGGCGATCCAGCGCACGGAACCATCGGGGCGGAGAATACGGAACTCCAGCTCTTCCGACTTTTCCTGCCCGGTAACCCGGTGGCGGTGCGTATCGTAGGCGGCACGGTCATCAGGATGGAGGAGCCCGCGAAGCAGGGCGGCGTCCTGTTCAAAGTCAGCAACAGGGCGGCCGGCTATTTTTTCGCAGGAGGGCGACATGTAGCGTATGTGCTCGTCCGGAGCGATCCAGAATTCCCAGTCGTGGGTAAAATCCGCCACGGTGCGGTATTTATCCTCACTTTGCTTCAGGGTCTCTTCCAGCACTTTTCGGGGCGTCACATCTTCCAGTATCCAGATGGAACCTTCTTCCGGTGCGGCAGGATTCACCGTCTGCCCCACGAGGTGGCACCAGATGAGGGAACCATCCTTTTTTTTCATGGGACTCTCTCCGGTATAGACCTCCCCCCGGGCGACCGCCGCATATCCTTCCGTTCCGACCTTCTCGTAACTCTCCCGGTCAGGGTAGAACAGCAGGGTGTCCCTGCCCTCGACCTCCTCAAGGGGATAGCCGAGCATGGTCGCTATGCTTTTGCTCGCCCAGACTATCTTTCTGTTGATCGCAAACAGGACACCCACGCCCAGATTGTCGAGGATGATCTTCTGTTCGGTCATGGTCCGCCTGAGCAGGGCCTCGGCTTTTCTGCGCCGTGCATCGGCCTCGCCCTTGTACAGCGCGACCTCGATCGTGCTCAAAAGAGTGTCCATGCTGGAAGGTTTGGGAAGATAGCCGAAGGGTTCGGTGGTCTTTGCCCGTCCGATGGTCTCGGTATCGGCATGAGCGGTGAGAAAGACAATGGGTATAGCCTGATTTTTCCTGATCGCATCCGCAGCTTCTATGCCCGTCATGCGGCCGGCAAGGGTAATGTCCATCAGGATAAGGTCCGGTCTGAGTTCTGCGGCGGTATGAACAGCATCTTCACCGCTTGCCACGATCGCCGGCACTTCGTAGCCAAGCTGGACAAGGTTGGTCTTCAGGTCCATGGCGGTCACGGACTCGTCCTCGACGAGCATAACTCGTTTTTTAACCATGCTGATCTCCCTTGCTCTCCGGTGTCCCCGGGAAGGTTACGCTGAACCTGGTGCCCGGCGACCGGGAAAGCACGATGGTGCCGTGGATCTGGCCGGCGAGCACATTGACCAGTTGCAGGCCGCAGGGAATGCAGACGTCCACGGCAATGACGACGTCATGCCGTTTGTAGGTGTCGGCGATCCCGCTGACGAGGCTTTGCAGGTATTCTTTGAAGTCCACATGGGCAAGAACGTGCTGTGTCAAACTTTTCGGAATGACGGGGTCTTGTCGCATGCACGAGAGAAGATTGCCACACTCCAGCAAAGGCGGAGACAATGTATATTTTCGATCATTATATCAAATATGGCGGAACATGGCAGTTATCGGTGAGGATCATGAGAACCGGCGACTCGGTATTGACGGGTGCGGATAGAAAGGGGTTCCTGGGGCAAGGGCGGAAAGAAATGCGTCGTTCTGCTTATTTTTTAAGATTCTTCAAGAGCTCCTCGAGCGCAGAGAAGGGTTTTTGCATGGGAGCGGGTTTATTTTCCCTGCCTGGTGTTGTTTTGCCCGGGAGCTCTTCGTCCAGATATTCCTGGTGCTCATTGTCGTGGCAGTAGAGGCAGAGCAGCTCCCAGTTGCTGCCGTCGGGTGGATTGTTGTCGTGATTGTGGTCTTTGTGATGAACGGTGAGCTCGCGAAGTTTCTTTCCTTCGAATTCACGGCCGCAGCGGGCGCAAATATGCGGGTAAAGCTTCAGCGTCTGCTCGCGGTAGTCCTTCTCGCGCTGCTCGCGGTTGCGGCGGGCATCGGCGATGAGCTGGTCCTGTTTGTCGTTCTGCGGCTCCCTGGTATTCGCCGACATGCTCGTTACTCCCGTTTCGTTCCTGCGTAAGCACGCAGCAGCTTAAAATGCTGCGTGCTGCTCCGCCATGGTGCTGGTGTTCAAGGCCGTAAAAAAAACCTTGATTGCCCGTTTCGTATCATCGACCCGCACCAGATGGTTGATCCTGGTCCTGAACTCGGCGCCGTCGTGCAGGCCCTTGGTATACCAGCAGAGGTGCTTGCGCATCTCGCGGACGCCCACATCCTCGCCCACCAGGCAGGCCATGTCGTGCAGATGGCGGAGCATGACCGCCTGCCGTTCTTCCCGGGTCGGGGGCGCCGGCACCAGGCCTGTTTCGAGAAAGTGCTTTGCTTCGCGGAAGATCCAGGGGTATCCCTGGATGGCCCTGCCGATCATGACGCCATCGCAGCCGGTCTCGACCATGATGCGCTTCGCATCCTGGGCCGTGCGGACATCGCCGTTCCCGATCACCGGAATGGTTACCGACCGTTTTACGGTCCGGATCATGTTCCAGTCGGCCTGGCCCGAGAAACCCTGCACCTTGGTCCTGGCGTGGACGGTCACGGCGGCAATGCCGGCAGCTTCCGCTGCCTGGGCCATATCAACAGCCACGATGTTCCGCGCGTCCCAGCCGAGGCGGATCTTGACCGTTACAGGCACTTTCGAGGCGCCCACGACAGCGGCCATGATCTCTTTTGCGAGCCCCAAGTCGCGCAGCAGCGCCGATCCGGAGCCGCTTTTTATTATTTTGGGCACCGGACAGCCCATGTTGATGTCGATGAAATCGACCTCTCCCTGCGATACGATATGCGCGGCCTCGGCCATGGACGCAGGTTTTGATCCGAAGATCTGGAACACCACCGGCCGCTCGGCCGGATCGGTATGCAGCATGCCGTGGGTACGCTTGTGTTCCCGGATCAGCGCTTCAACGCTCACCATTTCGGAGAACACAAGGCCTGCGCCCATTTCCTTGCAGATCCTGCGGAAGGGGAAGTCGGTGATGCCGGCCATGGGCGCCAGCACGAGTGGATTATTGACCAGGATATCCCGAATTTGCATGGGCCATTATAACCGAACCGCGGGGGAAAGCAAAAAAAGTTTTCAGGGATCCTGCGGAATCTGCCATGCCGTCCGGGCAGGGAGGGAGGGGGGCGCGATGTCTTGACCAGCGAAGTTCGGCTAGGGCCTGAATTTCGAATGGCACTGCACGCATCCTTCGAGCAGCTGTTTGGTGATCCTGAGCATTTCTTTTTTATTTTTGTGGTGAGCAGCGCGGTTCAGGGCTTCGAGCTTTGCATGGAACGCAAGGTCCATGGTTTTGAATTCCTTGATGCGGGCGGCATTCTTGCGGAGCGTAACCCTGCCTTCGCGAACGCCGGCGTGCGTTTTTTCCATGGTCCCATGCATGGGCTCAAGCGCTTTGCGCACGGCGCCCGCGTCGCCGAGAGAGACGGCTGACACGATATCGCGGAACGCATGATCAAGGACC
>MHDY01000170.1:0-1716 GCA_001803705.1 Nitrospirae bacterium GWC2_56_14 | reverse complement strand
GATGTTGTGAAAAAACGACCGTGGGGATGCCTGCGAGAAGCAGAACGGCAGAGATCCGGATCAGATAACGCGTGGTGTGGCTCATGAGTGCCTCCTTGTTTGGACCAGGCGACTGTCGTGAGAGACCATCCGTCGAACTGGGCGGCATGATACCACGAAACCGGAGAAAAATAAACCCTGTGCCGACGTTTCCCAGGGGTGCGAAAAAAACCCCGGAGGCAGAGAGACCGCCATCCGGGGCAGAGGGGGGTGGAGTTACAATGGTCAGGGTTTTTCGATCGTATAGTTCCCTGCGTCGTCGAACGTGACCTTGGCGTTCAGAAACTTCGCGTTGTAACCTTTCTCCTTCAACTTGTGGTACGCCATTTCCGCCTGCACGCCGGTGTTGCAGTAGGTGACGATCAGCTTGTCCTTCGGGACCTCTGCCAGCCGGTCGAGGATCACCGCATCGGGAACGACCCTGGCGCCTTTGATCATGCCGTCATTCGCTTCCTCCTGGCTGCGCACGTCAATGATGACCGTGTCGGCCGGGATATTGGACGCGATCTTTTTGAAGTCGTCCATGGCGATCTCACCGGGTCTCGGCTTGGGAACGTAAACGATGTTCGTGGCCAGGGCGCCGGTCTCGATGGGGAGCGCTGCCGCTTTCCACGCGTTCATGCCGCCCGTTACGATCGTTACGCTGGTATATCCCGCGGAAAGGAGCGATTTCGCGGCGGACTTTGCATCGTCCCCGCCGTTGTCGTCAACGATGATGATCGGCGGTTTTTTGTCCTTGGGCGGGAATTTTGTGATGTCGGCCGCTATCCCGGCAGCGGGAAGCGAGACCGCGCCTTTGATAAAGCCCTTCTTGGCAACGGCGGCGGACCGGACGTCGAGCAGCACGTTCGGGATGTCTTTATCGATATAGGCTTCTTTCAGGTACTGCGCGGAGAGCACGGTGTAGTTCTTTTTGGTCCATTCGGGAAGTCCTTCGTGGTACACTTTTACATTGGTATATCCAAGCTTTTCCGCCCGACCGGCGGAGTTAGGGCTCATGGCTCACGTCATGCCTGCACAGTAGTAGACGATGAGCGCACCCTTGTCCGCAGGGAGCTTGCTCACCATCTTTTCGAAGGCAGGGAAGGGGATGTTGATGGCTGTGGGGATGGCGGCTTCCATGAACTTGGGCGCAGGCCGCGCATCGATGAGCAGGTACTTGCCCTTCTCGGGGCCCATGGCTACGAGCTTCTCAACGTCGGCCGTGGTCATGAGCTTCTCAGGAGCAACCTTGATCGGCGGCTTGGCAACGACGAGGGTGGCGAACTTCTTGCCGTCCTTTTCGGTATATTCGACGCGGACCTCTTTGCCTTTTTTGATCTCCCGGAGCGGTTCAGACGGGTTTGCGGGGTCCGGCTTGACGTTCGCGACCTTCAGGGTGTTCTTGTCGAACCGGAGGATCTCGGTAGCCTCATCGATCTTTATCTGTATGGACTGGGTCTTGTATGCCACGCCGTCAAAGATACCCCTGAGGTTGGCAGCCTCGGATGGGTGGCAGTTGGAGCAGATCTTTGCCGTTGTAGGCCTGGCCTGCGGCGTTGACGGAGCCGCGGCCTTTTCCTGTGCAGAGATCTGACCAGCGGTCATGGTCAGACCGATGGTCAGTGCTGTTGCGCAGGTGATGCTGTAAAAGCGTTTAAGCAACATATGTTCCTCCCGTGGTTTCGCCTTGCGGCG
>MHDY01000169.1:5879-19524 GCA_001803705.1 Nitrospirae bacterium GWC2_56_14 | reverse complement strand
GGCGTCCCGGTCGCCGCCGGGGTGCTGTATCCATTCTTCGGCCTGCTGCTGAGCCCGATGATCGCCAGCGCCGCGATGACGTTCAGCTCCGTCTCGGTGATCGCCAATGCACTGAGGCTGCGGAGGCTGACGCTCTAAATGAGCGGCCAGATAGCCTCCTCCATTGCTGAAATCATCGCGGCAATGAAATGCTTTGGAGTGATATCCGATATGTCAGGTCGAAGATTGAAATGGTATCGACGGCGTGCCTGCCATTGCGGGAAGGAAGGGGGTGTCTTTGGAGGAACCAAAGTTCGCACCGATTGCACGAATTGACGGGTATCTCCCGATCGAGGATCACGGTCTTATCGGTGACGGCATGACTGCGGCCCTTGTGGGCCGTGACGGTGCTATATCATGGATGTGCCTGCCGCGCTTCGACTCCAGGCCGCTGTTCTGCGGTATCCTCGATTCAGCAAGGGGCGGGGCTTTCACGCTTTCACCAGTCGGTATCCAGGAGTCCCGGCAGTATTATGAGGTGGACACCGGGGTCTTGATCACCGAAATGCGCGGCCCTGCGGGGGTTATGAAAGTTACCGATGCCCTCACGTTTCACTCCGGAGCCGATCTTGCGGAGGATGCTGTTGCGGGGCGTTCGGAACTTCTCAGGATGGTCGAGGTACTTCAGGGAAGGGTGGATATCCTTGTTTCAATCGAGCCATGGGGAGGCGCCGTTGCAGAACGATACGCCGAAGGGTATCGAATAAAGTGTAACTCCCGGTCCGGTCTCGACCTCTTTCTCATGTCGTCTTCACCTCTTCCCGGCTTGAGGTCTACCGTATTCCTCCATGAAAGTGAAAGGTTCTATGTTTCGTTACGGTGGGAGGAAGGGAGTCATCGAACGCGCAATCATCCCCCGGAAAAGATCCTCAAGGACACGATCCAAACCTGGAATACATTCATGGGGCATTTCACGTTTGCAGGTCCTGAAGAAGTCCTCGTGCGCCGTTCAGCCATTACTCTCAAACTTCTTGACTATACACCTACAGGTGCCATGATCGCTGCCCCGACTTCATCCCTCCCCGAGGCCATAGACGGGCCACGCAACTGGGACTACCGGTATGCGTGGATACGGGACGCAGCTTTTTCAGTGTATGCTCTGAGAAGGATTGGGTTGACCGGGGAAGCATCTTCTTTTTTGGCATGGGTGCTCGATTCGGTTGAGACTCACGGCCATCCGACGGTGCTCTATGATCTTCACGGGAATCAGCCCCCTCCCGAGAGGGAAGACGCGGAATTGGAAGGATATCGGAAATCGGCGCCTGTTCGCTGGGGAAATGCGGCTTCGGAACAGAAGCAGCATGACGTCTACGGCGAGATTGTCGACTGTGCCTACCAGTGGGCGAGGGGAGGGGAGAAACTCGATCCTGTGCTCTGGTCGAGGCTTCAACGTATCATCGAAAGCGCCCGCCGTGAGTGGAGAATCCCCGACCAGGGCATCTGGGAGGTGAGGACCGTCGGCAGGCCTTTTACCTACTCCGCCGCCCTGTGCCATGTGGCGCTCGACAGAGGTGCACGCCTCGCTGAAGATATGGGCCTTTCGGGAGATGTCGCCGGGTGGCGGGCGGAAGCGGAACGGATCAGGCACTGCATCCTCGATGAAGCATGGGATCCGGGTATGGGTGCCATCACGGAAAACCTCGGAGGCGGGGGGTTGGATGCGAGCCTTTTGACCTTGCCGCTCAGGCGGGTCATCCCGGCGAACCACCCCAAGATGGTTGCCACGACCAATGCCGTCATGGAACGTCTCGGGGCTGGTAACGGACTCATCTACCGGTATCTGCCGCAGGAGTCTCCCGATGGAATCCCGGGCCACGAAGGAGCATTCCTGCTGTGCAGTTTCTGGCTGGTGGACAATCTTGCGAAACAGGGGCGACTCAGTGAGGCAACGGATCTGTTTTGCTCTCTCTGCAGGAGGTCGAATCCCGTGGGCCTGCTGCCTGAAGAAATTGACCCCGGCAGCGGATGCTTCCTTGGTAATTTCCCTCAGGCATTCAGCCATGTAGGGCTTATATCCAGCGCCGTTGTACTTTCACGTCTGACGGGGGACAACGATGAAGACAACTTTCATCATTCCTAGTGCAGCAGGTTGCCTCTTTCCTTTCACACTGGAAGGCCTGCGTCGAGATGTTATAGTTTTGCAGAATGCCGGTTCACCATGACAAAGGACCTTCTTTTGAAACCACTTGGCATCGTCGCGTTTGCCGCCATACTTGTTGTAGTCTGCGGGTACGTTGACTACATCACAGGTCCCGATTACTCCCTCTCCATTCTCTATTTTGTTCCAGTTTTCCTTGCTGCCTGGTTCGGCAGTCGCTGGACTGGCGTTGTCATTTCCTTCTTCGCCGCCGCCGGGTGGTTGCTTGCTGAACTGTTCGGGAAAAAGGTGCACGAATACCCCGTCGTTCTTTACTGGAACGATTTCATGGAACTGCTTTCGTTCCTCTTCGTCTCGTACATAATTTCGGCACTTAAAAATTCGCTTGAGCAGCAAAAACACTTGGCACGGATTGACCATCTTACCGACATTCCCAACAGGCGCCATTTCTATGACCTGGCCAACCTGGAACTCAATGTCAGTCGCCGTTACGGTCACCCTGTCACCGTAATGTATCTCGATATCGACAACTTCAAAACCGTCAACGATACTCAAGGACATACCGCCGGAGACCTGCTCCTTCGTCAGGTGTCGGGCACCATTAAGGATCACATCAGGACAGCAGATGTCATTGCAAGACTGGGGGGGGACGAGTTTGCGCTTCTGCTTCCCGAAACCGGAAGTGAGGCGGCCAGGGCAGTCGTCGACAAAGTCTGGGGAAACCTGAAGGTTATCGTTCAGAGCGACTGGCCCGTGACCTTCAGTATCGGCATGATCACCTACCTGACGCCTCCAGCAACGGTCGACGAACTCATCCGACGTGCCGATGAGGTGATGTACGACGTCAAACGTCAAGGGAAGAACAAGCTTTACCATCAGGTGGTGGGGGAGGAGTGAACCTTAATCAGCTGGCCGAAATTAACCCGAAATAACATCCAAGAAGAGGCGGATACGTTGACAGATTCGCCCGGCTGTTCTATTGTGGCGCCAGGTTTTGTTCATCAGCAAAACATCACTGAAAAACATGGTTCATACAAAATCCCTGCATACGTGCATTGCTTCGATCCTTATCGTAGCCATGTTCTCCCTCATGACCGCCGGTCTGGTTATAGCGAAACCTGCTGACGTACAAGAAGCGCCTTCAGTTTCGCAGCAGAGCGAAGGCTGCTCCTTTACGGCCCGGCCGGGAAGCGGCACGAAACATCAACCGCTGGAATCCTCCCAGTACGACCATAATCCCTCCTGCTGTCACCATACAGCCACACTGGCCTATAATCCCGACATTACCCTTCTTATCCTTTCAGAACAGTTCACTGCCGTATCGCCGGTCTACTTCGAACGATTCGTCCCTCCACAGAATATCCTGTAAGCGGTTTTGCTTCCCGCTTCAGGACCAAGCCGGATCTTTTTCTTTCCTTTACCCGCAGTCGAACGCGCGCGAGGAAGCCGGAGGCTATTTTCTGACGCGCGGGGCAACGGGACATGATGCCCGCGAAAGGGACGGTACCCCCAGCGGAAAGTAACGGTACGCGGAACACAAAGGAGGATGTGATGAATGCGAGAATTGAAAGTTTGATCCACAATGCCCGGCAGGGCTGGGCTTCCGGAGCCTTGGCCTCCGATGCGGATTTCCAGTTCGTGGAAGACCTCTGGATTATCTATCATTTGGGGGAAGCGCTCAACACTGGCCAGGTTGTGAGGCTCGAGCAGATAAACAGCTATCTTGCGAAAGGAGTGCCGGCAAGCGGCCTCGGTTCTCCAATCCCATAAACGGCGATTGTCTACCCCCTTTGCGTGTTATTTCCCCCAACGGCGAGAAGGTCCGGGTGGTAATGCAGCTGAGGCAGAGTAGTCTTTGAAAAATCCTTGGTATACTGTTCAAAGCAGCGGGTACGTTACATCCCGTCACTGCTGCCACTGGCTTCACTACATGTTGCTTTAGCCAGATTGTTGAAAACCTCAGGCTGTTCAAAGACAGTCAGATCGTCGCACCGGTAAACCGGTTCAATGTTCAATGTTCAAGGTTGCAGGCTTTTAAACCTCGAACCTAGAACCTTGAACATAGAACCCCCCTAAGGGACAACGGCGGCCAGATGGCTGTTTTTCAACAGCCTGTTTCGAGGAGCACCTATGGATGACGACGGCCTTTCTGCCCACATAGCGGATCCTGCACGTCTTGCAGCGCTACGGGCCATGGCTCTGCTGGATACGCCCACTGAGGAGGCGTTCGACCGGTTATCAAGTCTGGCAGCGCGCTTTGTGAATGCGCCGATATCTCTCGTATCCCTTATCGATGCCGACCGTCAATTCTTCAAGAGCTGCATCGGACTTCCCGAGCCTTGGGCATCCCAGCAGGAGACGCCCCTGTCACATTCCTTCTGCCAGTACAACCGAATTGCGAAAAAGCCCCTGCTCGTCGAGGATGCCCGAACGCACCCGCTTTTCAAGGACAACCTTGCGATACGCGATCTGAACGTAATTGCCTATCTCGGCATTCCCCTGGTCACCTCCGACGGATACGTTCTCGGATCATTCTGCGTCATTGACTCCCAGCCGAGGCACTGGACCGAGGAGGACGTGTCGGTGGTGGAGAGGCTTGCGGCTGCGGTAATGACCGAGATTCAGCTGCGGGCCGAAACCTCAGCACGACAACAAACCGAGGAGAAACTGAAAGCGCAGAATGAGGAACTGCGGAAAGCATATCAGGACCTGGAGAAAGAAACGGCAGAACACCTCCGCGTGTTGCATGAACTGCGACAAAAGGACCAGATGCTGATCCAGCAAAGCCGGCTGGCAGCCATGGGAGAGATGATAAACAGCATCGCTCACCAGTGGCGCCAGCCCCTCAACGTGGTCGGCATACATTTACAGCAGTTGCTGATGCTTTACGACATGGGCCGGTTTGACAGGGACTTCCTCCAGCAATCCACGGACGCTGCAATGAAGCAGATCATGCACATGTCAAAGACGATCGATGATTTCGGGGACTTTTTCAAATCCAAAGGCGACAAAGCGCCGTTTTCGGTGAATGAAGCTATCGAAACAACAGTATCCTTGATCCGGGACGGGTTCCGGAGCAGTGGCATCGAGATCATTATCGACCTTGATGATGGCGGTGAGGTTTCGGGCTACTTGAACGAATTCCGCCAGGCATTGCTGAGCATCGTGCAGAACGCGCGGGAGGCGCTTCTTGAAAGGGATGTCAAAACAGCACGGATAGCAATCGCGTCCGCCGTTGAAGACGGCAGGCTGGTAGTGACGGTGACCGATAATGCGGGTGGCCTCCCTGAAGAAATCCTCCCGCACATTTTCGAGCCGTACTTCAGCACCAAGGGGGTACAGGGGACAGGCATCGGGCTCTATATGGCGAAAAGCATCATTGAAACCAGAATGGGGGGCAACATCACCGCCTTCAATGCCGGCGAGGGCGCAGCGTTCAGAATCGAGCTGGCGGCTGAGAGACGCCGGTCGAAGCAGTGAAATTTCTCCCCTACACTAGTCATTCCCGCCCAGGTAGTACTAAAGTACTGCCCCGGTATGGCCGAAAAGCATAATAACCATGACGACATAGTCAAAGGCGGCTCCAGACAGGAACCGCCTACTTCGTTTTGGCGGCACGGTTCTTCTTGCGGCCGGATGCCACTATTCCAATGGATACCGAGGGATGAATGACTAAGGCAGACATTATTGAGGCAGTTCAGGCAACGCTTCGCCTATCCAAAACGGAATGTGCTGAATTGGTGGAGAGCGTTTTTGAGACAGTGAAAAGTACCCTTGCGTCCGGTGAAGACGTCAAAATAACGGGGTTCGGAAATTTCATGGTCAGGTCAAAAGCTGCCAGGCGTGGCCGGAATCCCCGAACGGGGGAAGAGATTACCATACAAGCCCGCAAGATACTCACATTCAAGCCAAGCTTGATCCTGCGGCAGTACGTGGCGGGGAAGGGTCGCAAGATCTCCTGACTCGGGGTCTATATCAAGGCGCAGGAGTTCCGAGGCATGGTTTCAGTCGATTCTACACCCCGCAGGTTTGCCACCGGCAGACCTTCCGTCATCCGGCTTGTCGCAGGTATGCTGCTGGTCAATCTTTTCGTCTTTGGCGTTGCCGCCTATTCTCTCTACCAGAGCAAAAATCAGCATGAACAGCGCGTTGCCATCCAAACGAAAAACCTCTCCGAATCGGTTGGCCATACCATCGCCAGCATCCTGGATAAAGCGAGCGTAGCACTTTTTGCGGTCAAAAAGGAAATGGAGCGGCAACTTGCCGGTAGAGGTGTCGATGGCACCTCCCTGAATCGTTACATCGAAGACGGTGCGACACTTATACCCGAACTTGACGGGCTACGGGTCATCAATGCAAACGGCTTCTTCGTGTACGGTGATGCCGTCGTTTCAGGTGCGCCGACCTCTGTCGCCGATCGTGATTATTTCAGGCAGGCGCGGGATAACGCGGAAGCAGACCTGATCATTTCGGAGCCGCTGCTGGCCAGATCCTCGAATAAATGGGTGTTCAACGTTGTCCGCCGCATCAACAACCCGGACGGATCCTTTGCAGGGGCTGTCATCGGAGCTGTTTCGCTTGAGTACATACGCAACATGTTCTCTTCGTTCGATCTGGGGAAGCGTGGCGTGCTTACCCTTCGGGATGGAAATATGGCTATCATGGTTCGTCAGCCGGAAGTCCCGGGGGGAAAGAGCAGTATCGGCAACAGGATTTTATCGCAACAGTTGGCGGCGCATCTCGAAGCCGGTCAGACGTCCGGTACCTATAAAAACCCCGGCAGCATCGATCAGGTTGAAAGAATATTCTCTTTCAATAAAATTGCTGAATATCCGCTGTACATAACTGTCGGGCTTGCCACTGCCGACTACCTGGTTCCGTGGCGAACCGAGGCTGCAATCATGATGGGCCTGCTATGGCTGTTTGTGCTGGGGTCGCTGGTTTCCACTTGTGTGATATACAGGGGGCAGAAGCGGAAGGCAGTGGCGGAGGCAGGACTGCTTCAGTACCGTGACAGCCTGGAGGAGACGGTCCGTCAGCGTACTTCCGAGCTTGAGGAAAAAAATGCCCTGCTTTCTACAGAAATCGTCCTGAGGAAGCAAGCCGACGACGATCTGAGAAAAGCGGCGATAATCATGGATCGAATGTCGGATGCCGTGGAATGGATTTCTCGTGAGGGAAAGTTCGTATACGTGAATGATGCGGCCTGTACAATGCATGGGTACCCCCCCGAAGTACTACTCTCCATGACAATATCGCAGGTTTGCCCTGAATTCTCAGCCGAGAAGTGGGAACGTCATTGGGATGAGTTGAAGCGGGAAGGTTCGCTTCATTTCGAAACAATCAACCGAAGGTGTGGCGAGGCTGAATTCCCCGTTGAAGTTAGAGCCAGTTTTCTCAGTATCGACGGCGTTGAGTACAATTGTGCCCTGGTGCGTGACATTTCCGAGCGGAAAGAGGCGGAAGCCGAAAAACAAAGCCTCTTGATGCAATTGACCCAATCCCAGAAAATCGAATCGATCGGTCGTCTCGCCGGCGGAATTGCCCACGACTTCAACAACCTTCTGATGCCGATTCTGGGCTATGCCGATCTTCTGAAGGCGTCGTTTCCTTCGGGAAGCAGGGAGTATGAAAGGATCGATTGCATCACGCAGGCGGCAACCAAGGCGAAAGTACTGACTCATCAGCTCCTGAGCTTTGGCCGCAAACAGATCCTCGAGATGAAGACGGTTGATATCAATGCCGTTATCACCGAGTTTTACCAGATATTCCGCAGAACGATCCGAGAGAATATCGACATACGGATAAACCTTTCCACTGGCAGTTATTCAATTCGTGCTGACAAGAACCAGATCGAACAGATAATCCTGAACCTGACCATCAACGCTCAGGATGCAATCGACGATACGGGTGTCATCACCATCGAAACAGCGCCAATGGTGCTCGATGAAGAATACGCTCGCTGCCATGCCGGCGTTACTCCGGGAAAGTATGTCATGCTTGCCGTCTCCGATAGCGGAAGTGGCATCAGCCAGGAAACGCTCGAACATATTTTCGAACCGTTCTTCACGACGAAAGCGGTGGGGAAAGGGTCCGGCCTGGGCTTGGCAACGGTGTACGGCCTGGTCAAGCAGCATGGAGGACATCTCTGGGTGTACAGTGAAATTGGCAAAGGCAGCGTGTTCAAAGCATACTTCCCGGCCATTGAAGATGCGCCGACCATCGATGCTGCAACGGAAGCGCAACCGGACGTGACGCTAACTGGCTGTTCGATCCTCCTGGTCGAAGACGATATAATGGTGAGGGATCTGGTTTCTCATGCACTTGCTATTCACGGATGCAAGGTAACTGTCGCCGAAGGGCCGAAGGATGCGATTCAAAAGTGCGATGGCCAATCCATTGAATTGCTCCTGACCGATGTCGTTATGCCTGACATCAATGGCCCTGAACTGCACAAGAAGCTGCTGGAAAAGAGCCCGGACTTGAAGGTCCTGTATATGTCGGGATACACCAACAATGTAATTGTGCATCATGGGGTTCTCAAAGAAGGAATAAATTTCATACAGAAACCCTTTGCCTTACATGACCTGATGACCAAAATAGCTTCGGTTCTGCGGGATTGAATGCTCGGTCATTCCTGACGCAGCCAGAACAGTCCTCGCGACACTCGCTTCCGTGGGATGTTCTGAAAAGGACAAAGCCTGTGAAGAATAGCCTCACAGGCTTTTGCCATTGTCAGGTTCGGTATGCCTGCACGTACTGACAGAAAATCAGGACCGGCAGTCTGCTCCGGTAACTCTACCCACCCATGGTGATGGTGTTGAAGTTCTTCTGGGTATCCTGCAGCTTTTGCTCAAGTATCTGCAACTCTTCGGCAGTATACACCGCTGAGCCTTTGCCAAGCTCGGTCCTTAATTTCGAAATTCTCTGCTGAATCGTGTCGACTTCCAGATTGCAGTTCCTGATCAGCATCTGGCATTCCTTGATGCATTTCTCGTCATGGGCTTTGTGGGTGTGTTCGGCTGCCAGGGCAGTGACGCTGGTTGCCATGATGGACGCTGCTACAATCATCATTACTCGTTTCATGTTGTCCTCCTCCTTTGGTAGTCCTTCTTTGTTGACTGCGCGCTGTATGTCCTACCTTTAGCAGCTAGTGTGCCATGACTATAAACGTTCTAAATCAGTAAGTTACGATTTGCAGTGCTGTGGCAGCTGCAGAATATTACTCTTTTGCTGTACAATATTCTTCAGTATTGCCACCCTATTTAATGTTAAATACAGGTGACACAGGGAGCAAGGTGATAAATAGACTACTTTAAAGGTAGAGTAAATAGAAAAATAACTTGACCAAAATAATCGAATTATTGTATGGTCTAAACACCATCTGGCCTATGCTAATTTAAGGGCTAAGTTCAAAGGTAGTTGAGGAGGGAAGAATGGACAAGGGGTCGCTGCATTTCGAAACGCTCCTGATACACGGGGGGCTGGAGCCGGGTCCCGCCGGTGCGACGAATGTACCCATCGTCCAGTCGTCGGCGTTCGCCCACGAAACCGCCGAGGAACTGGAAAATATTTTCCGCGGCCGCAAATCGGGCCACGTTTATACCCGGCTTAATAACCCGACGACGGAGAGCCTGGAACGGCGCCTCTCCCTCCTGGAAGGGGGCATTGCTGCGGTTGCCACCGCATCCGGCATGGCCGCCATAACCACCGCCGTACTGACCATTCTCCGGGCCGGGGATGAAATACTCGCCTCCTCCTCCCTCTTCGGGGGGACCTATTCCCTGTTTCGCGACACGCTTTCCAACTACGGCATCTCGACACGATTCGTCGATCCGACCGACACGAACGCATTGTCCGAAGCGGTTTCGGACCAGACACGCCTCATATTCGTCGAAACCATCGGAAACCCGAAGATGGATGTTCCCGACATTGCGGCAATTTCCGCCGTCGCCCGGCAAACCGGCATCCCGCTCATGCTGGACGCCACCGTGACTTCCCCTTACCTCGCCCGCGGGCGAGACCTTGGGGCCGATATAGTCATTCATTCGACGAGCAAGTTCATCAACGGCACCGGCAGCACCATCGGCGGCGCCATCATCGACTGCGGGACCTTCGACTGGGATTCTCCGCTGTTTCCCCACTTTGCGCAGTTTACGAAGAAATATCGTCAGTTCGCCTTCTCGGCGCGGCTGCGCAAGCTGATGCACAAGGACCTGGGGGCCTGCCCGGCGCCGATGAACTCGTTCCTGCTCTCGCAAGGGGTCGAGACCCTCGCCCTCCGGATGGAGCGGCACTGCTCCAGTGCGCTCGAACTAGCCCATTTTCTCCGCGCGCACCCGACGGCTTCGTGGGTCAACTATCCGGGCCTGCCCGATTCGCCGTTCCACGAGGTGGCGACGCGCCAGTTCGGCGGGAAATACGGGGGGCTGCTGACGTTCGGGCTCGCAGGCAAGGCAGAGGCGTTCCGTTTCATCAACGGCCTCCGGCTGGCCAGGAACCTGGCGAACATCGGCGATGCCAAGACCCTCGTCATCCACCCGGCCAGCACTATCTGCTGCGATTATTCTCCCGACCAGCAACGGCTTCTCGGGGTTTCGGAAGAAATGGTACGTGTGTCGGTCGGACTGGAACATCCTGCGGACATCATCGCGGACTTCGCGAAAGCTCTAAATTCTCTATGAAAGGATCAGCAATGCAACTAACCGTAAACGGCAAACCTGCCACCATCGAAGGGAAAGAAAGTCTTGCCGTCCCGGCCCTGCTGGACGAGTTGAAGGTAAAGGATGCGCTCTACGTGACCGTGGAGTTGAATGGCGAGGTTCTGGACCGGGCAGATTTCGACACGACCATCGTCAAGGGCGGCGATACGCTGGAATTTCTCTATTTCATGGGGGGAGGCAGGTAATGTTGACGGAAGAACAGATCCAGCGCTACTCCCGGCATATCATTCTGAAGGACGTCGGAGGGAAGGGGCAGCAGAAGCTCCTCGACGGCAAGGTCCTCATCATCGGCGCCGGCGGCCTCGGCGCACCGATTGCCCTCTACCTGGCGGCCGCCGGCGTCGGCACGATAGGCATCGCCGATGCGGACGTGGTGGACATAACCAACCTGCAGCGGCAGGTGATCCACTTCACCCCTGATGTGGGTAAGCCGAAGGTGGAGTCGGCGGCGGAGAAGATGCGCGCCATCAATCCGGATGTCACCGTCAACACTTACCAGGAGTGGGTTTCCGCCGCGAATATCGCGGACCTCATTGCCGGCTACGACTTCGTCATCGACGGCACCGACAACTTCGCGGCCAAGTTCCTGATCAACGATGCCTGCATCCTCGGCGGCAAGGCGTACTCCCACGGCGGGATCCTCCAGTTCGACGGCCAGACGATCACCATCCGGCCGCGCGAGTCGGCCTGCTACCGCTGCATCTTCCCGGCTCCGCCCCCCAAGGATGCCATCCCGACCTGTTCCCAGGCGGGGGTCATCGGGGTGCTCCCGGCAGTGATCGGCTCGCTCCAGGCAACGGAAGCTATCAAGTACCTCCTCGGCAAGGGGGAGCTGCTCACGAACCGGCTGCTGACCTACAACGCGCTGCAGATGAAATTCAGGGAGATACCCATCCGCCGTAGCGTGCGGTGCCCGGTGTGCGGTGACAACCCCACTGTGAAGGAACTGAAGGACGAACTCGACGCCCTGACGGTGTGCGACCTGGAGAAATGAGATGCTCTCGATACCACGCGACATATACAACGCCCTGATCTCCCACGCCTGGCGCGATTTCCCCCTGGAAGCGTGCGGTATCCTGGGGGGGAACGACGGGATCGTGACGGTACACTATCCGATGACCAACACGGACCGCAGCAACGAACACTTTACGATGGACCCGAAGGAACAGTTTGCCGTGGTCAAGGATCTGCGGAGCAAGGGGCAGGCGATGATCGCCATTTACCATTCACATCCGGAAACGCCCGCCCGACCTTCGGAAGAAGACATCCGGCTGGCCCATACCCCCGACGTGTCGTACGTCATCATCTCACTTGCCAACGAGGAACCGGTACTGCGGTCTTTCCGAATTACGGACGGCGTCGTCGCCGAAGAGCAAGTGGAAGTGGTTGAACAGGTTGTTGAAAACCAGCCATCTCGCCGCCGTCCTCGCAAGCCGCCTCGTGCGACGTAGCGCTGCTACGCCTCCTCGGGGCTTGCTGCGGGTGCGACGATCTGACTGCTTTTGAACAACCTGGATTTGTTAAAAGCCCTGCTAATGCGGTTACCAAAAGTGCGAAAGGAACATTTTAAATGTCGGACAAAACCACCAAAATTGATCTAAGCAACCTTAAGGCGGGCGGGTTTATCAAGGAACGGGGGAAGGATCTGTTTACCGTCCGGCTGCGGATTCCGGGCGGCAGGCTTCCCATTGACCGGCTCAAGAAGATCGCCGAGGTGGCGGAGAAGCACGGCGGAGAATTCGTCCACCTGTCGGTGCGGCAATCCCTCGAACTGATCAATGTCCGCTTTGACGACTTCGACGCGGTCGTGGCGGAACTGGGAGAAGCGGACCAGAAGGTGGCGTCGTGCGGCGCACGGGTTCGGGTGCCGACCGCCTGCGGCGGGTGCGAATACAATCCCAACGGACTGGTGGATACGCAGAAGGCAGCCTTGGAGGTTAACGACCAGCTGTTTGCCATCCCCACCGGGCATCACAAGTTCAAGGTCGGCTTTGCGGGCTGCCCCTTTGATTGCCCCAAGTCGGCAACGAACGATGTTGGTTTCCAGGGGGGAATCTGGCCCGAGCTGAAAGCTGAAGACTGCATCAGCTGCGGCCTCTGCGCCAAATCGTGCACCGACGGGGCGCTGGCGATGGAGAACGGCAAGCCGGTCTTCGACGAGTCCCGCTGCACCTATTGCGGCGACTGCGTCAAGGTTTGCCCGACGGAGGCATGGAAGGTCGCACGGAAAGGCTACTCCGTCCGCATCGGCGGCAAGTGGGGCCGACGCCCGCTGGTCGGCACGCTTTACGCCACGTTCCTGCCGGAGGACCGGGTGATCGACTTCATCACCGAAGTGCTCGCCTGGTACAAGAAGAAGGCGGAAGGGCTCGGCCGGATACGGCTTGGCGACATCATTATCAAGGAAGGCCCGGAGTCGCTGCTCAACCATCTACGGAACAAATTTCCTGAATGGGTGGTGGATGAAACGATTCCGCCACAGGTCATAGATACCCAGATAGGAGCGAGGTGACAGGTTGTTGAAAAACAGCCATCTCGCCGCCGTCCTCGCACGCCGTCTTGTGCGGCGTAGCGCTGCTACGCCTCCGCGGGGCTTGCTGCGGGTGCGACGATCTGACTGTTTTTGAACAACCTGGTTTCAATAAACTTAACTGCTAGGAGTCCTTCTGAAACAGACTCTTAGCCACTCCCATGGAGAATACGATGGAAACGATAGATCTTCGGGGCATTACCTGCCCCACCAACTTCGTCAAGGCAAAGCTTGCCCTCGAAATGATCGAGACGG
>MHDY01000169.1:366-5834 GCA_001803705.1 Nitrospirae bacterium GWC2_56_14 | reverse complement strand
ACGTGCCGCGCAGCCTGAAAGCGGAAGGGCACAGACTCCTCGGGCTGAAGCAGGCAGAAGAGGGGTATTACATTCTGGAACTGGAAAAAGTGGAAGAATAGGTAACAGGCGCAAGGCTCAGGGCACAGGGCGAAAGAGGACTCGTCCTACGTCTCCGGCCACAGGTGTTTCGATGAATATCGACCAGAACAGACTGAACATACTTGCCGCACAACCGGTGCGGCTGCCGACCGCCCGCGAACTGCGGCGGGAGGGGCGCGTGTTTTTTGTCGGGGGCGCGCTGCCGGTGAACGAAACGCTGGAAACCATGTTCGCGAGCTTCTGCACGGAGTCCACCGACCTGTTCTACCTTTCCTTTGGCGAGCCGGCGACGGTTGCCGGGGGGCTGGAACTGGCGCGGCAGATAAGGAAAAACTTCAACGTGCGGCTCATGGCGCGGTTCGACTATCCGGTCCCGGTCCACATTGCCGAGCATGCCTACGCCGCGGGAGTCGACATCATGGACATCACCTCATCCGCCAGCCATGCATTTCCTGGCGGCGTCGCCGAATCGCTCCGCGCCGCCCGCTCCGTGTTTCCCCGGTGGTCGGTGGCATCGACGCTGCCGCTCGGCGCGGAGCCGCTGGATGCCACCATAGACCTCATTGATGCCCTGCTCGCCGACGGAGTCGTTCCGCTGGCGATTCTCAGTGGGGAGCGGTCGGGGAAGACGGAAGAGATTTCGGCAGAACTTCGACATCTAACTGCGGGATGGAAGGCCAATCATGTCACCATCAAGCCCCTGGTCCCGTTGATTGCCGTGATGACGCCTCTTGTCCCGACGGAGCAGACGGGGCTTTTACGGGGCTTCATTGACCGGCTTGAGGAACGACGCCTTCTTGCGGCGGCCGACCTGCGACGGCATCTGCGGGTTAACATGAATCAAGACTCACTAGATTCGGCGGCACTGTAATGGAACCTACTATTTTCGACAAACCGCTCAAAATCGACCGACGCCCCCTGTGGCTGATCGTGCTGGACCGCACCATCCACTACCAGGTGTTCGCCGGCTTGCTCCTGCTGTGCGCCATACTGTTCAACCTGACTCCGCCCGAGGGGCTTTCACTCCAGGGGTATCACGCGATGATACTTTTCGCCGCGACCGTCTTCCTCTGGGTGTCGGGCCTGCTGCCGCTGGCGGTGACCTCCCTGGTGGCGATGGCGATGATCCCCCTGCTGGGAATAATGGATGCGAAGAAGACCTATGCCATGTTCGGCAACGAGGCGGTCTTCTTCATCCTCGGTGCGTTCATCCTGGCGGCCGCCATGACGGGGTCGGGCCTTTCCGCCCGCCTCGCCCGAAGCATGCTCGCCACCTTCGGCAGAACGCCCCGGCGGCTGGCGCTGACGGTGTACCTGCTGTGCGCTTTCCTTTCCTTCGTCATGAGCGAGCATGCGGTGGCGGCCATGATGTTTCCCATCGTTGCCGAAATCGGCCAGAGCCTGCAACTCACCGGTGAACGGGGACGCTACGGCAAGCTCCTGTTCATGAGCATCGCCTGGGGGTGCGTCATCGGCGGGATCGCCACCTTCCTCGGCGGCGCGCGCGCCCCGCTGGCGGTCGGCATGTTGAGGGAGACGACCGGGCTCGGCTTCTCCTTTTACGAATGGACCATGGCAGCCATCCCGATCGTCATCCCGCTGCTTGTCATCGGGTTCCTGGTGCTGCTCTTCTTCTTCCCCCACGACATCGAAAGCGTCGAGGACGGACTGAAGTTCCTGAACCGCAAGCGGCTCGAAGCCGGGCGGATGAGCTACGGCGAAATGATTGTCGCCATCGTGATGGTACTCACCATCCTGGCATGGGTGTTCCTGGGAAAGGCGCTGGGGCTCGCCACGATCGCAATTATCGCGACCGCGGTGCTGTTCGCCTGCCGGGTGGTGTCGTGGCAGGCGATCGAGGAATACGTGAACTGGGGCGTGATCCTCATGTACGGCGGGGCCATCTCCATCGCCTCCGCCCTGGAAAAGACCGGCGCCGCCCAGTGGTTGGCGGGGAAGGGGCTGGCTAGCCTTTCCGATTCGCCCTTCATGGTCATCACCATCATTTCGCTGATCTCGCTGCTCCTGACCGAGTGCATCAGCAACGCCGCGGTTATCGCGATTCTGCTTCCCATCGGGATCAGCATCGCGGGAACTATGGGAATGGACCCGCGGGTGATGACGCTGGCGATCACGCTCCCGGCGGGGCTGGCCTACTGCCTGCCGATGGGCACCCCCGCCAATGCCATTGTCTACTCATCGGGGTTTCTGAAGGGGCGGGAGATGATAACGGCCGGTCTTATCATCATGGCCATATCGTGGCTTTTATTTTTAGGTTCGGCCCGATTCATCTGGCCATTGCTCGGATTAGATTGGTGAAAGTAGCCCATCCGCTGTCGCCCTCGTCGCTTACTTGTGATGCGGAAAGGCATTCAACAGGGATGAACAGGATGAACAGGATTGAAACTCAAGGATTTTTAGTTTCATTGTGTTCCTGTCTATCCTGCCCATCCTGTTAAACGATTTTGACTTTTGTATATAGTCCTGAAAATCCTGTTCATCCTGAATATCCCTGTTAATGATTTTGTTTTCTAAGAGGAATGTTATGCAACAAAATTTTCTACCTGATACTGCAACTCCTGCCGACATTCTCCGCGCCGGGCTCGCGGCGGCACGCGGGCCGGTTTCCCTGGCATGCTCCTTTTCTCCCGAGGATGTGGTCATCATCGACATCGCTCATGGGGCGGGCCTCGACCTTGGCGTATTCGCCATCGATACCGGGCGGCTCAATGAGGAGACGTACGAAGTCTCCGAAGCGCTGGCGGAGCGGTACCGGCTGAAGATCGACTGGTACTTCCCCAATCATACCGACGTGGAAGGCCTTGAGCGTGAGAAGGGGCTGTTCTCCTTCCGCGAGTCGCTGGAGAACCGCCACGAGTGCTGCCGCATCCGCAAAGTTGAACCGTTGTCGCGCGCCCTTTCGGGCCTTGCGGGATGGGTTACCGGCATGCGGCGGACTCAGGGGGTGACGCGAAACGGCCTGTCAGCTATCGACCGGGACGAAGTGAACGGCGGCATCCTGAAGATCAATCCTTTGCTGGAGTGGACCGAAGAGCAGGTTCTCGATTACGCGAAGGAACATCGCCTCCCCATGAACCGCCTCTTCACACAGGGATACCGGTCCATCGGCTGCGCCCCCTGCACCAGGGCCGTCAAGCCCGGCGAAGATGCACGGGCGGGAAGGTGGTGGTGGGAGAATGCTGAACAGAAAGAATGCGGCCTTCACCGGAGGTGAAACGCGCCTTTTCCGCCAGCTCTGCGTAAGTCTTCGAGGCTCCTTGTGCGACGTGGCGCTGCCACGCCTCCGCGTCGCCCCTCGACAGCCTTGATCTGACGAAAAAATCGCGTTTCTTGATAAAGGAAACTTTTATGGATCAAAATCTGACACATCTGCAACAACTCGAAGCCGAGTCCATTCACATCCTTCGTGAAGTTGTCGCCGAGTTTTCCAACCCGGTGATGCTCTATTCCATCGGCAAGGATTCCGCCGTGATGCTGCACCTGGCGCGCAAGGCCTTTTACCCTGCACCGCCGCCTTTTCCCCTGCTGCACGTGGATACGACCTGGAAATTCCGGGAGATGATCGCATTCCGCGACCGGATGGCGGCGGAGTGCGGCTTCGAACTGATCGTCCACATCAACGAAGACGGGGTGAGGCGCGGCATATCCCCCTTCACCCACGGTTCTGCCCTGCATACGGATATCATGAAGACGGAAGGACTGAAGCAGGCGCTCGACAAATACAAGTTTGATGCAGCGTTCGGCGGCGCCCGCCGGGACGAGGAGAAGTCGCGGGCGAAGGAGCGAATCTTCTCCTTCCGCAGCGCCAACCATCGATGGGACCCGAAGAATCAGCGCCCGGAGCTGTGGAGCCTGTACAACACCCGGGTGAAGCCCGGCGAGAGCATCCGGGTCTTCCCCCTCTCCAACTGGACCGAGCTGGACGTCTGGCAGTACATCCACCTGGAAAACATCCCGATCGTGCCCCTCTACTACGCCGCCGTCCGGCCGGTGGTGGAGCGGGACGGGATGCTGATCATGGTGGACGACGACCGGCTGCAGCTGAAACCGGGAGAATCGGTGCAGCACAAGTCGGTGCGCTTCCGCACCCTCGGGTGCTACCCGCTGACCGGCGCCGTCGAGTCGGAAGCGGACACCCTGCCGCAGATCATACAGGAAATGCTGCTGACGCGGACGTCGGAGCGCCAGGGACGGTTGATCGATCATGATCAGGCGGGCTCCATGGAAAAGAAAAAGCAAGAGGGTTACTTCTAACGGGGAGGTTGCTGAAAACCGGCCATCTCGCCGCCGTCCTCGTCGTTTACTTGTGCGGCGTAGCGCTGCTACGCCTCCGCGTGCACTCCTGCGGGTGCGACGATCTGACCAGTTTTGAGCAACCTGAAGTGTTTTCAAAGACTTTTCTTAACGTACATTTTTTGGGAAACCCGAGGCTTATATGGCGCACCAATCAGAGTTGATCGAAAAAGACATCCTTGCCTATCTGAAAAGCCAGGAGGAGAAATCGCTCCTGCGGTTCATTACCTGCGGCAGCGTGGACGACGGCAAAAGCACGCTGATTGGCCGGCTGCTGTGGGATTCGAAGATGATTTTCGAGGACCAGCTGGCGGCGCTGGAGGCGGACAGCAAGAAGGTCGGCACCCAGGGGGGTGCCATCGACTATGCGCTGCTGCTGGACGGGCTGCAGGCGGAGCGGGAGCAGGGGATCACCATCGACGTGGCCTACCGCTTCTTTTCCACGGACCGGCGCAAGTTCATCGTTGCCGATACGCCAGGACATGAGCAGTATACGAGGAACATGGTCACCGGCGCTTCCACGGCCAGCGTGGCGGTAATCCTCGTCGATGCGCGGAAGGGGCTCCTGACCCAGACGCGGCGCCACAGCTATCTCGTCTCGCTGGTCGGCATCCGTAATGTTGTGCTGGCGGTGAACAAGATGGACCTCATCGGGTTCGACCAGGACCGTTTCCAGTCGATCCTTGCCGAATACCGGCAGTTTGCCGCGACCCTCGGCTTTTCGTCGATCACGGCCATACCGATTTCCGCCCTGAACGGCGACAATATCATCGAGCCGAGCGCCAATACCTCCTGGTATGACGGGCCGACCCTCATCAACTACCTGGAAACGGTCGAGGTGGAACGGGACAACCGGCACCATCCGTTCCGGATGCCGGTCCAGTGGGTTAACCGGCCCCATCTGGATTTCCGCGGCTTCTGTGGCACCCTCGCCGCCGGCACGATCCGCACGGGGGATGAGGTCCGCGTTGCCTCCTCGGGCTTTACTTCCCGCGTTGCCAGGATCGTCACCATGGCGGGCGACCTGCCGGAAGCCGTTGCGGGGCAGGCGGTGACCCTGACCCTCGACGACG
>MHDY01000169.1:0-304 GCA_001803705.1 Nitrospirae bacterium GWC2_56_14 | reverse complement strand
GCCGCTGCAGCCGGGGCAGCTGTATCTGGTGAAGACGGCCTCCGCCGTGACGCCGGGACGGGTGACGTCGGTACAATACGGCGTTGACGTGAACACCCTGGAGCAGATGCAGGTGCCGACCCTGGGGCTCAACGGGATCGGCGTTGTCCGGCTGGAACTGGACCGTCCCGTTTCCTTCGATCCGTACCGGCAGAACAGGGCCACCGGCAGCTTCATTCTCATCGATCGCTACACCAACGCCACCGTGGCGGCCGGTATGGTCATTTCCGCCCCGGTGGATGCCGACGCAGCCGATGTAATCGAT
>MHDY01000168.1 GCA_001803705.1 Nitrospirae bacterium GWC2_56_14 | reverse complement strand
ATGGCAGCTAGAAAGAAGATTGCATTAATCGGTGGTGGTCAGATCGGTGGCGTTCTTGCTCAGCTTTGCGCTCTTCGTGAACTGGGTGATGTAGTGATGTTCGACATCGTCGAAGGCCTGCCCCAGGGGAAGATGCTTGATATCGCCGAAGTCGGTCCGGTGGATGGTTTTGATATCAATCTGAAAGGGACCAATGATTACAAGGACATCGAGGGCGCAGATGTTGTTATCGTAACTGCAGGCCTCCCGCGCAAACCGGGCATGAGCCGTGACGACCTGATCGCTACGAACTCCAAGATCATGGAGAGCGTCGCCGCAGGCATCAAGCAGTATGCCCCCAACTCCTTCGTCATCGTTATTTCCAACCCTCTTGACGCAATGGTTACTCTCTGTCAGAAGCTCACCGGCTTCCCGTACAACAGGGTTATCGGTCAGGCAGGCGTTCTCGACTCCTCCAGGTTTGCTGCTTTCATCGCCTGGGAACTCGGCGTGTCCGTCAAAGACGTTACCGCAGTGACTCTGGGCGGCCACGGGGATGACATGGTACCGCTCGTTCGCTACACCAGCGTGTGTGGTATCCCCGTCATGGAACTCCTCGAAACCAAGTACAAAGATAAGGCTAAAGCCAAGGAAGTCATGGACGCCATGGTCAAGCGTACCCGCGGCGCAGGCGGAGAGGTTGTTGCCCTGCTCAAAACCGGTTCTGCATTTTATTCCCCGGCATCCAGCGCCATCGCAATGACCGAGTCGATCCTCAGGGATCAGAAACGCGTTCTTCCGACCTGTGCCTTCCTTCAGGGCGAGTTCGGCGTAAGCGGCTTCTATGTCGGCGTTCCCTGCGTTCTCGGCGCTGGTGGGGTTGAGAAGATCATCGAGTTTAAACTCGACGCAGAAGAGCAGGCAATGATGGACAAATCTGTTGCAGCTGTAAAAGAACTTGTGGGCAGCATGAAGTAGACTGCTCTTCATAGAAGGCTATTCTGAGTAATGGCAAAAGAAGGGCATCCGCCCTTCTTTTGCCATTATTAGACCTTTCTTTGGAAATAAAACATAATAAAATAATTGCCCAACGCTCAACTTGAAATACCCTGCAATAAATGTTAGTGTAACCAGGTTTTTTTAGCCTACACGGCTTTACTCACACTAAAGGAGCGCAATTAGATGGAAAAGAAGCTTCCGAAAATCGAGATCATCGAGAAGTATTGTAAGGGGTGCCATATTTGCGTGGAATTCTGCCCCACCAAGGTCCTGGAAATGCAGGGTTTTGTTGCTGCCGTCAAAAACCTGGAGGCCTGCATCAAATGCATGCAGTGCGAACTCAGATGCCCTGACTTTGCAATAAAGGTCATTACTGAATAATTCAACGGGAGGAAATGAACAGATGTCTAAAAAAGTAGCGTTTCTTCAGGGTAATGAGGCTGCATCGTATGGTGCACTTTATGCCGGCTGTAACTTCTTTGCAGGCTACCCGATTACCCCTTCGACTGAGGTTGCCGAGGTCATGTCCGTCGAATTGCCCAAGATCGGCGGTAAATTTATCCAGATGGAAGACGAGATTGCTGCCTCTGCCGCCATGATGGGCGCAGCGCTAGCCGGCTTCAAGACGCTGGACTCGACATCAGGCCCAGGCCTTTCACTTAAGCAGGAATTAATCGGCATGGCCTGTATCTCTGAAATACCGTGCGTTATTTACAATGTCATGCGCGGTGGCCCTTCTACCGGTATGCCAACCGGTCCCAGCCAGTCTGATGTCATGTGTGCCAAATGGGGTACGCATGGTGATCACCCTGCCATCTGCCTGGTGCCATCCACCGTGCAGGAAACGTACGAAGAGATGATACGCGCTTTTAATCTCTCCGAAAAATATCGTACTCCTGTTCTTGTTATGCCTGACGAGATTGTCGCTCATATGCGCGAGCGTGTAGTGTTCCCGGAACCGGGTGAAATTGCGATTGAACCTCGCAGAACTCCTACTGTTCCTCCAGAACAATACAAACCATATGACACAAGTTTTGGCGACGTGCCTCCCTTGGCAGCTTTCGGTACTGGCTACAAATTTCACGTTACCAGTCTCAACAAGGGGCAGGACGGTTTCCCGACAACCAAGGCCGAGTGGGTACAGGCCGAGGAAGAGCGTCAGGTCCGCAAAGTTGAAGCCAATGCAGATGACATTATCGAGTTTGAAGAATTTCAGCTGGATGATGCTGAAGTGGTGATTGTTGCTTACGGATCTACCTCCCGATCTGCCCGTTATGCCGTCAACGAGGCTCGTAAACAAGGGATCAAGGCCGGCATGTTCCGTCTTAAAACCTTCTGGCCATTTCCGTACAAACAGCTTACCGCCTTAACGGGCAGGATTAAGGGATTCATTACCCCGGAAATGAACTTGGGAATGTGTCATGGTGAAGTAGAACGGGCTGCGCAGGGCAAGGTACCGGTTATGGGCATCTTCAGGGTTGACGGTGAACCGATCAATCCTGATCAGATCCTCGACAAGATCAAGGAGGTTAAATAACCATGGCTTTTGATTATGAAAAATATATACGTCCCGGCAAGCTCCCTCATATCTGGTGCCCGGGATGCGGGCATGGCATTGTTATGAAGGGGCTTATCCGGGCAATGGATTCTCTCAAATTGGATATGGCACAGACTGCCATCGTCTCCGGTATCGGTTGTGCTTCCCGTCTGCCCGGCTATATGGATTGCTGTACCCTGCATACCGCCCATGGTCGCGCTGCCGCCTTTGCAACCGGTGTCAAACTGGCCAAGCCGGAAATGAACGTGATTCTTGTTGGTGGCGACGGCGATGGCACAGCCATTGGCGGCAACCATTTCATACATGCCTGCCGTCGCAACATCGACATGACCTACATCATCTTGAACAACAAGATTTATGGTATGACAGGTGGCCAGTTCTCCCCCACGACACCGACAGGCGCCAAGGCATCAACTACTCCCTACGGTAATCCGGATCCCTGTTTTGATATTGCCAAACTTGCGATCGGCGCCGGCGCTACGTTTGTAGCCCGTGGTACCTCCTTCCACGCCAACCAGATCGACAAACTTATTGCAGAAGCCATTCAGCACAAAGGTTTCTCGGTTGTCGAGATTATGGATGATTGCCCGACCACGTACGGTCGCCGCAATAAATTCAAGTCTGTTATCGAGATGATGAACCACCTGAAGGAGATTGCCGTGCCGGTTAAGGCTGCTGAAAAGATGACCGCCGAACAATTGCAAGGGAAGGTTCTGACTGGTGTCCTTTACAAAGATGAAACCAAGACCGAGTACACTGCCGAGTACGCCAAGGTTATCGAGCGCGCCAAGGCTGCCAAGTAATTATTACAGGAAAAGGAGAGATATAGATGTCCAGATATGAACTCAGATTTTCCGGTGCTGGCGGGCAAGGGCTAATCACCGCAGGCATCATCATGGCCAAGGCTGCCTCTATTTATGAAGGAAAAGAGGCGGTACAGTCGCAGAGCTATGGACCTGAGGCCCGCGGCGGTGCCTCCAAATCGGAGGTCATTATTTCCGACGGATCTATCGACTATCCCAAGGTCACCCAGTGTGATGCGCTTCTGGCCATGACCCAGGAAGCATGCAACAAGTACTCCCACGATCTCAAAGAAGGGGGCGTGCTGCTGGTTGACTCCGATCTGGTCAAGACCCTGCCCAAGGGCAATTTCAAGACTGTGTCCTTTCCGATCATCAACACCGCCAAAAACGATGTGGGCCGCGAGATCGTTGCCAACATCGTTGCTCTGGGCGCCATGGTGGCTCTGACCGGCCAGGTTACCCGCGAGAATGCTGAAAAGGCGGTTCTTTCGAGTGTTCCCGAGGCTTTTATCGAATTGAACAAGAAGGCTTTCAGTATGGGTTTTGAAAAGGCGTTGGCAGCTCGCGTCTAGTCTTAACAAGCAGGTTACAAATGAGAAAGGCCCGGTGGAGACACCGGGCCTTTTTTCATGTGCGCCCGGCAGGGCGTGTGGCGCGCAAGCGCCATCAAACCTCGACAGCTGGTTTCGTCGGAAACTGCGGTACATACAATGGCGGCAGTGGGAGCGTCCTTACACGAGCCAAGAAACTGATGCAACGCGGATATCAGAGGTGAGGGCATGGAGAAGTGCACTAAATAAACGAGGTCCTTTTATTGATACTACTTCTCGAAACTGGGACTCATATCACTACAGAACCAGTTTCACCGCTTTCAGCAGTCACGTGAGCCGCCGTGTACGGAACCCATACGCACGGTGGTGTGGGAGGACGGCGGAAGTAATTCCGCTCCTACCCGATGCGTTTCAGGTGCCTTTGAATCCTGGTAAGGATGCGGTCACGTGCTGAGTTAATTTCTCGACAAGATCAGCTACCGCCTGTACCACAGGGGGGCTCAGTTCAGTCCGAATCTCATGGGGCGGATCTATCGTGATTCCCCAGAGTTCCCAGGTAGGAAAAGGCTGTATGCATTCTAATCGCTCCAATGAAACCATGACCGCACCGATATCTGTCTGGTGAAACGACGGTGCATAGGCTCGTGGTATCCAGCACGAACGGAGGATGTGCCCCGGTTCATCGCCAGCTACTGCATCGATGAATATAAAGTGGTGTGCTCGGTGCAGATGGTCCGAAATTTCATAAAGATCTCCGGCCAATGTCAGGAACACAAGCGAGGTGTTGTTGCAAAGGGCCAGTTTCAGTTGCTCTAAAGCAGTTATTCCTGCAGCATCGTCCCCAGCCAGGCTGTTTCCGATCCCTACCAGTGCTATATTTTGTGGGCTCGTTTCCTGGATCACCGCAGTACCTTCACATCATAGCTACACTGCTCGCCGCGTTCCGCCTTTTCCATCTTCAGTTGTGTTCTGCTCATTCTGCCAAGATACCCTGTCAGATAATGTAAGAAAAGAATGCACAACTCACCTCCCAGCGGCTTCGATTCATTCGTGCACAGAGTGCGGACGAAGCATTGGTTTACTCGTACTGTGATGCTGTCATCTGAAACAGAGGTACACTCAATGTCCCACGCTGGAGAGAATTCTCGTTTTGCCAGGAGGAGGGCCTCAGCGAGGCTGGCGGCGGGTTGATAACGAGGGAGTTGGCTTGCCAAGGAGCGTCCGGCCATTAATCCTACCGAGGGGAGGCCTGCACCGACAACATCTTTTAGGACAGCGCCTACAGATAGCAGCCTGACCGAAATATCCCCCATAGCCGCAGCAAGCCCTGCTTCATCCCGTAT
>MHDY01000167.1 GCA_001803705.1 Nitrospirae bacterium GWC2_56_14 | reverse complement strand
AGCGGCCCGCAGGGCGAACGCGCATGTCTGAGGCCGACCTGTCCCGACGAAGTCGGGGAGGCCGAGTTTTCGCGATCGAGCGAACGTGGCCTTAGACGGGTCCAAAAATTCCCCTGCACTCCGCGAGTGTTAAGGCCGCGAAGGGGATGTGCAAAAAAATGACCAGCGCTCTGCTTGCCCCCTGCCTGTTTCTTTTGAACTAAATGACGTATCTAAGTTCTTATGGCCACCTCTTTTCGCCCCCCTCCTGTAGCGGCAAAACCCATTTTATATTTGATTTTTAAGCTCCCATGTGATACTTTCCCCTTCATGATCACCAGCGACATCATAGCGGACTCACAGAAATACATCATGAACACCTACGGCAGGCAGCCCCTCGTGCTCATCAAGGGGCGGGGCATGAAGGTCTATGACTCCGACGGCAGGGAGTACCTCGATTTCGTCTCGGGTGTGGCCGTGAACAACCTCGGCCATTGCCATCCGCGCGTCGTCGTTGCGCTCCAGAAGCAGGCCCAGCGGCTCATGCATGTATCGAACCACTACCACAACGAACCGCAGATCAACCTCGCCAAAATGCTTGTGCACAATTCCTTTGCCGACAAAGTGTTCTTCTGCAACTCGGGAACGGAAGCGATCGAGGCGGCCATCAAGCTGGCGCGGCGCTACAGCCGCGAGGTGCTGCACCAGAACCGCTACGAGATCATCACCATGCGCGGATCGTTCCACGGCCGCACCATGGGGGCCCTGACCGCAACGGCCCAGGAAAAGTTCCACAAGACCTTTGAACCGCTGGTCGACGGCTTCCGGTACGTGCCCTATGACGACGCCGAGGCCGTTGAGCGGGCGGTCAACGAGCATACCTGCGCTGTCCTCGTCGAACCGATCCAGGGCGAGGGCGGCGTCAATGTGCCGTCAGCAGGATATCTGAAAGCCCTGCGCGATATCTGCGACAGGAACAACCTGCTGCTCATCCTCGATGAGGTCCAGACCGGCATGGGCAGGACCGGAAAGCTTTTCGCCTATGAGCATACAGGTGTCCTGCCCGATGTCGCCGCGCTCGCCAAGGGGCTCGGCGCGGGCATGGCCATCGGCGCCCTCCTGGCCACGGACAAGGCCGCGCAGGCCTTCACCCCGGGATCGCACGGCTCGACCTTCGGCGGCAATCCCCTCGCCTGCGCGGCGGCCATCGCTTCGCTCGAGGTGATCCTGGAGGACAACATCCTGCTTCCCGCTGTTGAACAGAACGGCATGCACTTCCTGCAGGGACTGGAAAACCTGAAAAGCCGGTTCAGCTTTATCAAGCAGGTGCGGGGCAAGGGCCTGCTGATCGGCATGGAGCTGGACTTTGAATGCAGGGAGATCGTTACCGCCTGCCTGAAGGAAGGCTTCCTGATCAACTGCACCATGGACAACGTACTGCGCTTCATGCCGCCGCTCATAGTGTCCACGGAAGAGATCGACGAGCTGATCAATGCCCTGGCAGCGATATTCTCAAAGCGCTGACAAGGTTGTATCCACTTTTTTTTCTCAAGGCGGCTGCGGTACGAGCCGCCTCTTACTTTTATGCCCCGGGGAATGGGGGCCGCGGCAACCCGGCCTGGAGTGAATTGGAGAACCTATGATGAAAGACCTGCTTACCCTATCGAAACTGACGTCGGCTGACGTGAAGGCCATTATCGACCGCTCCGCAGAGCTCAAACAGATGCAAAAGCAGGGTAAGGTGCACCACCCCCTTGCCAACAAGTCCCTGGGCATGATCTTTGAAAAATCATCGACCAGAACACGGGTGTCCTTTGAGGTGGGGATGTACCAGCTCGGCGGCCAGGCCCTGTTCCTGTCCTCCAACGACCTGCAGCTCGGCCGCGGCGAACCCGTTGCGGATACGGCGCGCGTGCTTTCGCGCTATCTTGACGGCATCATGATCCGCACCTTTGCCCAGGAAATGGTGGAAGAGCTGGCGCACCACGCCTCCATTCCCGTGATCAACGGCCTGACCGACCTGCACCACCCCTGCCAGGCGCTGGCAGACCTCTTTACGGTCCAGGAGAAAAAAGGCGGCCTCAAAGGACTCAAGCTTGCCTATATCGGCGACGGGAACAATGTGGCGAACTCGCTCCTCGAGGCCTGCGTCAAGACCGGCATGCATTTCTCCATTGCCTGCCCGCAGGGATATGAAATGGACCCCAAGGTCCTTGCTGAGGCACGGGGTGCTGCCAGGGAGACCGGCTCATCCATCGAAACAACCGGCGATCCCTACCAGGCGGTGATGAAAGCCGATGTCCTCTACACCGACGTCTGGGCAAGCATGGGGCAGGAAGCGGAGCATGCGAAGCGCGTCAAAGCGTTCCAGGGGTATCAGATCGATGCGAAGCTGCTGAAGGCCGCCTCGCCTGAAGCAATTGTGATGCACTGCCTTCCGGCGCACCGGGGAGAAGAAATAGCCGCCGACGTGATCGACGGGCCGCAGTCGGTCGTGTTCGATGAGGCGGAGAACCGGCTGCATACGCAGAAAGCCGTTCTTGAGATGCTGATGGGGAAATAGAGATCTTCGAGCTTTCATGTGGGTGGAATAAGCGCCTCTATGATTTACTAAGCAGTATTTGCCGCCATTCTTCGCGTTTTCTGTCACCTTTCTTGCTTGCCCAAAGAAAGGTAACCGAAAGAAGGGCACCCGGCGGAAATCTTTAACGGCATGCTCGGTCGTCCTTCGGTACGACGATAGAGCACCATCTTCCTTATTCCCTCTCCCCTCTGTGGGAGAGGGGCAGGGGTGAGGGTGGCTTCAGAAACTCGCCGATCGAAGCATCTTTGTCCACCAGTCCCTCGCCCTCAGGGAGAGGGTCCGGGTGAGGGTGGGTTTTGTTCCTCGGCTCAGACAGTCTGAAATGTTTAACCCTACGGACTCGGTCGCATGCCTAGATTTTCGCATGGGAAGCTTTTAGTGAAACGATAAACAGAATGCTTAAAATCAGGAGAACAGGTAATAGCTTAACTGTAGCTTTACATAAGTCATTGAAATATAAAACTTAAAGTGACATTGCTCCAAAAGTGTGGTATACATATACTGCTTGCCAACACACTCTTTGGAGGTCGGCCATGAAACCGCTCATCGGCATCACCATGAATCTCGAGGTCCAGCCAACGAGGAACCTGAACATCCTCGATCAGGATTACGCCAAAGCGGTGCTGCAGGCCGGCGGGATTCCTGTTCCGATCGTCGGGGTTGAATCAGCCATACCCGATTTCATCAAGCGCCTGGACGGCTTCGTATTTACGGGCGGCGATGACATTCATCCGCGCTTCTATAAGGAAAAACCGCTGCCTGCCGCGCGCATGACGTTCTCACCTGATGAGCGCACCCGCTTTGAGGTCCAGCTGTTTACCGCAGCAGTTGCGGTGAAAAAACCCGTGCTCGCCATCTGTCACGGCGCCCAGCTCATCAATGTAGCGCTGGGCGGCACCCTTTACCAGGACCTGCTCCTGCAGGTCCCGAAAGCAGAACCGCACGGACCCGCGAAAAGCGGGGCAAAGGTCTTCCACCCGGCGGACGTCATCGAAGGGACCCGGCTGTACGGCATCATGGGCGCGGACACCATACGCGTCAGGAGCTCGCATCACCAGAGCGTGAAAAATCCGGGCAGAAGCCTCAAACTGTCGGCGATCGCCCATGACGGGGTGGTCGAAGCACTGGAGTCCCGTGGCAAGAACTTTCTCATCGCCGTGCAGTGGCACCCGGAAAAGACGAACCATGACCGTTTCACCAAAAAATTATTTAAAGCGCTTATTGCTGCCTCGAAAAAATAGGAACGAGCGGTCGGGCGCAGCCGCGCTTTCCGCACTGCTCATTTTTTTCCTCCTCCTGACCGTTTATAGCGCCGGCTGCCATCCTCGTGATGAAACCAGGCTCCCCAACCATCTCTATCTTCGCCTGAACTCCAATCCCACCACCCTCGATCCGGCGCTCATTACCGATGTCCAGGGCGGCGGCATCGCCGCAAAGCTGTTTAACGGGCTCGTCCGCTTTGACGAGGACCTCACGATCGTACCCGATATCGCCCGTTCCTGGAGCCTCTCGGAGGACCAGCGGACCTACACGTTCCGTCTCAGGAATACGGTGCGATTCAGCAACGGAAGAACGGTCAAAGCCGAAGACTTTCGCTACTCCTTTGAACGCGTGCTCACCCCGGGAACGAAAGCTCCGCTCACCTGGGTGCTCGACAAGATCGAGGGCGCCGGCGATTTCATCTCGGGAAAAGCAGGTTCGGTATCGGGGATCAGGGTCGTGGACGACCATACGCTGGTGCTCAGGCTGGAAAAACCTTTTGGTCCCTTCTTGTCCCTGCTTGCCATGGTAACGGCCTATGTTGTTCCCCGCGAAGAGGTTGAACGCCTGGGCCAGGACTTCGGCACGCACCCGCAAGGCACCGGCCCCTTTCTCCTCAGGGAATGGAAACACGGCCAGGACCTTATTCTTGAAGCCCGGGAAGACTACTTTGACGGCAGATCGAAACTGAAGGGGATCGTCTTTCGCGTGATCCCCGAGGACCTCACTGCAGTTCTTGAGTTCGAGACCGGAAGGCTCGACGTGCTCCTGATCCCCTCGGCGGAATACCGCCATTTTACGACCGACCCGGCCTGGAGGGACCTTGTCTTTGGAAAGCCGGGGCTGAACAGCTACTACCTGGGACTGAACTGCACGCGGCCGCCGTTCAATGACCTGCGGGTCCGCCAGGCGGTGAACATGGCCATCGATCGCCGGCATATCCTGAACACCGTCTTTGAAAAACGCGGCGTGCTGGCAACCGGCCCTGTTCCACCGGGACTTTGGAAGAACAGCAGATCTCCCGCCCTGGCCGGGGGGTACGCCTATGATCCGGAAAAAGCGAAAGCGCTCATAAGCCAAGCTGGAGCGACCGGCGCGGTGGTCAGGATCTTTATTTCGGCGGACCCTGAAGTGCTGGACATCGTGGGAGTGATACAGAATTACCTTGCAGCAGCAGGGCTCAAGGCGGAGATCACGCAGCTTGACTGGAGCGCATTCAAACATGCCGTGAACAAGGGAGAACCCGATGCGTTCTGGCTCTCCTGGTGGGCCGACTATCCTGACCCCGAGAATTTTCTTTTTCCGCTTTTCCACTCGGCAAGCGTCGGGCCCTCGGGGAACCGGACCCGCCTCATCGATCAGGACCTGGACCGGATCATCGAGACCGCCCAGAAAACGACCAGTGCTGCAAAGCGATACCGGCTGTATCAGGAGGCCGAGAACCGCATCGTCCAGAACGCTCCCTGGGTCTTCATGTGGCACCGGGCGGATTATTACGTCATTCAGCCCTGGGTGAAAGAGTTCAAGATATACCCCATC
>MHDY01000166.1 GCA_001803705.1 Nitrospirae bacterium GWC2_56_14 | reverse complement strand
AGGACATCCGGCTCATGCCGGAAGATGTAATTTTTATTCCGCCCATCGGTCCGCTGGCAGGGATTGCCGGCAATGTGAAAACCCCCGCGGTCTACGAGCTGAAAGGCGAAACCAGGCTTCTCGATCTCATCGGCATGGCGGGGGGGCTCACGGGGAACGCATTCAAGGGCCGGGTGCAGATGCAGCGGGTGCAGGACCGCCAATTCAGGACCCTGTTTGAAGGTGATCTCATCGACATTGAAACAAGCGCGGAGAAAAATTTCGTGCTGCAGGACGGTGACATGGCACGGCTCTTCTCCGTCGTGGATGAGCCGAATGCGATCAATGTTACCGGTGCAGTCGCCTATCCGGGAGAATACGCCGTCAATGCGGGGGTGACGAGGGTGCGGGATGTTATTGCGCTTGCAGGCGGGGTGCGCTATTTCGCGTCGGACCAGGCTGAGCTAACGAGGGTTACGGTTACCCAGGAAGGTCCGGAGACGGATCTGATGGTGATAGATGTCGCCAAGGCAGCCAGGGGTGATGCCGAGAACAACGTGCTCCTGCAGCGGGACGATACCCTGTTCATACGGCCGGTCCCGGAATGGAGCCCTACCCGTACCGTCACCCTAGGCGGGGAGGTGAGGTTTCCGGGAACCTATGGTCTGAAAAAAGGCGAACGACTTTCGTCGGTTCTGGAACGGGCCGGAGGATTTACCGAACGGGCACATGTACGAGGAGCAGTATTTACTCGCGAGAAAGTAAGGGAGCTTCAGCAGAAGCAGATAGATGAAATGGTCGAGCGGCTCGAGCGGGAACTCCTTTCAGCCGGAAACGCTCAAGTTGCCACCGCCTCCTCTCCGGACGATGCCCGTTTGATCCAGATGGAGCTGGAGCAGAAACGGTATTTCCTTGCCCAGTTGAAGGGGGCGAAGGCCAAAGGACGAATCGCCCTGAACATGAACGAGGCAACACTGCTCCGGGAAACGGCACACGATATCGAACTGGAACAGGGGGATGCCATATTCGTCCCTTCGAACCCGAACACCGTACAGGTTATCGGCTCGGTATTCAATCAAAGCGCATTCGTGTATGAGCCGACCGAAGAGTATAGCCACTACATCGGTCTGGCCGGAGGGTTTGCACCCAACGCCGATTGCGACAACGTGTACATACTGCAGGCCAACGGCACCGCAGTAAAAGCCGGCGGTACTTTCTTCGGATTCGGTAACAGCATTAATTCCGGCGATACCATCGTGGTCCCGGAAAAGATAGATCGGGTGGCCTGGATGCGGAATACGAAGGACATTACACAGATTCTATTCCAAATTGCAGTTGCAACAGGGGTAGTAATCGCGTTGTTTTAGTAGGTTGGTGAAACCCAGGTTGTTCAAAAACAGTCAGGTCGTCGCACCCGCAGCAAGCCCTGCGGAGGCGTAGTACCCTCTGGGGCATAAACAGCGCTACGCCGCACAAGGGGCTTGCGAGGACGGCGGCGAGATGGCTGTTTTTCAACAACTTGTTAGGAGGATTCCTCGTTGACAGAGACGAAACCGACCTTGATCGATTACCTCATCGTCATTCTCAAGTGGAAGCGGGTTGTAGCGGGAATAACCCTGTCATTCGTAGCCATCGCAGCACTGGTGGTATTCCTGATTCCCCCGGTCTATGTGGCGCGGACCAGGATCCTGCCACCTGATTCGGACAACGCGTCTTCCTCGGCCCAACTCCTGAGTCAGCTGGGGGGCGCTGGCTTTCCGGGAGCCCTTCTTGGGAAAAAGAGCATGAACGACCTGTATGCGGGACTTCTGCAGAGTCGAACCGTTCTGGACCGGATGGTGGATCGGTTTCATCTGACCGAGGTGTACAAGGTGAAGTATCGTGAAGACGCACGAAGCAGGCTCCAGGCGGCTCTATTAATCGCTAATGACCGGAAAAGCGGCGTCATCAGCATCGGAGTCGCGGACCGCGACCGGAAAAGAGCCGCCTTGATGGCCAACGCGCTTGTTGAGGAATTGAAACGTCTCACACAGGAGCTTGCTCTTACGGAAGCATCGCAGCGGAGACTCTTCTTTGAGGAAAAACTGAAAGAAGCGAAAGAGACCATGGTCAGGTCAGAAGAGGCGATGAAAGGCTTCCAGGAAGAAACTGGAGCAATCGAAATGAAGGAACAGGCGAAGGCAATCATTGAGTCCGTTGCGAAACTACGAGCGGAAATAGCCTCTAAGCAGGTTCAGTTGAAGGTAATAAGGACCTACTCAATGCCTCAGAACCCTGATCTGCAGAAGACCGAGGAAGAGCTCAGAGGGATGAGAGAGCAATTGGGGAGGCTGGAGGGGAGGGGGGGGACCAATCCTGCGGTTCTTCTCTCGTCGGGAAATGTTCCGGCCGCAGGAACCGGATATGTAAGGAAAATGCGGGACCTCAAGTATTCGGAAACCCTCTTCGAGCTTCTGGCAAAGCAATACGAGGTGGCAAAGATGGACGAATCCCGGAGCGGTGCGCCGATACAGGTGATCGACAAGGCGCTGGAACCGGAAAAGAAAGACCGGCCCAAACGTGCCAAGACTGTCGCCATTGCCTCTGTTGTGGGCATCTTTGCCGGCGTGCTCGCAAGCCTCATGCTGGAGTCGCGGGAGCGGCTGTCGAGAGATCCGGCTGCACGAGAGCGAATCGAAAGGCTTAAGCGGTATGCGGCCCTTCGCCGTCGGGAGGACGACGCGGTCGCCCGGATCGGTACAGAGGTATGAGAACTATAGATCGCAGCGAATCCTTTGGAAAACAGGACAGGTACGGTATCAAATGAAAAGCAGATTCAAGTCGGTCAGCAGATTGTGCGTGACGGCCCTGAAAATGGTCCTGAAGCCTCATGTCTGGAGGTACAGTACCAGGGAGTACTGCCCGTCTTGTAACAGAGCCAGCATCATTGCCTATTCAGTCGATGTAAAGAGACATATCGAAAGAATTACCTCCGAGTGGAAGTCGAGCGACTCCTTCAAGCACTCCCTCATCCAGAGAGAAAATCACTTTTGCTGTTACTGCAATGCCAGTTACCGGTTGCGGATGAATGCAAACACCGTCCTGGAACTCCTTGGCCTATCCTCTTCTGCCGACCTTCTCCGAAGGCTCCAGAAGGATAAACAGTTTCACGTATATGAAACGGCTGCTTACAATACCTTTCGATCGGACCACCTCAGGAAGTTATCAAATTACGTAGTCTCCGAATTTTTCGAACATTGTGCGCCTGGAGTTTCCGTAAACTCGATTCGAAACGAGAACCTGGAGTGCCTGACATTTCCGGATAACTCTTTTGATGTGGTGATCAACAGCGATGTGCTGGAACACGTGGCGGACCTCGACAAGGCACTGTCCGAGATCAGGAGGGTTCTGAAACCGGGAGGATTTCACGTCTTCACCGTCCCGGCCGACCACAATGTGTCGGAAACCCTGGAGCGGGCAAGGGTGGTCGATGGCGCCATACAACACCTCCTGGAACCGGTCATGCACGGGGATTCAATTCGCGGAGACGGCATCCTCGCCTTCAGAGACTTCGGAAGAGATGCGTCGCGTTACATGAGCCGCGACGGGTTCACGTGCAGAGAGCGCCGATACGCAGTGGACCATGAGTATATAACCTCCGTTTTCTACGCGCAGAAGGCATGCCGATGACATGCAACCTCACTTTCCGCGCTGCCGCTGAAATTATCGGGCTTGCACTGAGTGCTCTCAGCATGGTGTACCTGAGCCGCATAGTGGGTCCGGAAATTGTGGGCCTGAGTGCGGTGACCAGCTCACTGCTCCTGTTTCTTTCGCGCCTCGCTGATGGTGGGCTGACTTCTCTTGCCACACAGCGTTTAGCCCGAGACGATGCGAGGCTCGACGCATTGCTGGCTATCACGATGCCGCCGAAGCTGGTGGTGTCGGCCGCGTTGGTCGCTTTCTCCGTGCTCGTTGCAGAGCGTCTGCCCATCGACTCACGGCTGAAGTATTTCATCTCGATATCAATTTTCGCCATATGCATTGATGCCTGTACCCCTGCATGGGTTTTCGTTGCTATGGGACGAATAAAGATACTTTCAATGACCAGGATAACGCAGAGCCTCCTGGCTGCGACTGCCGTATTTATCTTCATTCACGAACCGGCAGACTGGATCTACCTGCCTTACCTTACCCTGGTTAATTCACTCGGAAGCCTCGGCCTCTCAGTCTTTTGCCTATACCGCAGCGGCTTGTGCCATTTCAATGGGGGCCTTTTCGATAGAGACCATCTTGAAATCATACGAACCTACTACCGGGAAGCATTCCATTTTCTCAAAGCCGACCTCTCCGTGTATATCTACCTTTCATCCGACAGGATCTTTCTCTACTATTTTTCGAATCCATATACCGTCGGACTCTATGAAGCAGCCTACAAAATCATCTATCCTTTCTACAGAATTAGCGATGTTGTCACACCAACCATGTTCAGAAGCCTAGCTCAGGGATTCAAGCAGAAACAGATACACCAGGTGATGTCCACATACGTATTCGCCATGTCTTTCTTAACCATTCCTCTCGGTTTTTTTCTCTTCTACTTTTCCGATAGAATCGTAGCACTGCTCTACGGACCGCAATTCATTGAATGCGTTCCTTGCCTCATGATATTGGGTTTCGTCATCACATTCGGATTCATGAGCGGCATAATTGTCATTCCATTTTCAGCCTGGAACATGTCACGAGAATACGGAAACTCCATATTGAGCGGAAACATCGCGAACCTCGCCCTGAACTTTGCCCTCATCCCGATGTTTGGAGCGGTCGGGGCAGCTTTGGCAACACTTGGTGCCAAACTTATTGTCACCGCTGTAGGCCTGACATACTTCAGACGAGTTACCGACTACCCAATCGTACGAGATCTCTCCAGCTTCGTCCTAGCCTCGGTGGTTCCCCTGCTATTGGTACTCATCTGCTCGGTCTTTGTAAGCAATGACAACCTGAACCTGGCTATTTACGGGTCTGCATATTTTTTGCTGATAGCCGGCATGTATCTGCATCGATTCCAGTTGGTTGGTAAATTAATAGATCCGGAGATTCTTTCGAGATGACATGTATGGAAGCGTCCTTGGCCCCAGTCGTCAGTGTGTGTATCCCGACCTACAACTACTCCCGGTACATAAGCGATGCAATACAATCGGCGCGGTCACAGACGTTCAGAAATCTGGAGATCATCGTCATTGATGACTGTTCCACTGACAATACCCATGAGAAGGTACGGGAGCTGATGACGCTCGATGACAGGATCAGGTATGTCATAAACGAAACCCGGCTTGGCTTTGCAGGTAACTTCGCAAGATGCGTTGAGTTGGCCACGGGGGAGTATGTCAAGATTGTCTGTGCAGATGATGTTATCGAACCGACATGCGTTGAAATAATGGTCAAGGCGCTGAAAGATCATTGTCAGGTCACTCTTGCCGCATCTTCGCGGCGTCTGTCCGACAGTATGCTGCAGCCGTTGGGGGAATCGGGATACGCGACGCAGTTCGTCGTGCAGAATGGCTCAGAAACGGCAAG
>MHDY01000165.1:13284-16835 GCA_001803705.1 Nitrospirae bacterium GWC2_56_14 | reverse complement strand
CACACCCGCAAAATCGGCTGTTCGCGGCGCATCCCCGAATCGCTCATCGCGGCACCGTGATCGGAGCGTTGAGCCTGTAGGAAAACCGCTAAAATGGCTCATTTTAAGCCCATAAGGGCAGCGACGCAAATTCACTGATGCTAATAAGAGTGACGATGGCGACGATTCTGTGCCCGAATGACGGGTTCCTCCTCACTTGGCTATCATTGAGAGACATCGCGGAAGTTTAGTAGCGTTAAACGAAGCGTGGTGCGTCGGGGTTTTGAGAGGGACTTTTCCTACAGACTCGTTGTCTTCATTACCTATTTTGCTCGATCTCAGCCCGCTGACTCCTGATTCGTGAATCCTGTACCCCGACCTTGTTGGACCCTCGGGTAGCCATTCCGAAAACCGAAATTGATTGTCCCCATTAAGCATTAAAATTTGAAAAAAGTAACAGGAGGAGAATGTGAGTAAGTTTACCGTTGCGATCGTGGCGTGTATGGCGTTCCTGGGGATCCTTGTCGTGGGGTGTGAGAACAAGCAGGCTGAGCAAAAGCCCGCGTCCGAGCAGGCGCCGGTAAAAAAGGCTCCGCAGGGCTGCTGATCGACCGTTCCCGTTGCAAATTCGTAAAGAGGGTTGCTTCACGATGCTTGATCAACAAAAAAGCCCGTTCTCTTCTTGGAGACGGGCTTTTGCTATTGCAATTTTGTCATTTTTCGCCTGCTACACCATCACCACCTCGTACTGCTCCTGATGCAGATTCGGGTCGGCTTTGATCACGATCTTCTTCTGGAACTCCTTCTCAAGCTCCTCCACACCGCTCCGCTCCTCATCGTACAGCATGTCGGCCACCACGGAATTGACGGTCACGAGCGCTTTCTTCTCGTCAGCGCCTGTAAAGGCGCGCCTGATCTCGCGGAAAACCTCGTAGCAGATGGTGCGGCTCGACTTCACATAGCCCCGGTTGTCGCAGTAGGGGCAGGGCTCGCAGAGCGTGCGGCCCAGGCTTTCGCGGATGCGCTTCCGGGTCATCTCGATCAGGCCCAGCGGCGAGATGTGCGAGATGGTGGTCTTTGCCTTGTCGCTGGCGAGCGCTTCCTGCAGCGCCGAGTAGACCTTGCGCCGGTTGTCCTCGCGCTCCATGTCGATGAAGTCGAGGATGATGATGCCGCCGATGTTCCTGAGCCGGAGCTGGTAGGCGATCTCGCGCACGGCCTCGAGGTTCGTCTTCAGGATCGTGTCCTCCAGCGTGCGCTTGCCGACATACCGGCCGGTGTTGATGTCGATGGTCGTCAGCGCCTCGGTCTGGTCTATGATGATGTAGCCGCCCGATTTGAGCCAGACCTTGCGGCCCAGGGCGCGCGAGATCTCGATCTCGACCCCGTAGTGGCTGAAAATGGGCTCGTCGCCGTCGTAGGGTTTCACGCGCCTGCCGAGTCCGGGAATGTAGGAGTCGATGAATTCCTTGACGCGCTGGTATTCATCGGGAGAGTCGATGACCATCCGGTCCACGTCCCGCGTGAACACGTCGCGCACCACGCGGAAGACCAGGTCCAGCTCGTTATGCAGCAGCGCCGGCGCCGAGGCGCGTTCCATCTTGCGCTGAATGGTCTCCCATAAGCGGGACAGGAACTCGATGTCCGCGTTCAGCTCGTCTTCGCTCCGGCCCTGGCTCGCGGTCCTGATGATGTAGCCCATATGCGGTTTGCGCAGCCGGCTCACGATCTCGCGCAGTCGTTTCCGCTCCTCACCGTTCTCGATGCGGCGCGAGACGCCGATATGGTTGACCCCGGGCATCATGACGAGATAGCGGCCGGGGATGCTGATATAGGTCGTGACCCGCGCGCCCTTGGTGCTGATCGGCTCCTTGGCGACCTGGACGAGGATCTCCTGGCCTTCCTGCAGCAGGTCCTCGATCTGCGTTGCATGGGTGCGCTTGCGTTTGGTATCGACCTCGAGCTCCAGTCCTTCGTCCTCCATCATGGGCGCATATCCCGACGTGCTGTCGAAGACGTCGCCCACATAGAGGAACGCGGATTTTTCCAGGCCCACATCGACGAACGCGGCCTGCATGCCGGGCAGGACCTTCATGACCCTGCTCTTGTAGACATTCCCGGCAACGCCGCGGTCCTTTTTGCGGTCGATCAATATTTCGGTGACCAGGCCGTTCTCCAGAAGGGCCACGCGGGTTTCCTCCCGGCCGGCGTTTACGATGATCTCAGATGGCATGCTGTCTCCTCAGAAGTTTAATCTTGATGGTTTCGATAAAAGTCGTCATACCCGCGAAAGCGGGTATCCAGTGGTCAAATATGTGTTTATAAAGACTGGATTCACGTTTGCACGGGAAGGACAGGATATAAAAACTATTTTATAACAGGTTATCAATGAATACAAGAAGTAAAACGGTAAATTAGTGCCTTAGGGCAGTCTTCGGGCGATTATAGCCGGCCCGGAAGCCATCGCGACCGGCAGATCGCTATCTGACAGAGAGTTTGCTTATAAGGGGTGGGAAACGAGAGGGAAATGACAGGCCTGGCCAACGCTTCTCTGGGTTCACCCGGTCCTACGCGTCCATGGGGTCGCGCCATTGGCCGTTGTCTTTGCAATATAAACCGGTCCGCTTCACCCGGAAGAGCAGGAATTGCTCTTTGGTAATTGCAAGCAACTGCTCCATTACATCCTGAATGCGCGGCTTTATCTGGCCCTGGTCCTGAAGAGCCACGGTCAGCAGCGCCGGTCCTTCCGTCAGGGTGATGGTGATAGCCTCGATGCACGGCCTGATGTCCTTTTGCTTCCCCTCTTTTTCCACGATGACCGTAGTTCTCGACAGGAAATCCCGCACCCGATCTTCCAGAGCCCCGGCATAGGCCGCCGGGACCTCAATGACGTAGGTGTAACGCTCGATGCTGCCGGAGAGGGATGCCGCTTTCTTCGGGACGACCCGCATTTCGAGAATGCGCATGCCCGATGGCAGGGTGTTGTTCAGCGCCTTTGTCGTGCTCAGCAGGTCGATGCCCGCATCGGTCTCCATGTCGAGGTACTCGGTCTCGCTCTCCATACCCACGGGCAAGGCAGGTCCGAAGGCGATCTTGGGGTGCGGATTGAACCCCAGGGAAAAAGCGAGCGGAATATGAGCGCGGACGGAAGCGCGCTGGACGAGCGTCATGAGGTCCAGGTGCGACAGGAAGCGCAGCCTGCCGGTCTTGGTATAACGCATCCGGATCCTGGTGATGAGCGCTTCTCCTGAGGGGACCGCGGTGCTTGCCGGAGGAAGTGTTGGTGCGGCGGTAAACGCCTTTGCCGGCTTGCCGAAGGTCTCTCTGCCGCCGTCCTTGCATGCCATGCCGCAGGCTTCGCACTTGGTGCGGCAGTTGGGTGTCACTTCCGCCTTGATCGCCCGGTTGTACTCCCGTTTCAGGAACTCCTGCGTTATCCCGGTTTGCACGAAATGCCAGGGCAACTGCTCATCAAGGCCGAAGCTTCGGCTCGCGTAAGTTGCGGGGTCGAGCCCGCAGATCCGAAACGCCTCGGTCCATTTCTTAAAGTCGAAACACTCTGTCCAGCCGTC
>MHDY01000165.1:0-13246 GCA_001803705.1 Nitrospirae bacterium GWC2_56_14 | reverse complement strand
TGCCGATGGCGGCATCGCCGCGCGCGAACGCGCCTTCGAGCACGCTCGTTTCCGCATGGTGCGGCTTGAGCGCGATGCCTTTTTTTCTGAGCCCCCGTTCGAGGTAGGCCTGCTTTGCCTTGATCTCTTCGCGCGTGGCCTGGCCGAACCACTGGAAGGGCGTATGCGGCTTCGGCACAAAGGTCGAGACGCTGACATTGATCTGGATGTGCCGCCGCGACTCGCGCTTGCCAACAGCAAAAATATTGGTGACGAGCCGGATGATGCCGTCCAGGTCCTCGTCGGTCTCGGTGGGCATGCCGATCATGAAGTACAGCTTCAGCACGCTCCAGCCGCTCGAGAAGATGACGGCTGCTGCGTCCAGGAGGTCCTGTTCCGCCAGCGGCTTGTTGATCACGCATCGGAGACGTTCGGATCCTGCTTCAGGCGCCAGGGTGAAGCCGCTTTTGCGCACGCCGGCAACAGCGCGGATCATTTCCGGCGTGAGCGTGCCGATGCGGAGCGACGGGAGCGAGATCGAGACCCTGCTTGCCCGGTAGCGCTGAACGAGGTCCTCCATGAGCGGTTGGATCGCGGAGTAGTCGCCGGTCGAGAGCGACGCCAGCGACAGTTCGTCAAAGCCCGTACATTCGATGGATTGCTGCAGAAGGTCCTTGACGCGCTCGGGGCTCCGCTCGCGGTAGGGCCGGTAGATGATGCCTGCCTGGCAGAAGCGGCAGCCGCGGATGCATCCCCGGGCGACCTCGACCGTGACCCGGTCGTGCACCGGCTTGAGCAGCGGAATGAGCGGTTGGCTGGGCCAGACCGTGGACTCGAGGTCCCGGATCACGCGCCGTTTTACGGTCTGCGCACCGAGGGCCGGCACGTAGAACCCTTCGCAGCCCGACAGCGCCGCAAGGAACGCCTTCCTGCTGGGATGCTTTTGGCGCAGTTCGACGATCTCGTGCATGGCCTCTTCAGCTTCGCCGATAAAGAAGGCATCGATGAATGAGGACAGCGGCATGGGGTTCACGGCGCAGGGTCCGCCGGCGATGACGATGGGATGGTCATCAGTGCGGTCAGCGGACCTGACAGGAACCCGCCCCAGTTCCAGCCCCACGAGGATGTTGGAGTAAGACAGTTCGTACTGCAGCGTGACGCCGATGATGTCGAATGCCGACAGCGGGAGGTTCGACTCAAGGCTGGTGAGCGGTCTTCCCGATGCGCGGAGCTTCTCCTCGTAATCCGTCCAGGGCGAGAAAACACGCTCGCAGGCTGTGTCATCCCTGCTGTTCAATACCTGGTACAGGATCCTGATGCCCAGGTGCGACATGCCGACCTCGTAGGTATCGGGGAAGAACAGGCAGACCTTGGTCCGCACGGCCGCAAAGTCCTTGTGCACGCTGTGGATCTCGTTGTTGATGTACCGTGCCGGTTTGGTCACCAGCGGCAGAAAGTCTTCGAGCATGGGACTCCTTGAGGGGCAGGGTTCAGGGTACAGGGGTCAGGGTTCAGTAGGGGCGGGGTTAAGTACTGTTTTAGCAGTTCCTGAACCCTGTACCCTGACCCCTGTACCCTGATTTTAGTAGAACAGCATAAACCTTCGGGTCTGGATATTCAAGAGCAATCCGAGGGCGAGGAAGGTGGTGATGACCGAGGTGCCGCCGTAGCTTACCAGCGGGAGCGGAACGCCTACCACCGGCACGATGCCGGCGGACATGCCGACGTTGATGAACACGTAGATCGTGATCATGGAGACGACGCCGGCCGCCATCAACGCGCCCATGCGGTCCTTGGCGTTCCGGGCAGTGTCAACGCCGATGAGCAGCAGGATAAGGTAAAGGATGATCATGAGGCCCGAACCCATAAAGCCGTGCTCCTCGGAGATCACGGCAAAGATAAAGTCCGTGTGGCGTTCGGGCAGGAAGGCCATCTGGCTCTGGGTCCCCTGACGGAAGCCCTTGCCCGTGATCTGGCCGGAGCCCACGGCGATCTTCGACTGGTTCGCATGATAGCCGCTGCCCAGCGGGTCTGAGCTGGGATTGATGAAGGCCTTGATCCGGTTCTGCTGGTAGGGTTTGAGCGAGCCCCAGACCTTATGCCGCACCGGCGGCACCAGGAAGACCGAAGCGGCGACCACGGCGGCGATCAGGACGATCGTGACGACCGAGCGGAAATGGACGCCGGCGATCATAACCATGAGGGAAGACGTGAGCAGCAGCATCATGGCCGTGCCGAGGTCGGGTTGCTTTAAGACGAGGAGCAGCGGGACCAGGACCATGGCGCCCGGGATTGCGAGATCTTGCAGCGAATACCCGTCGCGACGCGGGTCTTCGGCAAAGTACCGCGCCAGGGCCAGCATGAGCGCCAGCTTGGCGAGCTCGGAAGGTTGGAATGCAAAGGGGCCGATGGCGAGCCACCGCTGGGCCCCCATGCCGGTCTTTCCCATGACCATGACGAGGAGAAGCATGATGATCGATGCGGCATAGAGGATGTAGGCGTAACGCCCCACCGTATGGTAATCCGGCAGCATCATCAGGAACATGACGACCATGCCTGCTGCGATCCAGACCATCTGCTTGTAGAACAGCATGGACGGGCCTTTGGCCGTATAGGTCGCGCTGTAGACGGCAGAGAGGCCGATGAGCGCAATCAGGGCGATGAGGCCGATCAGGCCCCAGGGAAGGTTAGCGAGCGACCGTCGTCCCAGCATTTTTCATGAACTCCTCTATGACTTTTCTGGCCACCGGCGCGGCAGCCGCGCCGCCGTGGCCTCCATGCTCGACCAGCACGGCAACGGCGATCCGGGGATTGTCCGCGGGCGCATAGGCCACGAGCCAGGCGTGGTCCTGCGTGGATGCCGAGAGCTTCGTGCCGGCGACCTTCTGGGCGATGACCTGCGCCGTGCCGGTCTTAGCGGCCACGGTCGCGAAAGGGGTCGCGGCGCCGTGGGCCGTTCCGTTCGATTCGGTCGTCACGCCGAGCAGCGCCCGTCTGATCTCGGCGAGGGCTGCGGGATCCATCTTGAACGCGCGCGTCTGTTCGGGCAGCACCGGCGTCACGACCCCGGTCTCCCGGTTGCGCGACTGCCGGAGCAGGGTCGGTTGATAAAATTTTCCGTTGTTGGCAATGGCGGCGATCATCTGGCAGGCCTGGATCGGGCTGACCTGCACAAAACCCTGGCCGATGGAGTTGATGTAGGTGTCGCCCGGGTACCACGCTTCGCCGGTGCGCTGTTTCTTCCACGCCGTGGTCGGAATGTTGCCCGCTTTCTCATCAGCAAGTTTGATGCCGGTCAGCTTGCCAAGACCCAGGTTCCCCGCGAATTGCGCGATGATGTCATACCCGATGCGCTCGCCCATGGTGTAAAAATATACATCGCAGGACCCCACAAGCGCGTCATGGAACGAGATCGATCCATGTCCGCCCTTTTTCCAGCATCGGAAGGTGTGCCTGCCGCTCCTGAGAGAGCCGCTGCAATGGACCTTGTCGTCAAGCTTGATAACGCCGGTCTGGAGCCCGGCCAACGACACCACGATCTTGAAGATCGAGCCCGGCGGGTAGACGCTCTGGACCGCCCGGTTGTAAAGGGGATGGGCGGGATCGTTCGCAAGCCTCACCCAGTCTTTGGGAGAGATGCCCCGCGGGAAGAGGTTCGGATCATAGTTGGGGTGGCTTGCAAGAGCGATGATCTCACCGGAGTTGGGATCCATGGCCACGACGGCGCCGGCACGGTCGCCCAGCGCCTCCTCGGCCGCCCGCTGCACATCGAGGTCGAGCGTAAGATAGAGGTCGTTCCCGGGCTGCGGCTCCTCGATGCCCAGGTCCTTGACCTTCCGGCCTGCTGCGTTCACCTGGATCATGCGCCTGCCCGCGACGCCGCGCAGGAGCTTGTCATAGACCTTTTCGAGGCCGCCCTGGCCGGTCAGCAGTCCGATATCTCCCGTGTCCTTCTTGCGCTGCGAACCGGTCATTTTTCCGATATAACCCAGCTGGTGTGATGCCAGTCCTCCATAGGGGTAATGGCGCCGGTGTTCCGGTTCAACAAGCGCGCCCGGCAGGTCGTCCTGGTGCGACTCGACGACAGCAACCTGGTCCCAGGCCGCTTCTTCAGTGATCTTGACCGGCTCATACTTTCCCCGGATGGGCGCTGCTTCATCGAGCGCCGCCTGAATGTCCTCGGGTCTGATCTTGAGGCGGTCCGCGAGGCTCCGGATCGCGGCGTCACGGTCCGGCGCATCCTCGGGCACGAGCGAGATGTCGAAGGTGAGCGCGTTCTCAACGATGGGGCGCCCTTTGCGGTCGTACATGATGCCGCGGGGAGGCCTGAGTTTCACCGGCCTGATGCGGTTGCTTTCCGCCTGTTCCAGATAGTACTCTCCCTTGACCGCCTGGAGGTACCACAGCCGGACAAAGAGGACCACGGTGAAGATGATGACAAAGGCCGCCAGCAGGGGAAGTCTGCGCTGGATGTCGGCCGGGTTGTCTTGCAGTTGCATTTACAGCTCCCTCTGGATGTCGCGCCGCTTCAATGCGAGGATGATCTTCCGGTTCCTGAGGGGCTGCAGCAGGAAATACCCGAGCAGCCCGGTATAGAGCGCCTGGGGGAGCAGGCGGGTGAACAGCAGGTTCCAGAAGGGAACGGACCCGTAGAACACCTGGAGCAGGATGGCGATGAAGATGCCTTCGGCAAGGCTGAAGGCAGTTAAAAAAAGCACGGTCGACGGGCTGGTGACGTCGAACATCCTGCGGCCCAGGAACCCCGCACCGAGGCCGACGAGGCCGCGGGTAAAGCCGGTGAGCCCGATCAGGCTGGCTGCGCTTACGTCCTGCAGCAGCCCCAGCGCCATGCCGGCAAGCGCAGCCTCCCAGGGGCCGGTCAGCAGGCCGATGATAAAGAGCAGGGCCAGGACCAGATCCGGCTTGATGTCTCCCAGCGACATTGGCGAAAGCAGACTTGCCTGAACAGGAATGATCAAAAGGAAAATGACAAGATAGTAGCGAGGTTTCATTTTCTGAGTACCAGCGCCTCTTCCAGGCGCGAAAAGCGGACGATCGGCCGTGCCGTCACTTTCTGGAACGCGCTGGCTTCGTGCTTGGTCACGTTAAGCACGGTCGCCACCGGCAGTCCCTTGGGGAACAGACCGTCGAGGCCGGAGGTGACGAGCAGGTCGCCCACTTGGATGTCGGCATAAAAGGAAACGTATTTCAGGGCGCATAGGCCCAGTTTCCCTTCCAGGAGCCCCTCTTCGCGGTTCCGCTGCACGCGGACGGCCAGGGTGTTTCCGGGGTCGGTGAGCAGGATGACTTTCGCGGTGCCGGGCAGCACGGCTTGCACCCTGCCGACCACGCCGTCCTCGGCGACCACGGCCATGTCCTTCTCGATCCCGTCATCGGAACCCTTGTTGATGGTGATCGTGTTTGACGCGGGCGAGTTGCCCTTGGCGATGATCTGCACGGTGATCGCTGTGGGCGGGTTCAGCTTCTTGAAGTCGAGCAGGGCGCGCAATCGTTCGTTCTCGGTGAGGAGTTCGTTCGTAGCCGAATTCTCGATCTGCAACCGGACCAGCTCCTGCTTGAGGCGTTCGTTGTCCCGCTCCGTGCGCACCAGGTAAACGTACCGGGTCCCGACAGAACCCAGGAACCGGAAGGGTGCGGCGATGATCCGCTCGAAGAACCCCGCCACGGCAAGCACGGGTTTTTCCATGAACGGGAACCGCCCATTCTTGACCTGGATGGTAACGAGCCAGAACAGGAACGCGAAAAGGATGAGAATGACGACGGACCGCTTGTTCTTTCTGATAAACCCGGCCATGGTCGCCTTCCTCTTACATCATTACTTTTTTCAGAATATCGAGGTCGTCGAGCACCTTGCCCGCACCGATGGCAACACAGGTGAGCGGATCTTCGGCGATTATGATCGGAAGCGAAGTTTCTTCACGGATGTAGACGTCCAGCCCCTTGAGCAGCGCGCCGCCGCCGGCCAGCACGATCCCCTTGTCCACGATGTCGGCGGACAGCTCGGGAGGCGTGTTCTCCAGCGCCTGTTTGATGGCGTTCATGATCTGGCTCACCGGTTCGGCCAGCGCCTCGCGCACCTCATCGTCGTCCAGGATCAGGGTCTTCGGTATGCCCGAAACGAGGTCGCGGCCCTTGATCTCCATGGTGTGGCGCTCGTTGTCGGTTTTGTACGCCGAGCCGAGCTCCATCTTGATGGACTCCGACATCATCTCGCCGATAAGCAGGTTGTACTTGCGCTTGATGTAGTTGATGATGGCTTCATCCATCTTGTCGCCGCCCACGCGGATGGCCTTCGAGTAGACCACGCCGTCCATGGAGATGACGGCGATGTCCGTGGTGCCGCCGCCCACATCGACGATCATGTTGCCCGAGGGCTCCGAGATGGGCAGGCCCGTGCCGATGGCCGCGGCCACCGGTTCTTCGATGAGGTACACTTCCCGTCCGCCGGAGGAGAGGGCGGCATCCTTGACCGCGCGCTGCTCCACCTGCGTGATGCCCGAAGGCACGCCGATGACGATGCGCGGCCGCATAAAGGATTTGCGGTTATGCACCTTGCGGATAAAGTACCGGAGCATCTCGCCGGTGATGTCGAAGTCCGAGATCACGCCGTCCTTGATGGGCCGGATGGTCTTGACGTCGCCGGGCGTGCGGCCCAGCATCCGTTTGGCCTCCATGCCCACGGCAAGGACCTTGCCGGTCTTTACCGAAATGGCGACCACCGATGGTTCGTTGCAGACAATGCCTCTGCCGCGCACGTAGACCAGCGTGTTGGCCGTGCCGAGGTCGATGGCCATGTCGTTCGAGAACCAGCCCATGATAGTGTTGATAAACATTGTTGGAAAGTGCTCCTTTCAGAACGGGATCAATAAGTATGCATACTGCAGGGCATCCTGCGCACTACGTCGGTCCGGAGGTGCATGAGCCGTCCCTGTTACCCGCCCTGTTGCTGGTGGGGCGGTGTTTCGGTTTTTTGCTGCGCTGACGCCGCTGTCGGGACGACACAGGTCCGTGCCAGCATGTCGCCGATGCGCATCCCCCGCTCATTGCCGAGCGCGGTCAGGCACTCGATGCCGAGAACGGCGGGGCCGAGGATCCAGCCTGCATAGGGAAGGAGAAAGAGGATGTAAGCAATGACCAGCGGAACGTTTCTGATGATCGATTCACGGTAGGTGATAACGAATTCAGGATCGTCCGACGATATGACACGCAGGCCGATCAGTTTTTTTCCGATGCTTTGGCGTTCCAGCAGGCCGTCCCGGACGAGCAGGTAACCCGATGCCGAAAGAAAACCGATCACATCAGGCAGTCTTGTCAGCCCCATGAGGATGAGGAGGTCGATAAAAGCCGCAACGGCCCTGGTTGTGAGGTCTGTCTTCTGCACACCGCCTCCTAAACCCGCACATCATAACAGAATGAAATGCCTAATTCAAGGGCAAAAAAGGCCGTTCAGCTGGACAAGGGCCGCTCTGAAGCGTATACTGACGCATGGAAAAACACAGAATTTTCATCTCCGCTCCCAAAGGCATCCCTCCCATCCTTAAACAGGAGATTGTCAACCTGGGGTTCACGGTTTTGTCCGAGGGCATCTCCGGCGTCGAGACCGAAGGCACCATGGACAACGCCATGCTCCTGAACCTGCAACTGCGGACCGGACACCGCGTGCTAGTGCTGCTCAAGGAGTTCCAGGCAGCCGCCCCGGACGAGCTTTTCCGTGCCGCCTATTCCATCGCCTGGGAGGAGCTCATTGCCGAGGACGGCTATGTCTGCATCACCTCCAGCGTGGACACGCCGACGATCAGGGATTCGCGCTTTGCCACGCTGCGCTTGAAGGACGCCATCGTGGACAAGATCAAGGACAAGCGGGGAACGCGCCCTGATTCCGGCCCTGAACGCGACCGGACCGTGGTGCATCTCTACTGGAACGGCGAACGCGGCTCGATCTACCTTGACACCTCAGGCGAACCGCTTTCCCGCCGCGGGTACCGGAAGATCCCGCTGGCAGCGCCCATGCAGGAGACCCTGGCGGCGGCGGTGGTGCTCGCCACGGGCTGGGACGGGAGCCGTCCCTTCATCAATCCCATGTGCGGCAGCGGCACGCTCGCCATCGAGGCGGCGCTCATCGGTTTGAACCGCGCGCCGGGGCTTTTGCGGAACAACTTCGGGTTCATGCATATCAAAGGATACAACGAAGCGCGCTGGAACGAACTGCGCGACCAGGCGAAGAAGGCAATGAAAAAGTCCCTGTTGGTCAGGATCATCGCAACGGACATCGAAGCCAACGCCGTCGAGGCGGCGAAGCGGAACGCCGCAACGGCGGGCGTCGAGCAGGTCATCGATTTCAGCGTCTGCGATTATGCTGATACGCCGCTACCGGCCGGGGGGGGAGTGATCGTGCTGAACCCGGCCTACGGCGAGCGCATGGGGGACATCGAGCAGCTTACCGCGCTCTACAAAGGCATCGGCGATTTTTTCAAGCAGAAGTGCAGGGGCTTCATGGGCTACGTGTTCACGGGCAATCCCGCGCTCTCCAAGAAGGTGAGCCTCAAGCCGAAGCGGAGCCTGCAGTTCTACAACAGCGGCATCGAATGCCGGCTGCTGGAATATGAGCTTTATGAGGGGACGCGGAAGTTCAAGAAGGAAAAGGCGCAGCCGGAATGAGGTCGGTAGGAAAAATCAAACTCGTTTGACAGGGTAACAGGATGGACAGGATGAAATGCTTTTATCAGATTTTATCCCGTTATCCTGTCGAAGATTTTTATTCCGGATTGTCCATGTTAGGGCAATGCCGTACCATCAGTCAGGTGCATGCTATGACCGCCATCACTTCACGCGAACTGGACATCATTCTCGACCTCACCCACGACGGCATGATCGCCGTGGACCGTGCAGGCATCGTCACCCTGTTCAACCGTGCAGCGGAGCGGATCACGGGCCTCAGTTCCGAGGCGGTCATCGGCCAGCGCGTCCAGGAGGTGATCCCCAACACCCGCCTCCATCTCATCCTGTCCGAGGGAAAACCCGAGCTCAACCAGGAGCAGCGACTGAAGGACGTGGTCATCCTCACGAGCCGCGTACCCGTGCGGGACGGGACGGGTGCGATCATCGGCGCCGTTGCCGTGTTCCGGGACGTGACGGAGCTCAGGGCGCTCACGGACAAGCTGTCGAGCCTCTGGAGCGTACGGAGCCTCCTGGAGGCGGTTATCGAGTCCACGGTCGACGCGATCTCGGTCGCCGACGAGAACGGGAACAATCTGATCGTGAACCCGGCCTATACGCGGATCACAGGCCTCTCCCGGGAGACGGTGCTGCACAAGCCCGTGACCGTGGATATCGCAGAAGGCGAAAGCATGCATTTGCAGGTGCTGCAAACGGGCAAGCCCGTGCGCAACGTGCGCATGAAGGTGGGGCCGGCAAAAAAAGAAGTGATCGTGAACGTGGCGCCCATCCATGTGGAGGGGAAGATCCGCGGCAGCGTGGGAGTGATCCACGACATCTCGGAGATCATGACGCTCACCAACGAGCTTGCGAGGGCGCGGAAGCTGATCCGCCGTCTCGAAGCGCGCTACACCTGGGACGACATCGTGGGTACCAGCGCGGCAATCGTTCTTGCCAAGGAGCAGGCCATGCGCGCTGCAGCAACGCCCGCCACGGTGCTGCTCCGGGGCGAGAGCGGGACCGGCAAGGAGCTCTTCGCCCACGCGATCCACAACGGCAGCAGCAGGAGTACGGGCCAGTTCGTGCGCGTCAACTGCGCGGCGCTGCCCGAGCAGCTCCTGGAAAGCGAGCTCTTCGGATACGAGGAGGGCGCGTTCACCGGCGCGGCAAAGGGGGGCAGGCGCGGCCTCTTCGAGGAGGCGGACCAGGGGACCCTTTTTCTTGACGAGATCGGCGATATCACGGCGCCGCTCCAGAAGAAGCTGCTTCGGGTGCTGCAGGAAAAAGAGATCATGAGGGTCGGCAGCACCGCACCCATCGCGGTGGACGTGCGGGTCATTGCCGCGACCAACGCGGACCTGGAACAGCAGATCAGGGACCGCACCTTCCGCGAGGACCTCTACTACCGCCTGAACGTGCTTCCCATCCGGGTCCCGCCGCTCCGGGAGATCAAGGACGACCTTCCCCAGATCGCGGAGCACGTGCTCATCCGGTTGAACCAGGAGTATGGACGTCAGGTGGAGCGGATCAACGATGGGGCAATGAGCGCGATGAAGGAATACCGGTGGCCGGGAAACGTGCGGGAGTTATCGAACATCATCGGACGGGCCATGATCAACATGAGGCCCGCGGAAAAGGTCATCGATGCAGGGCATCTGCCCTTGTTCGAGTGCGAGCGGGCAGGCCGGATCGTCCCGGCATCCGCACCGGGGCCGGTCAAACCCCTGAGCCATACGGTCGTCGAGGCCGAGAAGGCAGCAATTGCGCGCGCGCTTCATGAGGCCGGGGGGAGCCGGGAGCGGGCGGCGCAGCTCCTCGGCATGGCGGTGAGGAATCTCTATTACAAAATGAAGAAATACGGGATCAAACCCTGACCGGGACAAACAGGAACGAATAAAACTCCACACAAAATGACAGAGAATTTATCGCCACGAAGGCACGAAGACACAAAGCATGTCTTGAAAATTAGCGATAAATAAAGCCTCAATGACACCCAAGCATCCCTTCGTGCCTTTGTGTCTTCGTGTCGAATATGTTCCGGTCCGTCCGGGCTGGGGAAAAAGTGATTCTTCACTAACGAGCGCGGATGGTCGGTAGTTTCGATAAAGACTGCCCTGTTACGCTTCCTGCAACGCCTTGATGGCTTTCTTGTCGTTGGCGGTCTTGATGACCGAGGTCGCCGTCTTGCCCGAGCTGGTCGTGGCGTAAAAATAATAGATATCGATGTCCGCGTCGGCAATGATCTTCGCGACCCGCTGGAGCGCTCCCACCTTATTCGGCGTCTCGACCATGATGATCGACGATTCGTGAATGTCTTCGGCGCCGATCCTGTCCAGCGCCTTCTCCGCCTTCACGAAATCGTCCACCACCAGATTAAAGGTGGCGTTCTTGCGCATGCCGCTCGCTGAATAGCCCGTGGCCGCAAGGATGTTCACCCTGGCCGCGGCGACCGCCGCAGCCACTTTTGCCGTCAACCCGATGCTGTCACGAAACGTTGCGGTGATCTCCTTGGCGGTCCTCGCTGTAAATCCCAGCGTTCCCTTCTTCGAGGCCGGTGAAGAGCCCGGCGCCATTCTTTTAGCAGCAGCCCCGGTCTTCTTTACGGTCTTTGTTTTCTTCGACAATGCTTTCTTTGCAGCCTTGGCCATGATTGGGTCCCTCCTTGACAGGAATTTTCGTCCACAAAGCAGAAACTTTGCTTTTTCCTGAAATAGTACTTAACACTGAAAGTACTTTACTATATCTATATGGTGCATGGCAAGCTTGTTTTGAGCCGCCGGTCCCCGCGGAATGACTTAAAGGAGCAAATCGCCGCATGAGAAGGCGGTCGGCTCGGACGGAAATAATATGAATATACGAAATTAAACCGCACCGGCGCTTGCCAATCCGCATTCGGTATAGTAAAATTGAAATCACGTGATCGTCTCCCGTGCGCAGCATGTACCTCCATAAGGATCGTCATCATGGACATTTCGACAAAGAGGGCAGAGGATATGGGCAGGTCCTTGAGAACCGTATTGATCGTAGACGAGAACGCATCCATGCGCTACTACCACGGATTGCTGTTGATGCGGCTTCATTATGTCGTGCTGACCGCCGATAGCGCCGGAGAGGCGCTGACCACCATGGAGCGCTCGGTCCCGTCCATCGTTCTCTCATCGCTATCGCTTCCCCATATGCAGGGGAAGGACCTGTTTGCGGCGATACGGAGCAACGACCGGCTGGGAGGTGTCCCGGTGATCGCTCTTTCGGAAACAGAGGATCAAGAGGTCAGATCGTCCTGTTTGAAGCGAGGCTACAGCGCCTGTGTTGCAAAGCCCGCCGACCCCCACCTGCTCTACTGCGCGATCCAGGCCGCTACGGAAGCCTCTCCCCGCGCGCATATCCGGCTCAATCTGTCGCTCAAGGCTGTCGTGGGGGACGGGATCGACAGCGCCGGAGAAGAGGCATACACCTCGACGATCTCCGAAGGCGGGATGTTCCTGCAGACCTATTACCCGCCGCCGAACCATACAAAGACCCCGCTTCGGCTATTCCTGTCGGACCGCGAGATACGGGCAACGGCGGAGGTGCTGTACAGCAGTACGCTTGAACGAAGGACGTTCCAGCAGCCGGGGATGGGACTGAAGTTCATCGAGCTGCACGATGATGACCGGACCTTTTTGCAAAGCTACATCAGGGAACAACTGGTGCGCGATATCCTGCCGGGAAACGCCAGGGTTGGCAGAAAGCCGGAGGGTTGAGCTGTCACACCCCAGGGACGCGCGGCACCGCGGAAGCCTCGATCAGCGGCTTTCCTGTCCTTGAAGACCTTCCCTTCACCCGGTGTATGAAATTTGATGCCGCCTACCCCTTAATACGCCTTCGTTGCCCCGGAAAAAAATGCACAATACCCGCTTTTTTCTCTTGAAACCTGACGCCTGCAGTCGTAAATTGGAAACAACGTTTGGATAAAAATCTTCGGACCGCAGCTCTGACGTTCCCGTCCCCCAACCGCTTGTGAGCAGAAGGGGCTGGTGCAGAGAAAGACAGCGCTGCAAGGGGTTCAGCATATGAAGAGAAGGCGCATTCTTACGATCCTGTTTCTGTTCGCGGCAACAACGGCATTTGCAGCCGAAGACCGGATGGAGCTTGCAAGCCTTGACAAGCTGCACGCCCCCCGCAAATATCGCCCCCCGCAGGTGATAGAGAAAAATGAATATTATGAGATCAGGGGGAAAAGCGAGAAAGACCTGCGGAACCAGATGTGCCAGCACGGCTGCACCTGGGACGATGGGAGGAAGTACGATTCCGTTACCAGCTGGTACTGGACGTGGGCGTACGACAAAGACCATGCTGCTCATGCCTGTTCCACCGATAACTTCTCGGTCACCCTTGAGATAACCTTCCGCTTTCCCAAGTGGGTTCGGACCAACGAGGCTCCCCAGCCGCTCGTGGACAAATGGGAGCGATACATGAAGAACCTCACCCTGCATGAACTGGGGCATCGCGACAGGGTCGTGGATGCCGCAGCAGAGTTCACCGGTGCCGTGGCCCGATTGCCCCATTCTCTCAGCTGCGCCGATCGCGACCAACAGGTGCGGACCCTGAG